>NZ_AP018268.1:5150070-5160612 GCF_002368435.1 Kalymmatonema gypsitolerans NIES-4073
CGGTACAGAGACATTCAACAGACTGATTATTCAGAAGCTTGTCAATAACAATGAGGTATTCAACCAGTACATCGACCAGCGCTTACAGCACAGCGTCACCAGCAACACTGAAGTGAACAACAACATTGTCAACTTGGTTGCCAACAGTACTGAAATTGACAACAAGATTTCCAACCTCCGCAACGAGTGGAATCGGACATTCATCAATCTGGCTACACAGCACGTGGATGAACTGAGCAACATCATCGGTGGCACAGAGACATTCAACAGAGTCATTACTCAGAAGCTTGTCAATAACAATATTGAACTGAACCAGTACGTCAGCCAGCAAATTGACAACACTTATGAGCAAAAGGTACGAAATTACATTCCAGTGATTACCCAGAACATTGTGAATAACAATGAGGGCTTAGATCAGTACATCGACCGACGCTTACAGCAAAACGTAACCAACAACGTTGAAATTAACAACGAAATTGTCAACTTGGTTATCAACAGTACGGAAATTAACAACAAGATTAATAACGTCTACAGAGATATTGACATCAAGATTGACAGCGTCCGCAACGAGTGGAATCAGACATTCTTAAATCTGGTGAGACAGTACGTTGATGAAGTGATCAACATAATAGGCGACAGAGACACATTCAACACCCAAGTCGCGAATATCATCAACATCAAGGTCGATGAGCTTCTCAACCAAATCATCAGAACCAAGAACGAATTGACTGTGCTCATAAACAATGCAGACAGACAACTCTATGAGTGGACTCTGGGAGAACTCATGGCAATCAAAGGCTGCTTAACCGACCGTGAGGTTCTTGTCGAGATGCTAGTCACCTTTAGCGCTCAACTCAGAACCAAGCTGGATGGAACCCCCTGCGTGGACATCAACACATTCAAGCCGTTCAAACCTATCTCGCTAGATCAGCAGCAATCGCAGCAATTACCAGGAAGCAAATAACTAGACTTCAGCCCTTAAAGCTAAGTTAACTCAAATTTGATGATGTAGAGGTTGCGTTACTGCGTTGCTTTAACGCACCCTACTTCAACAAAACAAAAGTGAAAAAATTGACACAAAAAATGATTTACGGAACAGTTGGTGAAGACAAAACAAAACAAAACGGGGAAGGATTTGATGTGAAATCACCAGACACAGGAACTTACGTAATTACTTTTTTAGAACCTTTTGTTAACCCTCCCAGCTTAGTCGCTACTTTGAAGAATTGGGGTGCTGATAATCAAATCATTGTTAAGGATATAACTCCAAACAAAGCTCAAATTGCTATTTGGGATTTGGGACTTAAACAACAATCAGGTGCAAATTCTCCAAAGCTGGCAGTTACGAAAGAAAAGCCAGCTTTTAATTTTATTGTGATTGGTGAAGGTAGTTAAGTAAGAAGATTTCCCGAAATTTGATGCAGCGATCGCTCTCTGTTTTTGTTGCTACTATCTCGGTTCCCGAGTATAATTTATCCTATCGTTGCTCACTACCTTCATAAAAAACGAGGAGTCAAATACCAGGAAAGAACTGGCTGAATTCTTAGACAAATGATGATACCAATTCAAAAAATGTTTGCGACAGATAGAACCGTCACATAGACAATCATGTGTTGCATTCTTTTTTTTAAATGGTATTAACTACAAAATGCTTCCTAAGAGGATGTCTGAAAAGTTTGTGGACGGTATATTTTGTCATTCTATAAGCGCAAGCGCACACTACGTGTTGGCGTAGCCTGTCCTTTTGGACTTACAAAGTAGCATGCGCCAAGGGTGCATACGTAACGAAGTGGAGCGTAAGCGCAAAGCGCACACTGAGTGCAATCATGCACACGCTACTTTGTAAGCGCAAAGCGTGCCGCAGCGCCTCCGCGCAGCGTCTCCGTAGGAGATACGTGTTGGCGCAACCTGTCCTTTTGGACTTACAAAGCAGCGTGGAGCGTAAGGACTCAGGGACTCACAATCCCAATTTTCCGTTGTGGTTCGAGATGCTTTACTACGCTGTCGCTCGGTCGAGCATGACATTTTTGACTTCTCAGACATCCTCTAAAGAAGATATTTCAATCTGCACCTCTAGTTAATAAAAATTACTTTGCGAGGGTCGGAAATACTAGTTATGGCAAAAAAAAGATATTCATATGTTGGGGTATCACTTTTCTTGGCTCTGTTGCTCCCAACCCCCGTTTTTTCTGATGCACCACCTCATTTAATTAAACAACCGTTCAAGAATTTAGAGAGTGAAGAAAACTCTACAGAAGGGATAGGAGGACAGCCTCAGGAATCCTCTAATAAAAAACCTAACCAAGTACAAGGGATCAATGATCCCTCATCTAAGAAAAATAGTGTTTCAGGTGGAGGTACTGAAGGAGGCTCAAAACCAGCAGGAACAAACAACCCATCCTCTGGAGTGTTGACTAATGAAACTACACAAAATCCTACAAATAAACCCTCTGGAGGATCTTCTGGAACAGGACAGAGTAGTCAGGTCTCGCCCATCGTTGGCGGAAACAATACATCGCCTTCGGAAAGAAAAATTGAAGCTACACAAAATTCTACAAATAAACCTTCTGGAGAGCCTTCTGGAACAGGACAGACGAGTCAGCCCTTACCCATAACTGGCGAAAACAATACATCGCCTTCGGGAAGAAATATTGACTCAGAGGATCGGATACCCTCGCCTGTAAAAAATACCTTGAACTCCCTTTATAGAAATCCATTTGCATCGCTGCCGTGGTTGTTCTTGCTGGGACTGCTGGGTTTGCCTTTCTGGTGGTTCCGCAGACGTCGTCGTCAGCAGCAGGTCAACAAGTTCGTTGACCAAATCTTTGAGCAAAAGATAAATAACAACATCGGATTCATTATCAACAAGATTGCGGATAAGCAGGAATTCAAGGATTACATCGACCAGTATATAGCTCAGCAAATCGACCAAACCTTTGAGCAGAAGATAAGAAATAACATCCCATTAATGACTCACTACATTGTGAATGATAATGAGGAATTACAGCACTACATTGACCAGCGGTTACACTACGGTGTCATGAACAACGCTCTCATTAACAGTGAGATTATAAACTTCGTTGCTAACAGTACTGCAATTAACAATAAGATTAATAAAGTCTACAGAGATATTGACATCAAGATTTCGAGCATCCGCAGCGAGTGGAATCAGACATTTTTAATTCTGGTTGGGCAGTACGTTGATGAACTAATCCATATAATAGGTGGCAAAGAGACATTTAACATCCTGATTGCAAATTTGATCAGTGCCAAGCTAGATGAGCTTCTCAACCAAATCATGAGAACCAAGAACGAACTGATTGTAATAATGAACAATGCAGACAGAAATCTGTATGAGTGGACTCTGGGAGAACTCATAGCAATCAAAGGCTGCTTAACCGACCGTGAGGTTCTTGCCGATCAGCTCATTTCCTTCAGTGCTGAACTGAAAACCAAGCTCGATTGTACGCCCTGCGTAGACATCAACAACTTCGAGCGGTTCAGACCTATCTTGATAGATCACAAACAGCAAGAGCAGATTGCAGGTTCATAACTACGCACAACGACGAGCAAGGCAATGTAATTCAGTTGCAGTAACAAGTGTGAGCGATCGCCATGCGCGTGCGCTGGCACCTGTGCGATCGCCAAAATCCCTGTTTACCGAAAAAACTGGGTCTAAAGCCCCGTCCTTCTAGGACGGCTTTATTTAAACTGGGCATACGGATGTGATATCATACTTATGGCACTGCGGTAATACGCCTAGATAGCCAACGTTGGTAGCTCGCCATCCACAATGCTCAGCTGAGTGCGACATAGTGTGGGAATGAGAAATAAAAAATTTGAATAAATCGTTTCAAACGCGGTCGGACAGTCTGTGTGCGCTTGTGGACGTATCCAAACGGGGATATTTGAATGCTTGCATTTGGGTGTCTAGGGAGGACGGATGAAGCAAGAATCCCCATGCCTTTAGGCTGGGGAGTGTCAAAAACGCAACGATTGGGCCATTGCCTCCGGCACTGGGCTGTGTCCAATCGCTCTATATTTTCTATTTTCTTCAATCGGCACGGGGCTAGCAACAGTTGTACACCGTAAAGATGAACGAAAAGCTGCTAGTGCGATCGCATGGAGTACCAGTCGGAGGCGATCGCCTATTGCCATAGATTAAAGGAAAACCTTCACTGTAGTATTTCATCCTTCCCAAATAAGGATGAAATACTAGAAATTTTGAGAACTAAAATCAGCGATCGCACTCTCATTTTTCCTGAAAATTAATTTTAATATTTAATTAATTTTAACTGTCTTAACTGTCCTTGCATTATTATTAAAAAAGTAAGAATATATCGATAATTTAAAGCAGTTTTCGCGCTTAGCATTTATCAAACTAGACATAAGTAGGTGGACGTAAAGAAAGATAATTATTTTGCAATGGGTAAAGCGGCTTTATTCCAAGGATAAAACAGAAGAAGGGAAAAGAGGAATGGGGAACTTTTAGCCCAATACGCTTGGTGATAAGACCAGAACCCTTATCAGGAAGATAATGTAGAGACGCTTTCATTCAGCGCATCTCTACAAATAAGCGAATCCCACTAAAAATTCTTAACTGAACCGTATTGACTTTTCCCCTTTTCCCTTTAACCTTGACCCAATTCTTACACCCTTTAATATGCACCCCTTTGCCGTTACAAAACGTTACATACTTCGTTGAATTGTGCCAATTTACTTATGTTGATATATGAAATGCGTTTGCCCTGGCTTTATGCCGAACTCACATTTTGAGAAAAAGCTGATTGAATGACTCAAGTTTTGACACCGTCGGTGCTCTTGATATTCCTGGGGTACCCGCCTTCAGAAACTTGTACGAGCAGCTCAATAAGCGCTACAGATTTCATGACACTACTTTAAATAAATGTATTGAGAATGCATTGCACGCTGTAGCGATCGACGAAATCCGCGAAATCTTTGACGTCACTCCTATGAAAAAGCATCCTGAAGCTGAAAATCAGCGGGTGATTCAAAAATGGTTTCCAGGTGGACACGGCTGCGTTGGCGGTGGAACCGAAGAACACAGCGGGTTATCAGATGCTGCCTTACAGTGGATGATTGATTCCATCGGTAACCTAAAATTGGGGCTTGACTTAGATCCAAGTGTGATTCCCACAGGCATCAACCCCGATTATGAATGTGACTTTAAGAACGATGTTGGATTCTTTAAATTGGCAGGAATCAAGTTTCGTGAGGTCAGCGATGCTATTGAAGATCTTCATGAAAGCGCAATTTACCGTTTGAAAAGCCGCAAGGACTATCGACCCAAGAATCTTCAAAAAATTCTCGACAAACTGAATTAATGCGCTATCTTGACATTGACTCGCTTTGAGCAATAGCAGGGGATTCTAGGTTAAACTAGTTGACTTAATACCTCATTTGAAAAAATAAAGGTAAAAACAATTATGGCTGGGAAAAGAGACACATCTAAAGATGGGTTGGATAACAAACTTCAAACATTCGTTTTAACAAATTTTAAAGGTATTTGGGACATTGTCCAAAGTAATGATTTTTTGAAACACAAAGTTAATAAAACTTTGATCAATAGTCTCATCTACAAAATTCCTACTCGTCCTAATCCCTACAGTATGATGACTCTGGATGAGTATATTCCTGATACTACAATTCCTAAGAAAACTGATACTTACACTTCCTGGGAATTACTTAATGACCGCACTTATATTGGACGACATTTACCGCCTGATCCAAAGTTTAACTCTGAGAAGAATTTGCCTAAAGTAGAAGACTTGGCAGTTTTATTTCGTAAAAGAGATGGTAAAACGATTTATTCTCCTAAATCAACTATGCTGTTTCCCTATTGGGTGCAGTGGTTTACCGATAGTTTTCTCCGCATCGATCACACTCAGGAAAAGAAATTAAAAAATACTTCCAACCATGAAATTGATTTGTGTAATGTTTATGGTTTAAACAGAAAACGAACACATCTTTTAAGAACCTTTCAAGGAGGTAAATTTAAAACTCAGAAACTCAAGCGGCAAGATGGTGTAGAAGAAGAATATCCCTTATTTTATTATGCCGACCCAGCGCAGGGTATAGTTGACCCTCAATTTGACGGTCTTTATGAACCCATTAATGATGAAAAAAGACTGCCTGTAGATAAAAAACAATATCTATTTGCGATGGGAGTAGAACGAGCAAATGTGCAAATTGGCTATGTCATGCTCAATACTCTATGTATCCGTGAACATAATCGTCTTTGTGATGAATTAGCAAGCAATTATCCAGATTGGGATGATGAACGGCTCTTCCAAACATCAAGAAATATTCTCATGGCGATTATTCTAAAAATCATCATGGAAGAGTACATTAACCACATAACTCCCTATCACTTTAAGTTGTTTGCCGATCCGGAAGCTTTTGTGAAGGAAAGTTGGTATCGTCCCAATTGGATGACAATTGAGTTTGATTTTGTTTATCGTTGGCATAGTGCAATTCCTGAAACCTTTATCTATGAGGGTCAACCAACCCATATTGCTACGTCTTTGTGGAACAATAAGATGTTTATTGATAAAGGTTTGGGAGCATTGATGGAGGAAACTTGTTCCCAACCAGGTACAAGAATTGGTTTATTCAACACCCCTGATATATTGGTTGAGTTAACTGAGTTACCCTCAATCAAATTGGGACGACAGCTGCAATTGGCAAGCTATAACGATTATCGAGAAATGTGTGGTTTCCCCAGAGTGACCAAGTTTGAGCAAATTACTGGCGATGAATTTGCTCAAGAGAAACTCAAAGAATTATATGGTCATGTTGATAATATTGAGTTTTATGTGGGAATCTACGCCGAGGAGGTGCGGAAAAATTCAACTATCCCTCCCTTAGTCGCACGCTTAATTGGAATTGATGCCTTTTCTGAGGCGCTGAATAATCCTTTACTATCACCCACTATCTTCAATAAAGACACTTTTTCTCCTGTGGGTTGGGAAATAATTCAAAATACCAAAACTGTCTCAGATTTAGTTAATCGCAACGTTCCACCATCAGATCAAAAGTACAAAGTCACTTTTGACCTTTGAGAAATTGGATTGTTTTTGGAGCGATTGGCTTTTGGCGATCGCTCTGAACAATACTCCTCTTACTCTATAACCAAAGGGGAGATTTTTACATTCTTTCTTCTTGCTTGACGAATTCACCTGATTATTAATCCTCCTTTCAAAAAAAATGAAACTATTTACCGAATACCCAGAAAAAGACGAAACCAAATATTGCGCTCTCATGAGCGAGCTAGTTAAAAAAAACATGGACAATCTTTACGGGGGTGAGAAGAAAAAAATTGCAAAGAGAGATACCCACTCTAAAACCCACGCAGCTGTTCAAGGAACTCTAGAAATCTTTGACTTTGATGAAGCAGCAATTAAGCATGAATTGAGCAAACGCACCTCATTAACTGAAGCTCAACTTAATGCCATTTCCCTAAAACAAGGTTTATTTGTAAAACCGAAACAATATCCGGTGTGGCTACGATTTGCTAGTGGTGCGTTTTCAGTAAAGAATGATTATGAAGGAGACACGCGCTCCATGGCGGTAAAAGTGATAGGCGTAGAAGGAGAACGACTACCGCAAAGTCACGAGTTCCACACCCAAGATATTATTGTCCACAATACCGAACTTTTTTTTATTAGAACCATTAAAGACTTCCACAGCTTTTTTACGGCGATTTATCGAGCAGGGTTGTCTCCGGTTTTTAAGCTGTTGGTGCTTTTATGGCTAAAGTTGCATCCCTACGAATCAACACTTCTCAAAACCAGTTTCAAACGGTTTCCCAAGACTTTGCTTATAGAACGCTATTGGAGTGCTTCAGCGTTTTCTTTGGGACTCAAATCTGATTTTGACCCATCGCAACCAGGTCGAGTTCCTGTGGAATATCCGGCTGTGATAAAGTTTGGATTTACTCCAGTTTCCACTCAACCACCTCATCAACCGCTTCCTTTAGAGTCTAGACCAGAAAGTGAGCTTAAGCGTGTTAAAGCCTCAGGTGAAGAGGACAACTACTACCGAGAGGATATCATTCAAGCTTTAGCAAAGCCTGATGCTGAATATTGTTGGGATTTTCAAATCCAATTTCAAACTAGCCCAGAAATGTCCATTGATGATGCTACCATTGTTTGGAATGAAGAGGAATCACCCTTCTTTACAGTTGGTCGTCTGACAGTTAAGCATCAGAAGGTTCATTCTCCCAAAGAAAATGACTTTGGAGAAGATCTCAGTTTTTCTCCTGGGAATGGTCTAGCAGTGCATCGTCCTGTCGGTGCGATCAATCGGTTACGCAGCATTGTTTATCCTATCGTTGCTAATAACCGTCACGAAAAACGAGGAGTCAAATACCAGGAACCAACTGTCTGACTTTTCACCATTGGTGACAATTTAAAAGCGAGTAAATTTTGTCAATGCTTCCCGGCAAGCAACATAATTGAAACAATTGGTTTCCAATTGTTAAGACGTTTGGTGGCTTAAAGCGACAGTTACAACTATTTGATAGTTAGCCCAAGTTGCGTTCAAGAACCTCACCCCCTGCCCCTCTCCGAGCTCGCGGAGAGGGGTGCCCGTCAGGGCGGGGTGAGGTGTAAGTCATGAATGCAACTTAGTATTAACGTGAGTTCTCAGAACCTCTCCCACCCAACCTCCCTCTCCTGCAAGGAGAGGGAGGAGCTACGTAAAAATGGGATTTTTAAGCCTCTCCCCTTGTAGGGGAGAGGTTTGGAGAGGGGTCAAATCAGGATACATCTAACTCACGTTAGTATTAGCCCAAGAGTTTACAGCTATTTTCAGGTAAATAGACCACATTTGGCGTAGGGGCACAGCATTGCTGTGCCCTTACAGTGTGGTTCAAATACGTGAAAACTGCTGTAATTTCTGGGTCAATTTCTGGAAAAGTATAGATCCGAGTCATGGATAGCTTTGGAGGGAAGGGGCTGAGGGGATAGGTTTTTCGTTAATTTTGCGTAACCGCTTACCAAGTCAAATTGTTAAATTCACCAGACTTAACAAGTTGTGCTAATTATTACCTAGACAAGCAGTAGTTTTAGTGAGATGAGGCTGAAGTTTTTCCATCGCATCGGCAAACCCTTTGGCTTTCTTGGCATATTTCAAAGCTCGGTTTAATGCATCACCTATTTCATCTTTATCTGGCTGTGGCTTATTTAACTCCTCCTGTGCATCAGCAAAGGCATTGTCAATTTTACGACGGTCTGAGGTTTCTAAGTTCACTAGTATTTCACGTAAGGCATTGAGTTTTGCTTGTATGTTGACGCTTGCAGGTGCGGGTAAACTGACTTGTTGAAAACTTATGTTTGCAGTGCTACTATCTCCCGTTATAATTGCGCTACCAGTGGCATTACCCCCAATAGAAACTGAACGGTTTTGTCCGCCTTTATTGTCATTATTCATACCATTATCCTTGTCAGATTTGGCTGGATTTGTTGCCTGTACTGTCTGATAACGCCGTCGCCTAATTTTGATTGCTGGGGTTAAATATTCTGGAATCCCTTGCAAATCAATCGAGGTACAACCCATTTGAAAACAATCTTCATAATTCCTGAGTGCTGCTAAGGCAGTATAAAATCCGGCGCTAAACTTAATCGCCGCCGTATCTCCAATCGCCTGATTCATCCCCACCACGCAATCAATGTATTGGTGAATTGCTGTGGCTTGTGATTCGCTGTAGCAGGCGTTGAGTAAAACACACTCAACCTGTGACTGAAACAAATCAAATAGCTTTGCCAGGGCTTGTGTACTGACAAGTTGCACGTGTCCAGAATTATCTTCCAAGACTAATCCATCAGTACCAGAGCCATGTCCGGAAAAGTGAAGAATTGTTGGTTGATGATGAGACAAAAAGCGGGTTAAATCATCCACTCGTACCGCAGATTCAGTGATGATTTGAAATTCCTCTCGATTTGGAGAGAGTTGCAGTGTGTTTTTGATTTCCCGCACCTCTTCATCTAGGCGCAAATGACTTGTGTTTTTAGGGTTGGCGCAGAGGATGAGAATTTTTTTCACGGTGTTATTTGATATGGTTTTTTATATGTCTTCTGGGAAAATACCTTGGTATTTGAGATTTTGATAGAAATTGAGTATATATTTTTGCGGAAAATTGTAAAATATGCTGCTCAATAGGTAATCGCACTGTTGTGGAGTTAAGGCGGCTCCTCCAAAGCATCGCGCAAGCGCAGACTTGTCAGTTGGCTAATTATCGCTGTTTAAAAAAAGTTCACTCCTCCTCCTCCTCCTCCTTTTCATTCTCCTCCTCCTTCAACTCAGGATGCTGCTGCTCGGCATGAACCGTTAAAACCTTCGTCAGCGATTCCACCTTACAATCGTTACTGGGGCATTGTTGCGTAGCTTTCAGTGCCTGTCCCCAGTTTTTCAGGTTCGCTGCGGCTTCGGCAATGGCACTTAAGGCATCGGCTTTGTAACGGGAATCCTGAATCTGGTTGGCAGAGGTGATCGCTTTTTCGAGCAAAAGAGCGGCTTTTT
>NZ_AP018268.1:5162769-5163510 GCF_002368435.1 Kalymmatonema gypsitolerans NIES-4073
CCAGCAAGAAAGCGGCTTGAGCAGAATTTTCATCCTTAGCCAAGGCGACAGCCGCTTTGAATTGATACTCAAAACCCGTTCGCTGACTCACATCAGTCAAGTTCCAGCGAATTTGAGTCAATTGCCCCGCAGTTGTATAATTCCACCAACCCCAAATTCCCAGCGCCAGTAAAAGGGCACTCCCAACCCCCCCTAAAATCAAGTAAATTTGCTGCTTACCACGTTGACGCAGTGCAACACTAGCTTGAATAAATTCTTGCTCCCCTTTGCTAAGTTCCTCTCGGCGTTGTTTCAGCTTTTCTTCCGCTTCTTTTAACACTGCACCCCGCAACAATGCCCCTTCATCCCGTTGCATTTTTTGCCATTGCAGCATTGCGAACCGCAGTCTTTCTTGCCAAGCGCGAAAGCTACGGTCTGCTTTCATCCATTTTCCCAGTTCTTCCCAATTACGAATCAACGCTTCATGAACAACTTCTACAGTTTCTTGGTTAGCAGCATTTTGACTGGTGACGACTAATCGATCATCCGCCAACTGTGTCACCAATTTCCAGCGTTCTTCACCCAATTCGGCTTTCGTCGCCACTCGTCGCGTATCTTGTCTGTCTTCACCCGGTTGCACTAATTGGATGAAAATCCGGCGTACCTGTTCTTTCTGGGCTGCACTCAACTTACCATAATTCTGATCTGCATGACGAGCCAACGCACCTTGTACCTTACCTATGTGCTGATAAGCTGCATGAG
>NZ_AP018268.1:5164964-5511448 GCF_002368435.1 Kalymmatonema gypsitolerans NIES-4073
ATGAGTTAACTGTTTACCCTGGCGCTGCTTCCACAATTGGGTTAACGCAAACTCCAAAAGAGGTAAATTCCCCGGTTCATCTTCCACATCATCCAAAATGCGTTCGACCAGTCCCCCTTCAAATGTCACCCCCAACTTTTCAGCAGGCTTTGCAATCACCTGTGAAAGTTCATCATGATTCATCGACCTGAGCTTGATATCAGTTTTTAATACATCTCCAAAAGCGGGATATGACAGAGCATTCTCCAAGAAATCTGCCCGCATGGTTGCAACTAGCACATGATTGTATTGGGACTGATAAGCAGAGGATTGAAAGCTGACTAATAAACTATCTAGAAAACTATGGCGAACTTTATGATCCGCACACAAAGTATAAAGTTCTTCAAATTGATCCGCAATCAGCAACACCCGAGCCGTGGGGTGATTTTGGTGAATCTGGGCAAATACATCAGCTAGAGAGATTTCACAATCACCAAGGGATTGTGACAACTTACGCGCTTGGATAATTTTATCAGTAGCATCCAGATTTTGTGTGTAAAGCGGAACCAGCGCCAAAGCTAAGGCATGGAAAGGGTCGGAACCGGGACGAAAATGGGTAAACTTCCAGCGAGCTGCTTTTTGCAGCTTTGGCACTAATCCTGCCAACACCACCGAAGATTTTCCGCTTCCCGACGCACCTAAAACGGGTATAAAATTACGGTTTTGAGTCGCAGCGAATAGTTCTTCTACAAATACCTCACGTCCAAAGAAAAACTCCGCATCATCGGGACCAAAGTGAAACAAACCGCGATAGGGACAGGGAAGATTTTCGTCAGCAGCATTCGTAGATTCAATAGGTACTACCGTTGTATTTTCACGGTAATAGTAGTTGGTAATAGTAATAGTAGCAGTATTGCTATCTCCAGTAATAATCGCACTGCGGTCAGCACTTCCTCCAACTTTGGCACTGCGGTCTTCTTCTGTCATTTTCCCCTCACTCACGGATTCTGAACGAATTCTACTGGTTTAATACGTCACATGAATATATAGTTGCAATAAAATCAACATATGCATCCAAAGAAGTATTTCAGTACAAACATCTGTAATTACGGAAAACTTCACCACGACTAGTAGTGCTGCGCGAAAGTCAAAAAGATGTTCCAAATGATCTGATAGAGTACCAAATTTTAACGGTGTCACTGGCACAAACATGATGCAACAATCTTTGGAAGACGGAAATAAAAATAATACTATTTTTCATAGTATTTTTCTAAACTTAGACGATGTCTGAAAACTTTAAGCAAGGTATATTTTGTCATTCTGAGCGTAGTCCTGAGCGAAGCGAAGGAACAGGAGCTAAGAATCCCAATTTTCCGTTGTGGTTCGAGATGCTTCACTACGCTGTCGCTCCGTTCAGCATGACATTTTTGACTTCTCAGATATCCTCTCAGATATCCTCTTATTGGAATCTCGGTTTGCTGTAAGCAAAAATTTCCCGCACCTCTACCCCAAAAATTTTTTCTTATTATTTGAAACTATTGCTAATTGGTGTTTTCTCTTCTTGAGTACATTATTAATTCACACAAATCAATGCAATTGATAGCGTGAGATACTGAATTGTATGAAAGATTAATTTAGAGTTAGACTCAAAGTCGCAAGTTGTCTGTACGTTTAAGCAAAATGAGACACCAAGCTACAGAGAAATATTGATTTAATATTTCGCTTCATTGATTTGAGTCTACCAAGTTCCGTTGCATTGGCTATTTCTAATTATTTTATTCATAGTTTCCTTTATGCAGTCTAAAGGAATACTTAATTGATAAAAAATGAGATTGCCAAAATGTGCAAGCTGCAAGTCGGAGTGGGGCAGTACTTTCATTTGATATCAAATTTGAAGATTACCCAGGGCTAAGAAGCTTAGGGAATTATCTATGAGCTATTAGCAATTAGCAATGTAGATATTTTGGCATCTGGGGAAACTAACAGGAGGAATGATGAACAAAACCTTTGCAACGATAGATGGGAATGAGGCTGTTGCCCGTGTTGCTTACCGCCTCAATGAAGTGATTGCCATTTATCCCATCACCCCTTCATCGTCAATGAGTGAATGGACAGATACTTGGTCATCTGAAAGTCGTGCCAACATTTGGGGTACCGTTCCAAGTGTGGTTGAAATGCAAAGTGAAGGGGGAGCAGCGGCTGCGGTGCATGGGGCATTGCAAACAGGTTGTCTCACCACGACTTTCACATCATCCCAAGGATTGCTGTTGATGATTCCCAACCTGTACAAAATCGCAGGTGAACTCACCAGTGCCGTTATTCACGTTGCAGCTCGCACACTCGCCACTCACGCCCTGTCTATTTTTGGCGATCATAGTGATGTCATGGCAGCCCGTGCAACTGGCTTTGCCTTGTTGTGTTCCGCTTCAGTACAGGAAAGCCATGACTTCGCCCTGATTGCTCAAGCAGCCACCCTTAAGGCGCGGGTGCCATTTATGCACTTTTTTGATGGCTTCCGCACCTCTCACGAAATTCAGAAAGTTCAACTACTGGAAGATAGCGACTTGCGATCGCTCATTGATGATGAACTCGTATTTGCTCATCGCGATCGCGCTTTAACCCCAGACCATCCAGTGTTACGGGGAACCGCCCAAAACCCCGATGTCTATTTCCAGGAACGCGAAAGCATTAATCCCTATTACAACGCTTGTCCCGACATTGTCCAACAAGTCATGGATAAATTCGGGGAACGCACAGGACGGCATTACCGCATCTTTGAATACCACGGTGCCCCTGATGCAGAACGGGTTATCATACTCATGGGTTCCGGGTGTGAAACAGTGCATGAAACGGTAGATCACTTCAACGCCCGTGGGGAAAAAGTTGGTGTTGTCAAAGTCAGACTATTCCGTCCTTTTGATGTCAAAAGATTTGTAGACGTTCTACCTGCTACTGTAAAAGCAATTGCTGTTCTTGACCGCACCAAAGAACCAGGTAGTGTAGGTGAACCTCTTTATTTGGATATAGTCACTGCTATTTATGAAGCAGCATGGGCAGATCGGGAACGAGGGAGTGGCAGAATTTCCCCCGATCTTAAAATTGTTGGTGGTCGTTACGGTCTTTCCTCGAAAGAATTTACCCCGGCGATGGTGCAAGCAGTTTTTGCAAACCTTGCTCAAGCCAAACCGAAAAATCACTTTACCATCGGTATCAATGACGACGTTAGTTACACCTCTTTGGCATTTGACCCCAACTTCTCCATAGAACCGGATAACGTTGTACGGGCAATGTTCTATGGGTTAGGTTCCGATGGTACAGTTGGTGCAAACAAAAACTCAATCAAAATTATTGGTGAAGAAACCGACAACTACGCCCAAGGCTACTTTGTCTACGACTCCAAAAAATCCGGTTCGATAACCGTTTCGCACCTGCGCTTCGGTTCACAACCAATTCGTTCAACTTACCTGATTGACCAAGCAAACTTTATTGGTTGTCATCAGTGGGTATTCTTAGAACGCATAGATGTATTGAAAGCTGCTGTTGTTGGGGCAACATTTCTGCTTAATAGTCCTTATAATGCTGATACTGTTTGGGAATATCTCCCAGTAGAAGTGCAGAAGCAAATTATTGACAAGCAACTCAAGTTTTACGTCATCGATGCTAATCAGGTTGCTCGCGAAAGTGGCATGGGCAACAGGATTAACACGATAATGCAAGTATGCTTTTTTGCATTAGCAGGTGTCTTACCACAAGAAGAAGCGATCGCCAAAATCAAACAAGCGATCGAAAAAACTTACGGCAAAAAAGGGGCGGAAGTCGTCCGCAAGAACTTGGAAGCTGTAGACAGAACTTTAGATAATTTGCATAAAGTCCAAGTAGAGACAAGGGAGATAAGCGAGACAAGGGAGACAAGGGAGACAGGGGAAATAATTTCCTCATCCCCCTCATCTCCTCATTCCCAATTCCCCGTAAGCGCGCCCGAATTCGTCCGGGAAGTCCTGGGCAAAATCATGTCATGGCAAGGGGATGAATTGCCCGTCAGTGCGTTACCTGCAGATGGTACTTTTCCTACAGGGACTGCCAAGTGGGAAAAACGCAATGTCGCACAAGAAATTCCTGTTTGGGACGCTGATGTCTGCGTACAGTGCAACAAGTGTGTCATGGTTTGCCCTCACGCAGCCATCCGTAGTAAGGTTTATCAAGCGGGTGAATTAGCTAACGCCCCAGCAACTTTTAAGTCAGTCAGCCCTAAAGATAAAGACTTTGCCGAACAGAAATTTACCATTCAAGTTGCCCCAGAAGACTGCACAGGATGCGGTATCTGTGTAGATGTTTGCCCTGCCAAGAATAAATCCCAGCCAGAACGCAAGGCAATTAACATGGAACCACAGTTGCCTTTGCGGAAGCAAGAGCGCGATAACTGGAACTTTTTCTTAAGTTTGCCAAATCCTGACCGTCAAGGGCTTAAAATTAACCAAATTCGCCAACAACAACTGCAAGAACCTTTGTTTGAATTCTCCGGTGCTTGTGGTGGTTGTGGTGAAACACCATATCTAAAATTGCTCACACAATTGTTTGGCGATCGCGCCATTATTGCCAACGCCACAGGTTGTTCTTCAATCTACGGTGGAAACTTACCGACAACCCCTTGGACAACGAACGCCGAAGGAAAAGGTCCCGCATGGTCTAATAGTTTATTTGAAGATAACGCCGAATTTGGTTTTGGTTTCCGCCTCTCCTTAGATAAGCAAGCCGAATTCGCCGCTGAACTCCTACAAAAATTAAGCAGTGAAATTGGCGATGATAACCTTGTTGAGTCTATTTTAAATGCCCAGCAAAACACTGAAGCAGATATTTACGAACAACGCCAACGGATTGAGTTGTTAAAACACCGATTAGATAAAATCCTCGCTAATGTAGAACTCTCGGATGGCGCGTCTCTACAGAATAACAATCTAAAATCTAAAATCCAAAATCTTAAATCAATTGCTGACTACCTAGTTAAGAAAAGTGTCTGGATTGTCGGCGGTGACGGTTGGGCGTATGATATTGACTTTGGTGGACTTGACCATGTGCTTGCCAGCGATCGCAATGTCAACATCTTGGTCATGGACACAGAGGTATATTCTAACACAGGCGGTCAATCTTCCAAAGCCACCCCACGGGCAGCAGTTGCTAAGTTTGCCGCCAGTGGCAAGCCAGCAGGCAAGAAAGACTTAGGGCTAATTGCCATGACCTACGGTAATATCTACGTGGCGAGTGTAGCGCTTGGCGCACGAGATGAACATACCCTCAAGGCATTTCTAGAAGCAGAGGCTTACGACGGACCATCGCTGATTATTGCTTACAGCCATTGCATCGCCCACGGTATCAACATGACGACAGCCATGAGTCACCAGAAAGCTTTGGTAGATTCAGGTCGTTGGTTGCTGTATCGGTATAATCCTGACTTACAAAAAGAGGGTAAAAATCCTTTGCAGTTGGATATGCGTCAGCCCAAGCAATCAGTAGACCAGTCAATGTACCAAGAAAATCGCTTCAAAATGCTCACCAAGAGCAAACCCCCCCTTGCTCAACGCCTGTTGCAAGCAGCGCAAGCCGAGGTGGATGCACGCTGGCAGATGTATGAGTATTTGGCGGCGCGTAAACTACCTTAATCACTGCTGATGTTAGGTTTATAACTTAGTACAGCATTTCATTAATTCATAGCCCATTAAAGTTAGCAAGACTCTGCGTCCCTTTGCGCTACCTTAGCGTTCCTCTGCGTTTAAAAAAGTCAGGACTTACGCAAAAATCGCCAAAAAGCTTAATTTATCGAACCGCCAAGACGCCAAGAACGCCAAGAATTCGTAGACTGTGCGTAAGTCCTAAAAGTTATGAACTTATGCAATTTTGTACTTAGGTTGGTCAAAATCTTAACTATTTTAATCTTGAAATGCGCTGCATCAGAACTGCAAGTGCTTGGGTGTACTGAGTATCTTTCTGCGTAGCAATATTTCCTGGCGTCCATTTCTCAAGCACTGCTTGTGGAATTTCAACCACGTAATCTGGTTTTATGCCAAAGCGGCTAATGTCACGTCCTCCAGGAGTCAACAAGTTGCCGACGGATACCAAAACAACAGAGTTGTCAGACAATTGCTCTCCGCCATGAAGCCGTCCTCGACCAAAGGTGGTGGTTCCGACTAACAGCGCGCGGCGGTTGTCCTGAAGCGCTCCCGCTAAGACTTCGCTGGCGCTGGCAGTACCATCATTCACCAAGACTACTACAGGTTTATTGGTGAGCTTGGAACCACTTGTCTGAATTTGTTCCAAGCTTCCTGTACGATCTCGAATGGATGCAACCCGTTCTTTATTCAAGAAAAGACTGGCAATCTCCGTGCTAGGCTGAAGCAAGCCACCAGGATTGTTGCGTAAGTCAATTAGAAAACCGTCTACATTTTTATTCAGTAGCTCTTTGACAGCATTACGCATTTCCTGAGATGCGTTAGGCGTAAACTGCGTTAGGGCAATATAACCAATAATTTTGCCTCCCTCCTGCTTGAGCGAGGTACGTACTGGTTGCACAGAAATAGCTTCACGTAAGAGCGGTACATCAAAGGTCTTGCCCTGACGGCGTACAGTTAAAACTACCTGAGTACCTGCTTGACCCCGCAGCCGCATCATCGCCTGATCATGACTCAGAGTTTTGGTGGGTACACCATCAATTGCCTGAATAATATCCTTAGGTTGCAAACCTGCTCTGGCAGCTGGAGTGTCCGCTATGGCAGTCACTACCCTTAGTTCTTTGGTTTTTTCATCGCTGTCCACTGAAAAATCTATCAGACCAACCCCAATGAACTTTCCACTGCTTTCCATCTCAAGGCTAGCAAGCTGCTTACCATCCAGAAGGCGGGTTTCAGGGTCGTTAAGTTTTCTCAGCATGGCACGAATAGCGTCATAGGCTGCTTGCTTGGTCGTATAGTCTTTAGACAAAACCTCTCGTCGCGTTTGCAGCCAATTTTGACTGTTAAAGTTTGTACCAACAAATTTCCGGTTAATTATCTGCCAAGCTTGATCCACAATTTGCCTGTGGCTATTTTCAGCGTTAGCATAGCTAGAAGTGCCAAAAGCAGCAGTTAGTAAAAACAATATGGAGGTGTTGGCAAAAAAGCGACGCATATCCATAATTCAAAGTTTATGCTCAGACTGCGGGGCGATTTTAACACGGTTATTACGCTTTCCTAGCTACAATCCCATACATCAATGGCAAATTCGGCACATCCTCAGGCGGAAACATACGGCGTTCGGGTGCTTCCCGCATCCGTTCAAACAGCTTGCAGCCATTGGCGTAAGGGTACTCTTTCAAAACCTCCAGAGTCAGTCCAGCTTGTAACACCGCCGTGACTATATCACCAATACCCCATTGAAACTCATGGGAACGGTGGGGATTGCGAAAATTCTCAATTCCAGCTTCATAGCCCCAAGGAGCCAAGCTTGTACCAGATTCTGCCACATAATCGCTTATACCATCTTCCCAAGTCAGGTGCTTTCCTTCACTGAAATAAGAAAACTTGTGGCTATAATCAGTATCAAACATCATAGCCACAGGGTGGAAGTCTACCACAACAAAGCGTCCACCAGACTTGAGAACGTCTGCAATTCCCTTAGCCCAAATGTTTAAATTAGATATCCAACAAACTGCACCATAAGACGAGAAAGCAATATCAAATTGCTTGCCTTGCTTTGCTGTCTCTTGGAGCCAATCAAACACATCTGCACGATAAAAGGACGCTGGAATTCCAGATTCTTCTGAGAGTTTTTCAGCAAAGGCGATTGCGCGGAGCGCACTGCCCTAAAGGGCAATCGCCTCATCACTGATATCCACACCAGTCACGACAGCACCAAGTTGCACTAAACTTAGAGTATCTTGCCCAGCGTTGCACTGAAGATGAACCAAGGATAACCCAGCAATATCTCCTAAAAGTTCTTTCTCTTCAGGAAACAGAGTACTTCCTCCCAAACGAAAAAACTTCGCCTGATCACCCTTATGGCTATTGTGTGCCTTGGTAGCTTCATTCCAAGACAAACGGTTTTCTTCGTGAAGGTCTTTTCTTAAGGGAGAAGTTGCCATCATCTTGCACCAATTTTATAGCAATTCTAAACCATTGTGAAATTCTCTCTTCTCTTGGCTTCTTCAGCGTTTATGCTCAGACTGCGGGGCGACTTTAACACGGTTATTACTTATCACTACATTGCCCCGAATTGTTATGTTGCTGGCAACTACCGGGATAGATTTGGTTCGGCAACACCTGGAAAGCTTTCAAAATTTCGCCGTACCCAGTCCATTCCCACTTCATTGTTTAACTTAATTCGCTGCGGTGTATTGGCGTAAATCTTACCTAAAATCTTTGCGTCTTGCTCCACAACCACATTAATCAACTTCAGGAGATTGCCTTTGATCAAGTGTGCAATCGGAGAATGCGCCTTCATGTACATCAACACAAACACACGAGATTGATGATCAGCTTCTGGAAGATAGAAGTGACATTCTTTCAGGTTCAGCAGCTTATTCTCACCGTGCATCAATCCCATGAATGGAAAGAAGTTTTCTAGATGAGCTTCCAACACTTTTGGCATCGCCAGCAGACCGGGATTTTTCAAAATGTCACGAAATGTAGGTTTTTTCCTGGGTTGCGACAAGTAGGCATGAGAATGTAACCCTTCGTCGATGAACTGCTTCACCTGGACTTGTTCAATCTCAAATAATTCTCGATGCGTACCATTTTGATGGTTGTAGTCGTGCATATTCAGCAGCAAGCTGAGAATATCAGTCGCAATGCTGCACTCGCCCGTAACCCCGATGAACTCATACTCTGCTGCAATCTCATTCATGATGTTTGGAATTGATATCTTCGGTTCATACCCTCCATAAGACCAAATAAAGTCACCTTGGATGATTAACTCTAGCGGCTGCATTAACGATTTAGTTTGTTTGTTAGAACCAGGCAGGACTGTGCAACCCGAATGGTCAAATTCCAACGCATGAAAAGGGCAGGCGATCGCGCTACTGCCATCGGGTTTTGTCACACACCATCCCTCTGACAGCATTGCGCCCATGTGAGGGCAAGCGTTGGGCAAGGCACTAATCGCACCATCACTGTTTTGCCAAAGAACGTAATCATTGCCCAACAGAGAAATTTTCATGGGTTTATTGGGCTTTAGCATTGAACGATGTGTCAAAAGCCACGGTGCACCTTGCAATTGCTTCATAATTGCTCAAAATAACTTACTAATTAATTAGTAAGTTTATCAATGACTTACCGCTGCGTCAATTCAAAGATTGAATATCTTCAGTAATCGTAGCTTTTTGGTACGATAGAAGGACAAACTATGAATCAAGATACTGTGGTTCGATCAAGTAAACGAGTTGCTAAATCAGTCCGCCCGTTTCGAGATGCTGAAGTGACGCAGCAACAAATATTGAATGCCGCAGAGCAAGAATTTTCACGACATGGCTTAAAAGGTACGCGGATGAGTGCGATCGCTGAGCACGCCAAGGTGACAACCGCAACGCTTCACTACTATTTTGAGAACAAAGAGAACTTGTATAAAGCAGTCTTGCAACGCCCAGTCGATGAAGTGCAAGCTATCCTTGGGCAATTAAACTTTGATACTTTTTCCTCAGAAGAAGCTCTTAAGCAGATTATTCGCATCGCAATTTCAAATGAAGCTAAAAACCCTCAGCGCCAAATGCTCTGGTTTCAAGAAGCTAGTCAAAATCAAGGAGCTTATTTTAGGGAATGCAATGTTTTAAATCTTCACAAACACCTACTTAAGGTTTTGGAGAGAGGCATGGCAGAAGGATGTTTTCGTCCCCTCAAGCCATTTTTGGCATTGACTCATATTTTGAGCGTTTGTCTGTTTTACTTCACAGTGCATGAAAACTGGAAACACTTAACACCTGATATTGATCGCCTTAATCCAGAAATGATTGAGGAACACACAGAAGAAGCGATCGCATTTATTTTGGCAGCTGTGAAGCGATCGCAGTGAGAAGGACTTATGTAAACCCAATCCCTAATCCCTAATCCCCAATACCCAGTCCCCTTCACGCTCAGACTGCGGGGCGATTTTAACACGGTTATTACTTATCACGCTTTCCTAGCTACAATTCCATACATCAGTGGCAAATTCGGCACATCCTTAGGCGGAAACATCCGGCGTCCGGGTGCTTCCCGCATCGGTTCAAACAGCTTGCAGCCATTGGCGTAAGGGTACTCTTTCAAAACCTCCAGAGTCAGTCCAGCTTGCAACAGCGCCGTGACTATATCGCCGATACCCCATTGGAACTCATGGGAACGGTGGGGATTGCGAAAATTCTCAATTCCAGTTTCATAGCCCCAAGGAGCCAAGCTTGTACCAGATTCTGCCACATAATCGCTTATACCATCTTCCCAAGTCAGGTGCTTTCCCTCACTGAAGTAAGAAAACTTGTGGCTAAAATCTTTATCAAACATCATAGCCACGGGATGAAACTCTATTAAAACGAAGCGCCCGCCAGACTTGAGAACTCCTGCAATTCTCTTAGCCCAAACGTTAAGATTAGATATCCAACAAACCGCACCATAAGACGAGAAACCAATATCAAATTGCTTACCTTGCTTTGCTGTCTCTTCCAACCAATCAAACACATCTGCACGATAAAAGGACGCTGGAATTCCAGATTCTTTTGAGAGTTTTTCAGCAAAGGCGATTGCGCGGAGCGCACTGCCCTAAAGGGCAATCGCCTCATCACTTATATCTACACCAGTGGCGACAGCACCAAGTTGCACCAAACTTAGAGTATCTTGCCCAGCGTTGCACTGAAGATGAACCAAAGATAACCCAGCAATATCGCCTAAAAGTTCTTTTTCTTCAGGAAACAGAGTGCTTCCTCCCAAACGAAAAAACTTCGCCTGATCACCCTTATGGCTATTGTGCGCCTTGGTAGCTTCATTCCAAGACAAACGGTTTTCTTCGTGAAGGTCTTTTCTTAAGGGAGAAGTTGTCATCATCTTGCACCAGTTCTATAGCAATCCTAAATCATTGTGAAATTCTCTCTTCTCTTGGCTTCTTCAGATCCCCGACTTCTTAAAGAATAGGACTTACGCATTGACAAAATCAAACAAACGTGTGTCACCGGAAAACAAGAAGGCAAGATGGGGACACAACTCTCCAATCAGGCGATTGCGCGGAGCGCAGTGCCCTAAAGGGCAATCGCTAATGACCAGGGCTTTTAAAGATGGATAATACTTATGTTGCTCTATCTGAGGTTCGGACTATCAGAACGACTACCAAGCCATCAACAGCCAAGTGCGACCTTAACACTTATACTTTGTTCTTACTAGCAGAATCAAAATATCCAGGTTGCACGAGATTGGCGACGATTCTGGAAGATTTATCTCATGATAGCGTCAATAGATTTTTACAGCGAGAGCGGTATGAACCAAAAGATTTATTTGTGCAGGTAAAACCGTATATTAATTTGCAAGGTGGCACTTTAAGTGGAGATGATACAGTTGTCGATAAACCTTATAGTGACCCAAAGTTAACAGAATTAATTGGTTACTTTTGGTCAGGCAAGCATCATCGAGTAGCCAAAGGAATTCAGTTCATTACCTTGTATTACACCGACTTATTAGGTAAATCTGTACCCATCAACTATCGCATTTATAACAAACTGGAGGGCAAGACTAAAAACGATTATTTACGAGAAATGATTGTCGAAGTTTTGGATTGGGGATTGCAGCCGAAGACGGTGACTACAGACGCTTGGTATGCCAGTCGCGAAAACCTGAAATTCATTAGAGACAAAGGATTAGGGTTTTTAACTGGCATAGCTAAAAACCGAAAAGTGTCAATTAATGGTCGAGATTATACCCAAGTCAAAAATCTAGAAATATCCGATGACGGCTTAATAGTTCATCTGAAAAGCTTTGTCCAAGTGAAAGTATTTCGGAAAACCTTCTCCCAAGGGGAGACGCTTCGCGAACAAAAACGAAGAGCAAAGATACTACATCATTTTTCTACCAGGTGAAGATGCACTAATTACAATTAATAGGGCAGAATTTAAGGAATTACATTCAATCCATTGGGGTATTGAATGTTACCACAGAGCCATTAAACAAGTGTGTGGCATTGAACAATTTATGGTGAGAACAACTGAAGCAATCAGGACTCACTTTTTCAGTGCAATCCGCGCCTTTACTCAACTGGAACTGATGCGAACTGAAGAGTTAATTGAAAACTGGTATGAAATCCAGAGAAATTTATCTCTTCAGGTGGCTCATGACTTCATACTGGAACATCTAAAACAGAAGGTGGGCTTAACTGCATATAGTCAGTTTTCTGTCAATGCGTAAGTCCTAAAGAAGTCGGGGATCTTGTTTGTTCACAAATCATTTAAATCGCAAAAAAGGTGAGCATTGCCCACCCTACTTTAAATATTCAACGCCAAAAAATTTTGGCTTTTTTCTTCGCTTTTCTTTCTTTTTTCTTTTGTTTGAGTTTCTTAACTATACATTCACTTTCTAGCAATTACCCAGATTGCATGAACAATGCCAGGAATATAACCGAAAAGTGTCAAAACTATATTAATCCAAAAGTCTATACCAATACCAACTTGCAAAAATACTCCTAAAGGTGGTAGAAAAATAGCACATATTATTCTAACTAAATCCATCGCTCCCTCCTATGAATATCAAAACGAGCAGGATTTCTGTACTTATTAAAGATAACATTTATGTTTTCAACCAGCAGATTTCTGGTGTTCGGTAAACTGCACTCCCTAACCACCACTAATTTTTGCTTTATAACCTAGCTTGAGCAAAATCTCCAAAATTTTCTGCTTCTGGTCGCCTTGAATTTCAATTTCGTTGTCTTTTAGCGTACCACCTGTACCGCACTGAGTTTTCAACTGCTTCAGTAACGCTTGCAAGGTTTCTGGTTTGGCTTGAAACCCACTAATCACAGTTACAGTTTTCCCTTTGCGTCCGGTGCGAGTCGCTTGCACGCGCACATTTTGCTGTTGAGGGGGTAGTTCTTGTATTGCTCTTTCTAGGGCAGGGGATGTTGGTCTTTGTAGGGCGGCGGAGTTATCGTTGCCAAATTCCCGGTAGACAAGACGGTTTTCAGAGGATTTGGGATTGGATGAAGACATAAATTTAATTTAACGAAGCACAAGAGATGCTGAGAACTAAAGGGAGAGAGAGTTATATATAATTATGGTCGTTATGTCATTCTAGCTTGTCCGTCAACACCCCTGCCCTACGGTGAGGGGGCTTCTAGCCTCAAACCTAAGCGGATTAGTTGACCAGACTCAGTGCCTTCGGGTACTACGTTAACGGTAAGTGTTCAAGCTCCTACCTTGGAATGCGTAGCTAGTTCCAAGCTCTAGAACCGAAAGATTAAACAGGTTTAGAGGGTTAAGCCAGTGTCTTTTGGATAGTACCGCCCGTTTAACATTGTCGTTCGCGCAGCGTCTCCCCTTGGGAGAAGCTAACTTTACCCCGCAAGGGAGGCTCTACGGAGCAAGATCATTATGCGTACAGAGGGAAAGATTTCAGTTTGTAATTGCCCAAACGAAAGTAGATTGCAAAACTACACGGGATTTAGTACCTCCAAGGCGGTAATGGTTCGCAAGGAATGTAAAGCCGTCCTTCTAGGACGGGGTTTCTACCCACAATTTTCGATGACTACTACTCCCGTACCCTGGATAAGTTCTATGTAGGAGGGAAACTCTGATGGACAAACAATTCATACACCCAATGCTGCCGCAAGCCACACACGACGAGCTGGCACGGCAAAACTTTGTTCAAAGTCTGAAAAAGCACATTTTTCAGAATATCGCTCCTGGCAATAAGGTCATTTTTGAAACAGTAGCAAAGCCAAGATTTGAGCGGGAACATCAGCGTCCTCCCCAGAACCGTCATGAAATCCGGAAGGTTATGCAGCAAGAACCGCAATACCGTTGGTGGAGTGCGCTGAAGCGTCTTAACCAAGAGATGTTATGGGATGCGGTGAACGCTAGCGTTGAGAGACAGCTAAGCGAGCTGATAGAACGAGCTAAAGACAAGGGTGGCGAACTCGGTACATTAACAGTTGAGCCTAATTTCCAAATTCCTGCTTACCAAACTGCGGTAGACATTCACTGTATGCCTGGTGGATATCACAGTGAATTTGCTCAGAACGATGTTGCTGCTGGTGCAATTTATGATCGCGGGGTTTATGTTTATGGTCTAGGTTGGCTAGGACCATTGAACGATGACATGGGACTATCTACTGTGGAGAACTACCTCAAGTCCGAATATCCCAACTTTCAACCGAAAAAAATTCTTGACATGGGTTGTTCTGTGGGTCACAGTACCCTACCATACGTTGATGCTTACCCTGATGCAGATGTCTACGGCATAGATATCGGTGCGGCGATGTTGCGTTACGCTCATGCTCGTGCGGAAGCCTTAGGTAAACGGGTTCACTTCTCACAGCAAAATGCTGAACATACCAATTTTGCGGATGGGTCGTTTGACCTTGTCGTTTCGCATATTTTACTACATGAAATTCCTAAGCCAGCCATTCGGAATGTGATGCATGAGTGTTATCGTCTGCTGGCTCCCGGAGGGATGATGATCCATGTTGAAGCACCTTTGTACAGTCACATGGATGCGTACACAGCTTTCGTGTACGATTGGGAAACTGCTAACAATAATGAACCCTTCTGGAGTGCTATGCGCGATTTGGATTTGGGAGCGTTAGTTGCTGAGGCTGGTTTTGCATCTGATAAGGTGATTCAGAAGTTTGTCCCTAATGGTGCATGGCAAGCAAAAGTATCTAGCAACAATTCTCAAAATGGTAGTCGGGGTAGTCGGGGTAGTTGGTTTATTGTCACAGCAACCAAGTAGACAGGGATTTCTAGGATGAATAAAATAGCAAAGGGAAAACGACCTGTTTATTTTGATGATCCTCAAACCGATAAGGTGCTAGCAATAGTTATGGCTCTTATCGGTGAGGTGTCTGTGCTGCGAGAACGTCTCGACACTATCGAACGTTTGCTTGAAGCTAAAGATATTTTAGCGATCGCCGACATTGAAGCATACCAGCCAGACGACTCGGTAGCTAAGGAAAGGGAGCAATGGCGTGCAGAATATATTGCGCGGGTGCTGCGGGTGCTACAGACAGAGAGTTAAACTTTTTGTTTAAAATTTTTGTTTGAAGCTTAACAATTCAAGCATAAGGAATGCGGTTTTGTATGGACGCAGTTCATAAGGAGAGTTTTGTTTGTCTACTCCCGCAATGTAGATATTTGTCCGGATAACTACAGAAATGGATGGGTATTTTTTATTATGAATGACTTTACCTTTTTAAAATGAGCATGAAAAACTATTGGCGCGGCTACTTTGATACGCAATGAGTTCCTAACCTCTGGAATCCTGAAAAGTATACGGATATATACAAAAAACAAAAAATCACCGATATTGAAGGGCGCAAGCCCCTAAATTCTATTTATGGGGATGAAGCCCGTTCGCGCAGCGTGCCCGTCAGGGCTTAGGGAAATTTATTTCTCGTCGAACTTATCCGAAAAATCCCGTTTCCGGGAAACCCCATCTCTGGGTAAGGTTTGCCTCGTTCATGTTTACGGTCGCAAACTACCAGATTACACTGCCTTAACCTCATTGGACGTTTAACAATCTAGTTTCAGAGCTTGGGGCTGGCACGCACCCCAAGGTGAGTTCTTAAACACTTGCCGTAAACGTAGCCCTTTGACGGACTTGAACTGGTCAACTACTGTGAACTACAAGCCCCTGCCTTTTAGTGCCTGGGGGTTGCACTCAACGCTTAGGTCGTTGACGGTGTGCGTCTGATAACTCTACACATTACTTAATTTTCCATGTTCCGACAAACTGCTTTTGGCATAGCTTTAAGTACGCTTTTCCTTGGCAGCGCATTATTATCCAATTCTATAGTAGGTCAAACCTCTACAAAGAAATCAGAGTACAGTAAGGTGTTGTCAATGTCGTCACCTCGAGTGACATCACCTGTTACTATTAAGCCTACTGATTTAGAAAAGTCAGTTTTTGACCAAATTAATCGATATCGAGCTTCCAAGGGTTTGCCAAAGCTCTCCCTAAATGCAAAAATCTCACAACAAGCAAGGATTCACAGTCAAAATATGGCTAGGGGTAAAGTTCCGTTTAGCCATCAGGGATTTGTCAAGAGAGTCGGTGCTATTCCTATTCGCTACAGAAGTGCAGGGGAAAATGTCGCCTTTAACCTAGGATATAGCGATCCCGCGCAGGAAGCTGTGACTGGTTGGCTCCACAGTCCCGATCATCTCGTTAATATCAAAGGAAATTACAACATGACTGGAATTGGTGTAGCAACCAATAGCGAAGGCGAAGTTTATCTGACGCAAATTTTCCTTCGCAGCAATAGATATCAGCGCTTAAGCGCTCACAAGAAACGTAGATAATATAGGTGTTTCACCGAACTTAATCTGATTCATGGAAGATTTTCAGGTTTGCGATCGCGACCTTAGTGACGATGCTTTATCTCATTATCTACAAGCTGAGGTCATTGCTGTAGATACCGAAACGATGGGATTACTACCACAGCGCGATCGCTTGTGTCTCGTCCAGCTATGTAACAATGAGGGCAAAGTCACTGCAATTCGTATTGCCAAAGGTCAAAATGATGCTCCAAACTTAAAAAAACTCTTAGAAGCTGGTAATGTCCTCAAGGTCTTTCACTTTGCGCGTTTTGACATTGCCACACTGCGTTACAATTTGGGCATTCACGTTGCTCCTGTTTTCTGTACCAAAATTGGCAGTAAGTTAGCCCGTACCTACACCCAACGTCACGGACTCAAAGATGTGGTGCAAGAATTGGAACAAGTGGAACTCGATAAAAGCGCTCAAAGTTCTGACTGGGGAAACGCTGCTAATTTATCCGAGGCACAACTCAGTTACGCCGCCAACGATGTGCGCTATCTCATTGGTGTACAGCATAAACTCGCAGAAATGCTGAAACGAGAAGAACGCTTAGAACTTGCTCAAGAATGCTTTCGGTGTTTACCAACGATAGTTTCCTTGGATTTGTTGCAATTCAAGGACTTGTTTGAACATTAACAAACTCATGAGTTAATAGTCATTAGTCAAGAGGAACTAATGACTATTGGCTAAAAACTATACTTGTTTTTGCTGTGTTTCTGCGTGATTTTTTAAACGGTCTACAACATTGTAGTCATCTGCGCCAGCAGGAGTTCTTGATTCTAGAGTTCCTTCGGTAGGACCGCCAACTGCCTTCCATGCTGCCAAACCGCCTTTGAGTTCAGATACGTGTACAAACCCAGCATTTCTCAGCAATTGTGCAGCTTGAGCAGTTTGTTCGTCACTTTCACCGTAAACGTAGATATCACGGCTTTTAGCTAAAGATCCTGCTCTGTCTACCAATTGATCAACTGGAAAAGGCATCGACCCCATGATACGACCTAGGTTATAGGCATCGCGATCGCGCACATCCAGAATTGTAAAAGCAGGTTCACCCCATTCCAAACGAGACTTGAGGACATGAACATCAGACTGTGGCTGAATTGGTGGTTCTGAGGGAATAACATCGCCTGCTAGATTTCCCACAGTATTCTTCGCTGATTCCACAGTATTCTTCGCTGCTGATTCCACTGTATTCTTTGCTGATTCCACAGTATTCTTTGCTGATTCCACAGCATCCTTCCCTGATTCCACCATAGTGTTCCTCCCTAATTAGATTAGACGCCTTGCAAAAGTGTTTGTGCGCTAACATACAAACAAATGCGCTCGGACTGCGCGTCTCGCAATGAGTCAGCACACCCTCTACAGCTCTTTCATCCTCTATTTAAGAGGAAAACAGGGTAATATCACAACGCCTGATTTGTTAAGTACTTTTGCAAGAATTGTATTGACTGTCCAAACTCTACCGAACAAGAGGAGCCGAATTGCTCTTTCTTGAGAATGAAGATTGAGAATGTCTATCTAATGGTAGACTTGTTAGTCAAAAAATCTTTTTACTAAATTTTTGGGCAAATTTTTCCCATCCTATAAAAGATTAACCCACTATCAAGCATCAGGGGTTACTCAGCCAAATATTGTGTTTTTTACTTATGACATAACTTAAATGTGCTTTTTCTGCAAGTAGCTGAAACTAAATTTAGCAAAATTGATGAGAGAAATGTTTATATAGCAGTCCGCCCTTGGATTTGTGAAAAAACAAGATCCCCGACTTCTTTAAGAAGTCGGGGATCTGAAAAACTCAATTTTCACAAATGAAATAGAATTGCTATATAGGACTCCTCCGCAGATTTTTGAACGATACGTAAGGTGGAGAGAAGTCCTGTAGGCGGGTTTCCCAACCTAGGGAACTTCGGGGCAGTGCGAACGCAAAACCCGGATGTAGTCGGCAAAATACGGTAAGCACTGCCCACCCTACAATACTTAAGATTTGTCATAAATCCTGCGCGGATTGCTATATAATAATTTTTTTTAAATCTGAAACTCACTATTTATTGCTGATTAGTTAAAAGTTATATCGAAATTTCTTTCAGGATTTTCACTGAAATATAAACATAAAATACCGTGTTAGTTTGGGTTGTCGATACCAAACTAAAAAGATTAGGGGATTTTGTGTCTGCTGTAGCCTCTGACAGAAGCTCGATTACTTTCAATTTATCGCTTCAATGTAAGTGCCAAGAAAGTAAAAACTTACTGAAATTATCCGACGTTTCCCAAATAGGCACAACTTGGGACAAGCATAGAGCCAATGCTGACAAAATTTCCAAATATTATGCAAGCGCAGGTGAAGGTTGCTTCAATGGGTATGCTTGGCGGATAAGAATGTGTTCAGAGTGGCTAGAGTTTCGATTGGTGCCAGAGGAATCGGAAGGTATTCTCAAGTTACAACTATCCAATGCTCGCTTTTGTCGGGTTCGTCAATGTCCTGTGTGCCAGTGGCGACGATCTCTTATGTGGAAAGCAAAGGCTTACAAGATTCTCCCCCAAATCGTCGCAGATTACCCTAAGTATCGTTGGCTGTTTATCACCTTGACAGTGAAGAACTGCAAAATTTCGGAACTACGGGAAACTTTGGATTTAATGAACAAAGCTTTTAAGCGCTTGAGTGAGTTGAAGTCATGGTCTGCGAAAGGTTGGGTGAAGTCAATAGAAGTGACTAGGGGTCGAGATGGAGTATCGGCACACCCACATTTACATATTTTGGCAATGGTACCGCCTTCGTATTTCAGTCATCGATATCTTTCTCACGCAAAGTGGGTGGCACTATGGCAGCAGTGTTTGCGGGTTGATTACCAGCCAGTTATTCATGTCAGTGCGATCGCCAAGCATCACGATCCTAAAGCACTTATTCCAGAAATTCTCAAGTATCAGGTGAAGGAGTCAGACTTGGTGGCTGATATCGAATGGTTTTTGGAGTTAACCCGTCAGCTGCATAAAACCAGAGCCATTGCTGTTGGGGGTGTACTCAGGCAATATATGCGGGAGTTAGAGGAGAAAAATCAAGACCTCATTGGTGAAGGTGAAGCGATGGATGAGGTTGAGGAGCAGAGTCTGTATTTTAGGTGGGAGCGAAAGTTAAAGAAGTTCAATTGTAAGTGACAAGCGTTGCAACATCTCTTTGAGATTTTGGATTGTCGCCTCAGATTGACTTAGGTATTTCCAAAAAATAAATTATTAAATCTTGTGGGGTGGGCATCCTGCCCGCCCTGTTAATAGGACGGGCTAGAAGCCCATCCCACAAGAAAAAATTGGATACTTTTTAATTTGGAAGTTCCTTAACTGTGACTGCTAGCTGCAACCCTAACGTATTCAGTAAAGCAGTCAGACAATAAAATTCAACCTCTCTCTTCTCCAATAACATCACGTCAAGTTTCTCGTAACATTTCTTGACTTGTGCTGAAAGCTTATTAATTCCGCCTTGCGCCTCAATAACATTTTTTAGCGCCTTACTTAACATTTTCGGGTCGCCCTCTTCTAAAACGACTTCGATATAAGCTGCTGCTTCCAATGGATCTTTGAGGTCTTTAATCAGTTTTTCGTGATAACTTGTACTTCTACGCATCATCCCTGTTCCTATAGTCTTTTTAAGGATGGAAGCGTCAACTATCCTAAAATTGCCATTAAAGGTAAAGCGCTTCTTAGCTTGCCACCTTATCTAAGAAACTGTCGAAAGCATTCTTATCAATTAACTCGTTTTCTATCAGTATTCGCCGTACAGCTACCAAATGCACAGGATGAACATATGCTTGCTGCTCGTAAGCAGGTAAAATGACTAGTACTTCCGATGATGGATACTGAAAAACTTTCTGAAAGCCAGCCGTTGGTAAGGTAGTAAAACCTAGCTTCAACAGGTATTTTTCTAATTCACTAAAAATAATATCTCTATGCATTATGACGAATTACTCCTTGTAGCTGGCGCAAAACATCATCTCTGTATCTAGCAAATTTTTTAACCATTTACATAATTTTAAGCCTCTGAGATACCAACTCAGCCGCTAACTGTATGGCTGCTTTCATACTCGTCGCATCAGCAATTCCCTTACCCGCAATATCAAACGCCGTCCCGTGATCCGGTGAGGTACGAACAAAAGGAAGACCAATAGAAGTATTTACCGCTCTGTCAAATGCCATCAGCTTTACGGGAATTAAACCTTGGTCGTGGTACAGTGCAAGGTAGGCATCAGCGGCTTTTGAAGGCTCAATGCTACCGTACCAAGCTTGACCCGGCTTGACCCACATTGTATCTGGTGGAATTGGACCTTCTAACTGTAAGTTTGGGCGGTTTTTACGTTCTTGCTCTATCCAGGAAATTAACCAATCTTGTTCTTCGTGTCCTAATTGTCCCTGTTCGCCGCTGTGAGGGTTTAAACCAGCAATGACAATCCTCGCGCTTTGTAAACCAAAATCTTTCTCCAAACACTCCACCAGCAAATCAAGTTTTTCTGTGAGCAACTGCGGAGTTAATACTTTCGGTACTTGACTTAAAGGTATATGTGTGGTTGCAAGCAGAGTACGAAGTGTCCAGCCAGAGTGGGGCGATTCCGCTACAAACAACATTCCCACATGCTTTGCGCCGGATTTTTCGGCTAAAAGTTCCGTTTGTCCTGGATAATTGTACCCCGCCGCCTTCCATGCTGATTTGGCGATGGGACCTGTGACGATACCATCAAACTGTCGTGCAACTGTGGAGGCGATGGCTGTTTCCATATAAGCAAAGCTAGCCGCACCACTTGCCGCATTACCCGTCCCGATGATAATTTCATCCTGTATGTGCTTGTCTAACGGCACATCAAGTATTGATAGCTCTGCTGGATTTGCCAACGGCTGAGAATTCTCGGCTTGTAGTTTGGTATAAGTCTCTACTAGTAAATCCCGGCTACCCACCACTGTCACGTCACAGGTTTTGCTAACTTCCGGGTCTCTAAGAGCTTTCAAAATCACCTCTGAGCCAATCCCCGCCGGATCTCCCAGGGTCAATGCCAAGCGTGGGCGGCTTTGCACTGATGTTATATTTTTTTCATTAAACTTGGACATACAGATAATTGTATAAGCAGTATAGCTTTACAATGTTTCACATACATCTAATACTATGGCAGCTCTTTGCGGCTCTGGTAGACTTAACTTAATTAAACAATGTTCAAAGGAGAATGACACTCATGGGCGGCGAAATTTTGAATGCAGCGCTGTTGTCCTTCGGTTTAATCTTTGTGGGCTGGGCTTTGGGTGAGTTGTTGCTCAAAGTTCAGGGTGGAGAAGAGGAATCCCTGTAAGGGAAGCTTTCATCGAGGCAAGAGGCACCTAAGAAGCCTCTGTGTCTCGTATACAGTTGTTAAAAAAATGTAAAGTTTTGTTTACAGAGATCATTCTGATAAGATTTTATTCATAAAACTTTAAAATTTGTAAAAAGCTCTCATGACATTATTAATAATTGGTGCCACTGGTACTTTGGGAAGGCAAGTGGCTCGTCGTGCGATCGATGAGGGGTATAAAGTCCGCTGTCTTGTCCGGAGTGCCAAGAAAGCCACATTTCTAAAAGAATGGGGTGCGGAACTCGTACCGGGAGATTTGTGTTATCCTCATACACTGAACGCAGCTCTTGAAGGTGTCACAGCAGTTATCGATGCCTCAACATCTCGTCCAACAGATTCACTGAGTATCAGACAAGTGGATTGGGATGGCAAAGTCTCTTTGATACAAGCGTCTGTTGCTGCGGGTGTAGAGCGTTTTATCTTTTTCTCGATACTCGATGCCGAAAAGTATCCAGAAGTGCCGCTGATGGAAATCAAGCGATGTACAGAACTCTTTTTAGCTGAATCGGGTTTGAATTATACCATATTGCGGCTGGCTGGCTTTATGCAAGGCTTAATTGGGCAATATGGAATTCCCATATTGGAAGGACAGCCTGTTTGGGTCACAGGAGAGTCTTCTCCGATTGCCTACATGGATACTCAGGATGTTGCTAAATTTGCCATCCGCGCCTTGAAGGTGCCAGAAACTCAAAAGCAAACTTTTCCAGTGGTGGGGACTCGTGCTTGGAGTGCCGAGGAAATCATTCGTGTGTGCGAACGTTTATCTGGAAAAGAAGCACGGATTACGCGGATGCCAATCAACTTACTGCGTACCATGCGCCGAGTCATACGCTTCTTCCAGTGGGGATGGAACGTAGCAGACAGACTTGCCTTTACAGAAGTCCTAGCGAGTGGTAGACCGCTAAATGCCCCAATGGACGAGGTTTACACGGTCTTTGGATTAGAACCAAACGAAACCACGACCGTAGAAAGTTACCTGCAAGAGTACTTCAACAGAATTATGAAGAAGCTTAAGGAGTTAGATTACGAGAAAATTCAGCCCAAGAAGCAAAAACCAAAAAGATCGCCGTTTAAGAAAGTTAACAGTCAGTAGTTATCAGTCATGAGTCATGCGTCAGTAGTACTTACACAAAGAACAAAGAACAAAGGACTAATGACAAATGACAAAGGATTAATGACTAAAACATCAAAAATGTGTAACGATTAACATAATAAAGCGCGTCACCAATAAATTGGATATTTGAGTGTGCCCAAAGCAGGCATTATCTACAATGACGTTAAGCCGATAGCGAGTCGCATCGCTATCGAACTGAAAGACAAGTTCACCGCTGCAGGTTGGGATGTCTGCATCACATCAGGCGTCGGTGGAATACTGGGTTATTCTACTCCAGAAAGTTCCGTATGCCATACCCCAATTGAGGGACTAACACCGCCTGGATTTGATTCAGAAATGAAGTTTGCGGTGGTGTTAGGGGGAGACGGTACAGTTCTGGCTGCTTCTCGCTTGGTCGCCCCTTGTGGTATCCCAATGTTAACCGTTAACACTGGTCACATGGGGTTTTTGACGGAAACTTACCTCAATCATTTGCCTCAAGCAATAGAAAACTTGCTCTTGGGCAATTATGAAATTGAGGAAAGAGTGATGCTCACAATCAAGGTTTTTCGGGGAGATTCTATACTGTGGGAAGCTCTCTGCTTAAATGAGATGGTGCTGCATCGGGAACCGTTGACCTCTATGTGTCATTTTGAAATAGCAGTGGGTCGCCATGCGCCAGTGGACATTGCAGCCGATGGTGTGATTATATCGACACCGACAGGTTCTACAGCATATTCGTTGAGTGCTGGTGGTCCAGTCGTGACCCCTGGCGTACCCGTGTTGCAACTCGTACCTATTTGTCCTCATTCTCTGGCTTCTAGAGCGTTGGTGTTTCCAGATAGTGAGCCAGTCAACATCTACCCAGTGAATACTCCTCGGCTAGTTATGGTTGTGGATGGCAACGGGGGGTGTTATGTTATGCCACAGGATAAGGTTTATGTAGAGAAATCGCACTACTGCGCCCGGTTCATTCGCCTGCAACCGCCAGAGTTTTTCCGGATATTACGAGAAAAACTGGGTTGGGGTTTACCACACATCGCTAAACCCACTTCTGTGGAATTACCCTAGCGGGATTTTGGATTTTGGATTTTGGAGAAGCTGCAGGAGGTGAGACTAGTACCGCAGTTTCTCTTGGAGGGTTTCCCTCCAAGAGAACTGCTCGCTGCAGGAGGTGTTACTAGAGGTTAACCCTACCGCAGCCCTTGAGCGTGATTTTGGATAAGTTGCTGGTTAGTTGTCCAAAAGTACTACTCATCACTACTGAGCATTGCTTATCAATAAGCAAGGCACAGCCAGATTTGGAATTAGTGATTAAAATGACTGTATCTGTTGATTTCTATGGCTGATACTTATACGTGCTAAAACATGGTAGAAACAAAGCGTGTCAAGTCAGGATTGATCTATCACCAGAAGGCCGTAAATTGCGCTACCAACTAAATCCAAATCCAAAATCTAAAATCGAACATCAAAAATCAATATGACGCTTGCTCATAGCCCTTGTGTTTTGCTGATTGAAAGCGACGAAAGCCTAGCAAATCAGCTTGCTTTTGATTTGAAAGAAGCTGGTTATGACCCTATCGTGGCTCATGATGGAACAAACGGTATCCAATACAGCCGCGATCGCGATCCTGCTTTAGTTGTGATTGACCGAATGCTCGCAGGAGAATCAGGGCTGTCGCTGTGTAAAAATTTCCGAACCACTGGAATGCGATCGCCTGTGCTGGTACTGATGGCACGCGATACAGTTGATGATCGCGTAGCTTGTTTAGAAGCTGGAGCTGATGATTATTTTCTCAAGCCTTACCGTGCCGAGGACTTTTTAAACCTGGTGCGCTTATACTTAAAACCTGATATCGATACTTCTGAGCAGTTACGTTTTGGCGACCTCATTTTAGATCTCGCAACCCGCCGCGCCATACTTAATGGACGCGCGATCGACTTAACAATGAAGGAATTTGAACTGCTCAAGTATCTCATGGAACATCCCCGCGAAGTCTTAACCCGCGAACAAATTTTGGAAAATGTTTGGGGTTACGATTTTATGGGCGAGTCGAATGTGATTGAAGTGTACATTCGCTACTTGCGGCTGAAAATAGAAGATGAAGGTCAAAAGCGCCTCATTCAAACGGTACGGGGTGTAGGTTACGTATTAAGGGAAACTTGAACACAAGTAAGGAAGCGGGGCAGTAGGCAAGGTATGCCCTGCTTTGGTTCCCATCAGTTGTAGACCGTTCTCAGGACTGCGGTGGACATGGGCAGATAAAGAGAATGGGAAATTGTGAGTACTAAATGATGAATTATGAAATAATATAGAGCCTCTAGTTTCAAAATTCATCATTTTTTGACTGTTAAGAAAAATTGTTATGATTAATTGGCTTGGTTTGGTATCAATACTTTTGGGCGTTTTACTAGCAGGCTGTTCTGTTCCTACACCAGCAGTTTCTCCCACCACTACGCCTAGTAGCTCTCAATCTCAAGCACCAATCTCTTCCCAGCAAACACCACTGAGTAAGAATGCTGGTCAACAACTACCGATTTCAGCTGTGGCGGTTGTTCCCGATGGCACAAAAATTGAGTTAGAAGTCGCCCAGACACCCCAACAGCAAGCGATGGGGTTGATGTATCGCCCTGCTTTGCCCGACAATCGTGGTATGCTGTTTCAGTTCCCATCACCGTTGCAAGCCAGTTTCTGGATGAAGAATGTACCCGTAGCCCTGGATATGGTTTTTATGCGCGATGGGATAGTGCAGTATATTGCCCCTTCTGCACCTCCTTGCAATAGCAATCCTTGTCCGACTTATGGTTCGGAAAAATTCATTAACCAAGTGATTGAATTGCGTTCTGGACGAGCTACGGAGTTGGGTTTGAAGGTTGGCTCTCGTGTCAAAATTGAATTCTTAAACTCCAGCTCTTTACGGAGATAAAGATTTAGATCTTGCTTACTCCCAAGTTCATATAACATTGCTTTTGTAATATTTCTGTAAAAAAAGTCTTGCGTAGTCTGGTAAAAAAGTTTATTGTGAGGCTATTATTTAATTCAGTGTAGATACTTGAAGCCTTGTTATTCCAAAACTGGATCACAGATTTTACACCAGATAACAAAAAATATTCCTTTTGACATACGTGTAAAGAGTAGTCAATAAGGGAGTATAAGCTAAGGAATCTTCCTTACTACAGGTGTATTTAACTAGAACACTGAAGTAAAAATATAAAACCACATATACCTGAGCATTGTGCTGCTTAAGACTGGGTAAGACAAGTGGCACTATTGTCTATTTTTTCAGATCTATTTGAGAAACATCCAGACAAATTTACCTGGAGTATCTATTAGGTAAGGGCATAGTGACAGGTGAAATATTGGCTACTTGCAACTATTGAAAAATAGTGAATTGAAATATAAAAGTACACACTATGTGAGAAGGTAGAAGACAAAATGTCACCATCAACCTATTCTAGATTTATTAGCTTTTTGCAGGAAGATTTGGCAATTTCCACAGCTTCCATTGCAGTCGCTCTTCGTCATCGGGAGCAAGATCCAGGTCCTTTGCCAATGATTCTTTGGCAATATGGCTTGATTAGCATAGAACAGTTAGAGCAAATATATGATTGGCTGGAGACAGCATAGGAATGATTAGCTGATTAAGGAGAATCGAACTATGCTACATAGACTATGCCTTTTACAAAGGCTAATGTATGAAATTGCAAAAATAAAGAGCGAGTTGATAATTCAACTCGCTCTTTTGATTTTGTTAGTAGTTAGTGGTTAGTTATGAATAGTACTACTAACTAAGACTGTGTAAACACGCGGCTTGCTGCTGCAACACCACTCCCTAGGGTGAAATTTTCAAAGCCCAGTTCACAGAGGGCGACTTCCAAAGAGGCAATACAGCGAAGGATATCGCGATCGCTCACAAAGCCGAAGTGACCAGTCCGGAAAATTTGTTTTTCATTTGTGTAACGAGAAATCCTTCAGATCCACCCCAGCCAATTTCCACTCTTGGGAACAATGCTTAATTTACCTGACTTTTAGCCTTAAGTGATAGTGTTTTTTTGAAGTCCTCAAAAAGAATAGAAGCATTGGCAATGGTGATGGGTTTGTGTTTATTAGTTTACACTTTGGCACTTTTGGTGGGGCGGCAAGTTTTCATGTCGTTCCCTCAACCAGCTAAGTGATCGTAAAATCTCGAGAGGCAATGACATTGGTGGTGTCTTGCAGGATGGCAATTAAATCACCGTATCTGTAGATAGCGGTATCTAGGTCTGAGTTGCCAATCAAGTTCTGGTCTTTTACCAACGTATAGTGATCAATGCTGCCACCTATCCGAATCTTATCGCCCTCCCATGCTTTAAAATCTGTGATAACAGCATTTCCGGAGCCTAGATAGTAGATATCAACATCTGAGGAAGAACGCCAGTTGTAACCGAGTCCAAACGTATCCGCCCCAGAACCACCAGTCAAGGTATCCGTTTCAGAATCACTGTAACCTCCGTATCCATTGAGGTAATCATCACCCCAACCTCCATTTAACTTGTCGTTCCCACGACCACCGTAGAGCGAGTCATTACCATCCCCGCCAATAAGGAAGTCATTTCCACTAGGGGCTGATAACCCCCCTAGTATCCCATCACCGAAGATAAGGTCGTTCCCCTTACCGCCATAAAGCACTTGGTCACCTGCTCCTCCTTCAATTACGTCATCACCTTTACTCCCATAGAATGCACCGTCGCTAAATTTAATTACGCCATCACCTGGATTCTCAGGAGCCAAATCAGCCTCATTGGATTTATTGAATACAGCAAAGGTTGCTATATCAAATCCGAAGTGATGACCATCAATGTGAGCAAGTCCAGCCTCACTACCTAATCCATTATGTCCGACACCTAGCTTTGTATCAGTGGATGGGTCAAAGGGGTTGTTATGCAAATGTCCGGGTTCCTCTCCTCCTGGATTACCACCTGGATCTGCAATCAAATTAGTATCTTTGTCATAGTAGTGCGTTACTACAACCTCTCCGGTGTAACCAGTTAGTGAGGTTGGGTTTACAGAGTCAATGACATAGTAACCAGTAAGCCCAGTTTCGTTAGGTGAGGGCTCATTTATACGCTGACCAGCGTAGTAGTTAGAGTCAGATGTTGTATAGCCGTAGCCTTTGTAGTACTCCCCATCACCATAGTTGTAAGTGAAAGTATAGGAAATATTCGTAGTCATTTGCTATCTCCTTTTACAAGCGTTGTGATTAAGTCGTTATAGACATCAACCGTTTGCTCTCCTAGTCTTTCTGGCATAGTTGCAACCTAATGCCACGCAGTGGTTGAAATCTACACCCTCCTTGTATATGTAACTCCACTTAAACAGCCAGAGTTTTATGCAAATTCTCAAATATTAATTTCTGGCTGTTGACGTCGCGTAATCGGCAGGAATTTCTGATTAACCTCAAGAGGTTACTGTTCCATTCCAGAACTTTTTACAAAAGTTCATAAGAAAAACCCCATCTATCTTTTAGTGGGACTTTGAAAATTTGTAAGCTCTTAAGATGCACATTTTATAACGCTTATATAGCACGGCTTTCAGAAAATCAAGAATGCAGGTGCTTGTTTCATTTGTTGCTAGCGGCGATTTTCGCGGCTAGTGAGAGGCTCATATCTCAATACGGTTCAGTTAAGGATTTTTGGTGGGATTCGCGTTCTCTGTAAAGACGCGCTGTTTGAAGCGTCTCTACATTGTGGTTCTGATAAGGGTTCTGGTCTTATGTGAACCGTATTGGCTCATATCTTGCACTTAACCGTACAAACCATTAATCAGCAAAAAGCAGTGCAATAAAGTTACATCATCTTTTATTGACTTTATTTGAAATATAAGGAATGCTGCCTTTAGAGGTCATTTATAAAGTAAAAATAAAATTCTTGTAGGGTGTGTTAGGCGCATATTTCCATATGATTTGTAAGGAAAAACATCATCAAAGCGCAAGGGCGCACCGCCATATAACATGGTGCGTTACGGCTTCAGCCTAACGCACCCTACTTAAGATTAACTTTATAAATCAACTCTTATAGTTAATAATTTTATTAACATTCCATTTTGTGGGTGCAAAATGTTAGCAAACAAACTACCAGTTGTGCTGGTAACGCGCGATTGCGTTCCTCTTTGCTAAAATATTTTTTATAAAAAAAATATAAATGAAGTAATTTTATAGAATAAACCAATCGTATTGAGTACTCCCCGGACTGCAAGTCCGGGGATTCTAGAAGGATGCTACGCGGTAGTTTCGCTACACCCCTCAGCTTCTTTTTAGTTCATCTCCCTAAAACTTGCCAAGTTATAAGGGTAGTGGAAGACGAAAGTAGATGGCTTGATTCATGACTCGGGAGCAGCAATCTGCCCAGTATTAAGATGATTGAGCGACCAACGGTGGTCAATCTTAACAGATGAGGACTGGCAAATTTCTTCCAAATGCTTTTGTTGTACAGCCGCTTTACGTAGGCTAATAATGAGCTGATTCACCTGATGCCGCAAATCTGGATTATTACTGACTGCTTGCATGGTTTGTCTCTCTAGCAGTTGCAGTATAAGTTCGTAGTGGATCGGTGAAGGCAGAGGAATTGGATCCATGAATTGGTAGTTTATTTAAGATTTTGGATGAGTCAGAAATTGGTTGTCATTACATGAATTGTTACATAGGCAAAAATTATTTAGCTAAAGGCTGAATTATGCAGAAGCTGAAGATTAAACAAAGAGGGTGGCGATCGCTTCTTGTGGATCTGGATGTTTGACCAGAGACTCGCCAATCAGGACGGCAGATACTCCTGCTTGTTGTACTAAAGTCAAATCTTCTGGGGTATGTAAGCCTGACTCGCTGACAACCAGAATGTTCCGTTCCTGCAATTGGTTGCCTTTTGCTGCCAAAAGTTCGCAAGTCGTTTGTAAGTCAACTGAGAAATCTTCCAAGTTGCGATTATTAATACCCACCAGTGATACGCCATCTATGGTTAATACGCGCTCAAGTTCTGCTAGACTATGAACTTCAATCAAAGCCGCCATTTTCAGGGTTTTAGCAATTTTGACGAAGTATTGCAAATCTTGATCACTCAGTATACCCGCAATCAATAATACAGCATCTGCACCTCGAACACGCGCCATGTACATTTGGTAGGGATATATGACAAAATCCTTACATAATAAGGGCAAATCTACTTTGGCGCGTACCAAAGCTAAGTTTTCAAAGCTGCCAGAAAAAAACTTTTCATCTGTAAGTACCGAAATACAGCTTGCACCGCCTTTTTGATACTTTAACGCAATCTCCACCGGATCAAAATCTTCTCGTAAAATTCCTTTACTAGGAGACGCTTTTTTGACTTCAGCAATCAAAGCTGGCTTTGTTTTGCCTTGCCGCAAAGCTGCTACAAAATCACGGGTAGGAGGTGCTTCAAGGACCTGACGCTGCAACTGTTGTAAAGACAGCTTTTCCCGCATTTGGTCAACTTCTTCTTCTTTATGCCAGACAATTTCTTCTAAAATGTTGTTTGGCTGGGCATCAAGGATGGCAGCTTGATAGCGCACTGTGGATACAGCAATAGCTGGGTTAGGTCTACGACGACGGATTTGCATTCTGAGGGATTAGGGATTGGGGAGTAGGGATTAGGGATTGGGGAGTAGGGATTAGGGATTGGGGAGAGGGAAAAATTTCTAATTCCCAGTCCCCAATCACCAATCTCCAATCCCTAACTGGCAATTGCACGTTTGTAAGCTTCGTCCAGCACTTCGGAAAGTGTTGGATGGGCGTGAACCAAATGAGCGAGGCTGTGGACAGATTGACGGTTGGCGATCGCCGCTGACGCTTCATGAATTAAATCTGAGGCGTGTATGCCGAAAATGTGGACGCCTAAAACTTCGCCTGTGTCTTTGCGATAGACGACCTTTGCCATGCCGTCAGCTTCACCTTCTGCCAAAGCTTTGGAATTCCCTTTGAAGTAACTCTTTGCCACTGCGACTGCAAATCCAAGGGCGCTGCCTTTTTCCTTGGCTGCGGCTTCGGTCATACCCACATAGCTGATTTCTGGATGAGTGAACGCTGCTGCGGGGATACTGTGATAGTCTACTTCTTTGTGCTGCCCACGGATATTTTCTACTGCGATGATACCTTGAGCAGAAGCAGCGTGCGCCAGCATCATTTTGCCATTAGCATCGCCAATTGCCCACAGATGGGGTACTACCTCACCTGCTGATAGCACAGCCATGCTGTCGTTCACTGGAATAAAATTCCGCCGATCAAGTTCTACACCCACAGACTCTAAACCCAGGTTTTGCGTAGCCGGGATGCGTCCCGTCGCCACTAGGCAAGCATCTACCTCGATGACGCCTACGTCTTGTTTGGTTTTGAAGTCAGCTAACTCAATGACTACGGGTGAACCAGGAATGACTCTCTTAGCGTATATCCCCACATACGTTTCAATATCGCGCCCAGTAATCAGGACTCGTTCGGCAAGTTTGGCAATATCGCGGTCAAATCCTGGCATCAGCTGGTCTAGGGCTTCTATCATCGTGATTTCACTGCCCAAAGCTGAATAAACATCAGAGAATTCTAAACCGATGTAGCCACTGCCAACAATTGCCACCCAATCTGGTAGCCATTCCAGCTTGACACCCTGATCGCTGGTAAAAACAGTTTTGCCATCGACTTCAATACCCGGAGGAACAAAGGGTATTGAACCGGGAGAAAGAATAATATCTTTTGCCGTAATCGTTTTTTCGCCGCTGTCTGTTGTCACAGAGACTTTTTGAATCCCTGCTATCTTTCCCCAACCTCGGATGATATCGACTCCCAAACGCTTAAGGCTGTTGGTCAAGTCGCCTTGTATTTTGGCTACGAGATTGTTTGCATGGTCGGCGATCGCCTCTCGGTCAAACGCCACACTTCCCAGTTGGATTCCTAGCGACTTGAGGTGATGGGCATCTCTTAACTCCCGCACACGTCCAGATGCCGCCAGCAGTGCCTTAGATGGAATGCAGCCCCGGTTGACACAGGTTCCCCCCATATCTGCTGCTTCGATAATGGCTGTTTTTAAACCACAGCTCACAGCGTGTAAGGCAGCACCATGTCCGCCTACTCCAGCGCCTACAATCACTAAATCGTAATCAAATCCATCACTCACGTTAGTCTCCCCGTGTGCTTTGCCTATTTGTTCTTAACTAACCTAGCCATAGCGTGCAAGTTTTTTCATTGTAGGCTGTTGCCAAATCAAAATTATGATTTAGACTACTAGGGAGTGAAATTGATGTTCTTAGTTTAATACTGTACTATTTTATACTTCTTTTTACTCAGCCTGTCCCTGTTTACAGAAACTACTAGCTCGCCTGAAGAATCTGCAAACTCAACGACTTCTGCAGGAACCTGTGGCAAAAGATCCATGATAGCAGAAATTTCGCGCCATGGGACGCAATGACTAATGACTAATAACAGGCGAGTAAGTACGGATGTTCGTCTGGGTTAATTCCCTACGAAGTTCTTAGCTAAAAATTTAATAATTTAAGATATAGTAATCCTCTGTTCCGCAGAGGGAATAAGCCCCAGATAGCTTAGGGTTTTGAAAAATTCGTATATGACTTGCTATGACTTGAGGAGTTACGACTAGTGGGTACAGAATTTACAATATTCCTAACACCCTGTATCTTTTGCGTACTATTAGAAACACGTGCCAAGGTCGTGGTATCACCGAAAGTCTTTCGATTGTGTGAATCAGAATTATTGACAGGAGAAGTTTCTTGTGGCTTCTCTATAAAGTATGCTTCTTGTGGTGGAACCGATATAACTTCAACTTCTCCCTTTGGAACCGATTGAGCATTTGCCTGAGTGTAGGTTCCAAACGAAAGCAATAGCGCTAGCGAAACCAAACTAAATTTTACAAAGCCAACAGCGTTGAATTTAACTTGAATGGGTACAAACTTGTTCATAGTAGTCTTTGTAAATCTTATTAAAAATAGAAATTAGCTGAAGTCTTGTGTTCAATTCAAATCAATCGCTAAGTAACTACACGGTCAGTTTCGGTCATTCCGGAATCGAACTTAAAAATTTCATCATCCGCGATTAAGTACCGATGTGGTTACTACTAGGAATTATATATTGACAAAAAAGTTTTTCTGTGATTCAAATCACAAAAATAGCGTGTCCAAACGCAAAGCAACATAGCGGTTTTTGTCGCACGGAGGTCTTCACCGATAATCTAGGACAGTCGTCTCACCCATGCCATCATCAGACAATCACGTCTTTGACATCCTGCAACTTCCATCAGCTTCTCGCTACTCTCCGATCATTGCTTAAATTGGCTTTTTGAGATAATAATCAATTTGTGACTCTACAGATCCAATGGACGTAACTGGATTCGAACCAGTGACCTCTACGATGTCAACGTAGCGCTCTAACCAACTGAGCTATACGTCCGCAACCCCACTACTATAACATAACTTTAGCTCAATTGCCAACACTAAGTTAGTGAAGTTGCCTGAAAGGGGTGAGTTCTGTATTTATTTTGCCTGAAGCTGGCTAAGTTTGTTGTTTGCTGATAGCAGTAGCTGTTGAGCCTGAAGATAAGTTGTCGTGCCTGGTTGCACTTTTTGAAGTTGGTTAATAATTCCCTGTAGCTGGCTGATGGTGCGGTTTTTGTCCAGCAATTGCGGATTTGTAGGAGTCGAAGCTATCAAGCTTTGAATTTGGCGTTGTGCGTGTTCAAGGGCAGATTCTGAATTCTGCTCTGCTTGGCGTCGTATGCGGATTTCTCCTAGATTCGCTTGGTAAGTTGCTAGTAATCTCTGAGCTTGCGCATAGCCTTCTAAGTCTTGTGTGGGAACTTGTTCCAGACGATTGATTGCCTCTTGCCATCGTGATTCCTCCTGCATAGTACAGATCCTTCCCGTAGGTTTGGTCGTATGGGGAATTTGGAGTCAGGGACTCGCGCTTACTTAGCAGGTAATTCGCTGTAAGATAGACTTTGTAGCGAATAGGTCGATAAGCTATGCTCCTGACTCAAACAAATAGATTGCATCTGAGTGTTGAACAAACTCAGACACTTCGGACGTTGTGCCGACTGAGTAAGAATCTCTACAATGTAGGACTCTACACAGTTAGACAATACTTTTTCACTGAACGCAAACACCTGCGTTATGAATCGGCTTATCATCATTGCAAAACCAACGAGAATTACAAGCTGTTGGCAACTGACATTGGTCAGCAAACCCTCAAGGTTGTTGACAGAGCTTTCCAGTCGTTTTTTGGACTGCTCGAAGCTAGGCGAACTGGAACGTTTAGCGCCAAAGTGTCTATCCCTCGATATCTCGATAAAGAAGGATACTTTGCTCTGATTATTCCGATTCGTGCAAGGCAAATTTTCAAGGACTGGAAGTTTCCAATTCCTCTGTCTCGCGATTTTAAACGGCAAGTCGGAGGAAGCGTAACGCTTGAAATTCCAGAACGCCTGAGAGGAAAGCGAATCAAGGAGATTCGCATCTATCCCAAATACAACGCTCGCCTGTTCGATGTGACTTACATCTACGAGTCTGACGATATTCCAGCCCAAGTTAACCCCGAACAAATGATGGGCATTGACCTGGGAATGGATAATTTGGCGGCTTGCGTGACGACGAAACAAACTAGCTTTGTCATTGACGGCAAGCGACTTAAATCTGTTAATCAGTGGTTTAACAAACGAAATTCCCAGCTTCAATCCGAAAAAGATAAGCAGGGCATCAAGGGGTTTACGCCCGCGCAGTCTAGAATCACTGACTGTCGCAATCGTCGGGTTAGAGATTATTTGAACAAAGCGGCTCGGCACATTATCAACCACTGCATTAGATATCTCCAAAATAGAAGCGTTCTGTGGTAAAAGAGTATAAAATTAACTTTTTTACCATAAGAATATGAGTAACGTATTAGGTTACATTAAAAACAACTCCCAGGAAACGCAGCGCTTGATTGGTCTAAAGTATGAGCAACTAGAACAACTAATAAATCAGGCGATCGCTTTACATATGCAAAAGCAACAAGACATAGAAGCAAAGAAAGTTAGAATCATAAATAAAGGGGGTGGTCGGAAGGTAAAACTATCTACAGAAGAGCAGATTCTCTTAACATTAATATACTTGAGACATTTAACAACATTTCAATTACTAGGTATCCAGTTTGGAGTGAGTGAATCAACGGCAAATGATACATTCAACTACTGGTTTCCACTCCTACAAGAACTCTTGCCATCAAGTTTACTTGAACAGGTAAAAAAAAATGCAAGTGATTACGAGATAGTTCAAGAAATTTTAACCGAGTACGAACTAATAGTAGATAGCTGTGAGCAGCCTAGAGAAAGACCTAGAGAGTATAAAGAGCAGAAAAAATATTACTCTGGTAAGAAGAAAAAGCATACTTTTAAAAATCAAATTATTGTTTTACCAGACGGTCAAGATATTGTTGATGTAATCGCGGGTCAACCTGGACCAAAAAGTGACATAAGTTTGTTCCGTGAAAGTCAAAAAACCTTTGACTCTAATCAAAGGTTTAAAGGAGATAAAGGTTATCAAGGAGAAATATCAATTAAGACTCCCACGAAAAAGCCGAAAAAAGGAGAATTAAGCCAGTTACAAAAAGAGAAAAACAAAGAAATGGCTTCAAACCGGATATTTGTTGAACATTTGATTCGGTTAGTTAAAATCTTTAGATCTGCATCCGAACGATTTAGGCTAAATCCACATAAATATGAGCAGGTGATTCAGACAATTTGTGGACTTGTAAGATTCCGAATTAGAGCTTTAGTTTTACCACTATGAAATAGTGAGAGACAACGTAGCTAAAATTTACTGCCAACTTGTTTTTTTTACTTTATTTTCAACAAGAACTATCTCAAAAGCTGGTTTTTGCGTGGAGAATGGCTGATGTTTGAAGTTAGCGATCGCCTGTTAAAAGCCAGTCATACAGAGGTTTTAGCATTTTTCGGAGATGTCTATTAACCAAGGAATTGGTAAAGTCGTTGTGGGCTACAACCCAGGAATGAAACAAGATTCCCACATGGGTACTCGCAACAATCAGAACTTTGTCCAAGTCCCAATTTTCGCCCTTCGCCTCAAGCTGAAAAGCCTCTGTGAGCGGTACAGCATCACTTTTGTCGAACAGGAAGAATCCTATACCTCTAAATCCAGCTTTGTAGATGGCGACCCAATCCCCGTTTACAACGCTCTTCACCCAATTGAATTTAAAGGAAGTGGCAAGCGAATTAAGCGTGGATTGTACCGAACCAACAAAGGTTGGCTCATCAACGCTGACATTAATGGTGCTGCTAATATCCTCAGAAAACATCTTGAAAGTAGCCAGGATAAACTTCGGTTTGGACTGGGTAGAGGCTGTTTGGCGCAGCCGTTAAGGGTGAAAATCTCTTAAGAATCCACCTCTATACCCGTAGGGTTAGGGGTGGAGTACGTCAAAAGTTTTCCACTTGTTGCCACTGAATAACTGTATGAGGTGGATTTTGACCAGCTTTTGCCGCTTGAGCAGAAAACTGTTGGGCTGCTGCAATCAAGGTGCTAATGCGCTCATTACCAGCAGCAAGACCAACAACGTCTTTAAACTCTTGCTGGTAACTTTCTAGTTTCTTTTGCGCTGTTTTTCCTGCCAAAGTTTCACCAGGAATTTGTTCTAAATTGTCGAGTGCTGAATGCCAAGAGACAATTGCTGCTTTTTTGTCAATAGATGTTGATGCTTGTTGATACTGGTGTTTAGCTTTGTTCAGCGCTTGTTCACTGTCGGTGAGCAATGTCTGAGCATTCTTTTCTTGAAATACTTTAGCTTCTAGCTGCCCAATCTTGGTTCGAGCTGCATTAAATCCGTAAATGCTCAACCCCGAATCGTACCACCAATAATTGTATTCTGACCACTCATTAATAAACCAAATTGGTAAAGCATCAAGATTTTTTTGTGCCTGTTTGACCTTCACCTCGCCTAGCTCTAAGTCGGCTGGACTGCTGGCTTTTTCAATCAGTTGTTGGGCTTGTTCAGCTGTTACAATCGCTTGCCGATAGTTATTCTCCATGCTTATGTAGCTGGGTAGCAGTAAAATGGGAGCATTCCGCGCCACAGGACGACGGATGACCGGGTAAGGTAAGTTTGTCACCCAAACGACACCAATAGGAACGCCAAGTAGAATTGCTGTCCAGAACATTCTACTCAATAGACGCCTTTGTTTTTTTACACCTGGCTTATACGAGTAGGTACGGTGAACCTGTGCTTGAGCTTCGATTTCTTTTTCTATTTCGGTAAGGGTTTTAGGTCGGGATGCTCCCGGTGCTGAAGCCTTTAGCACGACTGGCTGTTGACTTTTTAGCAACGGGTCAATTCCAGAATTATTTTGGGGTTTTCTTAGCAGGAGATTAAAGGGCAGATTTTGAAAAAAATTCATCAGAAGATAGTATAAAGCTTCACTGATATGTAATATGCCCAAACGCAGATGAAAATAAATAGCTTGATATATTACTTTTAATAGGGGAAAGTCTTTAAAAGGATTGTTACAATCTATGCAAAAGTTGAAAAAGTTGAAAAATTATCGTAGTAGGTAGAATGTCAACTGCTTTAATTACTGGTGCCTCTAGTGGTATAGGTAAAGCCTTTGCAGAGGAGCTAGCCGCACGCAATACAAATCTTGTTTTAGTTGCTCGTTCAGAAGAAAAATTGAACGAGCTAGCAAAACATTTGCAAGAAAAATATAAAATTCAAGTAGATACAGTTGTTAAAGACCTCACAGAAATTGGCGCTGGTTATGCTGTATTTGATGCTGTCAAATCAAAGGGATTAACAATTGATTTGTTAATTAATAATGCTGGTTTTGCCTGCTATGGCGATTTTGCTGAAAGCGACGGAGAACGGCAAGTCAAAATAGTGCAATTAAACATTCTGGCATTAGTAGATTTAACTCATAAATTTTTGCAAGAAATGCGGCAACGTCGTTCTGGAAGCATAATTAATGTCTCCTCGCTCACCGCATTTCAACCAATGCCTTACATTTCTGTTTATGCTGCCAGTAAAGCGTTTATTGTCAGTTTTAGTCAGGCATTGTGGGCAGAAAATCGTAGCTATGGCGTACGCGTTCTAGTGACTTGTCCAGGACCAGTTGAGACAAACTTCTTTACAGAAGCTAATTTCCCCCCAGCCCTTGCAGCTAGAACAAATAAGATATCGACTTCAAAAGATGTGGTACGCGCATCCTTAAAAGCTTTGGAAAGGGGAGATTCTATTGTTGTTATTGGTGGCTTGAGCACTCACCTCATCACCAAGTTATCCCCGTTTGTACCCCGCCAAACTCTGCTCAGTATTTTGGAAAAGCAATTTAAGGCAAAAACAATTTGAGATATAGCACCTATTAATTTTGAATTTCTGTTAGGAAGTCGTGAGATGAGAACAGTAAAAAGCCAAAAGAAAAAAGATAAATTCAATCTTTTTTCTTTTTACACATACCTGGTTAACTGCACGCGGTAGCGGTCTTTTTTGGTAACGGCAATTTCCCCAACTTCTAAACGTCCCTTACCGCGAATAGCAATTAAGTCGCCTGTTTTCACTTGAGAACTTGCTTGAGTAATATCCTTCCAGTTGACGCGAACATCACCACCATCAATTAACTCAACCATTTTGCTGCGAGACATCCCAAAACCAGCAGAGGCGATCGCATCCAACCGTAAAGAAGCTTCCACTGTGGTTAATTCTTTTTTCTTCGGTTCGCGCACCTTCAACTCGCTTAAATCTATGCGCTGGGTTTTCACGGGAACCGATCGCACCTGCTTGAGATTCATTTCTAAAAAGTCCGCCAACTCCGGCACGACAATTGCCTGCGCCCCTCGTTCACCCAGTACAATAATATCCCCCGTCTTTTCGCGGACAATACCACTTCCCAACATTGCGCCCAAAAAGTCGCGGTGAGTCGCGGTATCAAACAGGAAATTGCCAGCTATGTCTAAGGCGGTGACGGCGACTTGAGATTGATCCAGAGGCATTTCGGAACGGGCGATCGCGATTCTTTTACGTTCTGCCTGGGGATACCCACCCCACACCACAAATTCCACCTCAGTCAGACGGCTGAACACCTGCTGAATTTCCACCAACTCTGGAGGAGACAGAAAATCAGTCAAAACAACTTCCCAAGTTTTGATGGCTTGTTCAGCCTGGTCAATCACATGAGCGATACTATCTCGATTTTCAACACTTTTTAAAAGTTCTTCCCGTGGCAGCATTCTATGTAGTAGTTATGAGTTATGAGTCGTTAGTAGAGACGCGCCATGGCGCGTCTCTACATTTGTTACTTGTCACGTCTGTACATTTGTTAGTTGTCAGTTGTTATGTTAGTTGTAAAAAATACTACCCACTACCCACTACCTACTTACCACTAACCATAGACTAACGAATAGTTGTATCAGCGTAACCTTGAAGATTTTCTGGCTTAAATTGACGCAACAGGCTGGTTGCTTGACGGGTAAGACTTTCAGAACCTTGAACGACAACCAAGTATTTACCAGCATTTAAGCGGTTGCGGTAAGGTAAAGCGTCACCACTCCCAAGCACTAAACCGACTCCACCACCAGCAAATACACTACCCATAGCGCCAGCACCAGCGCCCAACACTCCGCCAATAATGGCATTGCCAATTTGACCTGCCCAAGGAAAAGTATCCAAACGAGTGATCAAGTTAAAAGTCACTCCACCGAAAAATCCAAACGGCACCAACCAAAAAGCCATAAGCTGCGCTTGCTTCTTTGCTTGCTCGTTAGGGTCAATCAAGCCAAACTCATCAGCACTTTTATAACCTCTACCTAATATTGTAGCTTCTATGCCTTCTTTCTCTAAGGCTACGTAAGCAGCTTCTGCTTGGATGCGGTCTTGTAAAACGGCAACAAGGTAATTCATCAATGTTAAAACTGAGTTCTGATAAGGGTTACGCTCTTATAAATGTCAAATAAATGTCAAATCAAATTGCGCTCATCAAATCCAGATTATCAGCAAAAAGCCCATAGTGTTAATTTTCCTTTACATCTTTATTTTTTGATTCTTTATTAATACAAAGGATTCCTGCTGACTTTTTTAGCTAGATGTAAGGGTTTGAGTGAGCAGTATCTGCCTAAGAGGTTGGTGTGCAACTACATTATTGTACTAAGTCAAGAGGTTCGCAAAAATTATTCACACCTTTTTTTAAAACATATATTAAAACTGGCGTTGCTAACATATTAGGAAACGTCGGCATTGTCTTGAGGTGTTCCATCATCCCCTTAACTGAACCGTTAAGCAAATCATCGCGAAAATCTTGTTGACAAATAACCGCACGCCATTTTCGAGCTAAAGCATCCAACCACTCTGAATTCGCTATTTCTGGTTCTTGTCCTGCCCGAATCGCTAAAGTCATTGCTGCATCTTCTAAATCCCCCTCACATTCCTCAATGATGTCGAGTGCTTCCATAGCTGTGAAGTCATCTGCGACTTGAGAGCGAAACTTTGCAATTTCTTTTGCCGTAACTTCCGTCATCAGTTTGTGTTCTATCCAGTCCTTGAAGTATATCTCTATGCTAGGATATTCCAATTTTGATTGATAGAATCAACAATCTGCTGATAGGTGTAGAAACTACAAGAAAAGTACGGGAGCGTGAGAGCCAGATGGCTTTAGCCTCCGAACGGGTCGCTCCATCTAGACAGATATCCCTCACGCGAGACTTTGCGCGTTCGGCTTCCCGTAAAGCCCCTTGGGCTTCCCGTACACGCCCAGAGGGCGTGTACAAGGGAGAGTAGGGTAGAGTAGGATTTTAATCCCCCTCATGACATCGATAACTAGCAACTTGGGTTAGTACTCTGCGATGATATCGATATCATCGCAGAGTACTTTCCAAAATAAGATGAAAGTCTACAGTTTATGATCCATGATCCGGTATGAATGAATAATGATTAATGACTAATTTAGGGTAATCCCCTTGAGGTGACATTTCGTTGTAAAGTAGCCAGAGCGCGGTTGTAATTTAAGATTGCCTGAACTCGCTGACCTTCAGAATTTGTCAAGGCATTTTCCGCGTCAATGACTTCAGTTTGAGTGCCTACACCTGCTTGAAATCGCAAACGCGCCAAACGCAAAGCCTCTCTAGACTGTTCAACAGCAGCATTTGCAGTTTGAACATTCTCCAAATTAGATTGCAATTGAGAATAGGCTTGTTCTACGTCAAAGCGGATTTGGTTGCGCTGGTTGCCAAATTGATTTTCAGCAATCCGAATATTAGTTCTGGCTTGATCTGCTTGAGCTCTTGCTGCTCCTCCATCGAACAAAAGCAGTCTGGCTTGCACTCCCAACTGATAGTTATCAGTAGTGCTGCTACTATCGTCAAACTGATCCTGCACCTGGTAGCTGCCAACCAAACTCACTTGAGGACCGAGCTGCGAAAGCGCCTGCCGTCGCTGTTGCTCAAAAATGTTGCGTTGCACCAGTTGTTGTTGCAGTTCCGGACGGTTTTGAAAAGCTAACACAATAGTTTGTTCCAGCGGAATATTCCATAGACCTGCTAATCTCACTGGATCTGCCGTAGTTACATCAATCGACTGCGGCAAACTCAACGTTTGCGCTAATCGACGACGGTTAATTCGCTGCTGTGAGATTGCATTTACCAGCTGTTGTTGGAAATTTGCTAATTGAACCTGAGCCTGTAGAACATTGAACCGAGTACTCACACCAGCTCTTTCTAAAGCTTGTGCATCTCGCAAACTCGCCTGGGCATTTGTCACAGCAGACTGGGCAATACGTACTTGTTCATCTGCTTGTTGCAGGTCGTAGTATTGACTGGTGACATTTAAGCGGATCTCCTCAGATTGACGTTCAACATCCAACTCAGCCGAACGCAGCTGTTCCTCAGCTTGTCGGATACTGGCTGTCCTTTGTCCAGAGGTGTAGAGATCATAATTCAGTTGCGCGGTACCAGAGAAATTTGTCCTAGAGGATACATCTTGAGTCCCCCCGCTCTGAGTCGGTGTTTGTTGATCTGAGAAAGCTGGTCCACTACGACTTAGGGTAGTACTAAGATTGGCATTAGGTAACAAAGCAGCTTGCTGCTGCCGTACGGCAGATCGATTGCGTTCTACAGTCAGTAACGCTATCTGTAAATCTCGATTGTTTTGCCGTGCTAGCTCCAGAGCCTGTGCCAAAGTAATCGGCTGAGTTCCCTGAATCCTCACTTCTTCTGGTTTGGTAGGAAACTGTAGGGAATTTGGGTTGGCTCTGAGGTAATCAGGGGTTGGCACGGAACCTGCTGGCGCAGGAGTCGTTGGTGCAGGAGTCGTTGGCGCAGGAGTCGTTGGCGCAGGAGTGGAGGAACCTGCTTGAGCTACCTGATTTCTCGTAGTATTTTGTTGCCCACAGGTAGACGACCTAAGGAGCACAGAAGCAGAACGACCAACCTTACCTTTACCTTTCCCCTGTAGTTGCGGGCATAACTCCACCTGCTCCAATAGCTTCGCTACTTCTACTGTGCTGCGTGTTGAAGTTGCTGACACTTTTGCTAACCCAGAATCAGGATTTTTCTTTTGTGTAGCAGGCTGCCCAGAAGAAGCAGGCGTATTTTGTTGGACAGAGGAAGCGGCGCTTGAGATAGTATAATTAGGAACAATTGTATTTTCTGATTCCTGAGCAGCAATTGTTGGCTGATTCTGTTTTTGCGTGGTAGTAGCAGAACGAATCTTATTTATCAACTGGCTTTGCTTTGAGTTCGGCTTCAAGCTTAAAAGCACACCTTGAACCTTACCCGCGACTTTTGTTATCGGCACACCAGTTTTTCCAGTCAGTACGACCCCGACACTGCTACTACCTACAGAATTTAGACGAGCTGCCATAACACCAACAGTAGATAGGGCTGGCGCTGGAAAACTGTTGTTAACAGTAGGAGCCAGAGAATGTGTGTTGATGTTGAGTGCTGCCGAGGTTTCCTCGTAGGTAGAAGTCAAGGCACTGGGTGAGGCAGCAAGCCTGACTCCAGTTACTTTGACAGTCTCAGCCCAAGCAGGCTGAGTTGTTAACACTGCTGCTGTTACACCAGGTAACAAGCTACTGAATATTAGCTGTCCTTTCACCGCATCCCCTCACACGAAAATAAAGCGGCAGAAACCGTTTTCTCACCAGAGAATATATCACGATGCCAAGTTTAGGAATCGGAACTCTGTTTGTCTTGAAATCCCTTGACAATGCGAGACAGTTCCGCCTTCTCATCGATAGTAACGCGGGTAGGAGCACCACTGACAATCCGTTCATAGTTGCGGAAAGAATCTTTAATTTCGGGACCATCAGCCGTAATATTATACTCGCGGATCCCCTTGTCATGCCATGAACCGCGCATTTTAAATACGTTGATCGCCCGCGACATTTCCCCACGAATTTCTACATACTGTAACATCAAAATTGTGTCAGTAATCGTAGAAATATGGGAGTCTGTAATCGAATGCGACCCCATAAATTGGTCGGTTGTGTTGGTAAAAAACCCTGTAATTTCTTCTTGCTTGGCGTAACCCGTAACACCGATGACAAATTGCCGGAATGCATTATTGCTTACACCTCTTGCTAGCGCACTAAGAGAGTCAATGGCAATACGAGATGGTTTAAATTCAGCAATTTCTGACTTAATAATTTGTAGGTGATCTTCCAAACCAGTTGATTCCGGATATGTACAAATTATTTTTAGCAAACCTTGGCGTTCTAAATCCTCAAAATCAATTCCCCAAGAGGAAGCGTTGCGAGATAGTTGAGCCCGTGATTCCTCATAGGCAAATAATATCGACCTTTCGCTGTGGAAACAACCAGTTTGCAGAAACTTACTAACCAATAGAGTTTTCCCTGTACCAGTTGCTCCTGTTGCTAAAATAATCGAATCTTTAAAGAAACCACCGCCGCACATTTGATCTAAGGTTTTCACGCCAGAAGAGACCCTGACATTTGAAGACCGTTGAGTTAAGCGCATCGCTCCTAATGGAAAAATGTTAATCCCTTGATTGGTAATTGTAAAAGGATATTCACCCTTCATATGTGTTGTACCGCGCAGTTTGAGTATTTCAATTGTGCGACGGCGACGTTCTCCTTCTAAAACATTACGAACGATCGCCACATTATCGGAAACAAATTCTTCTACCCCATAACAGGCAACAGGTCCGTACTCTTCCGTGCGTTCTGTGGTTATAATCGTGGTGACACCTAGTTGTTTGAGACGCGCTACCAGACGAAATATTTCTCGCCGCACCACTCCTCCAGCTTCATACTGTTGAAAGACTGCTGTGACTGAGTCAATAGAAACACGTTTTGCCTTATACTTACGAATAGCATATTGCAGGCGCTCAATCAGGGCAGAAAGGTCAAAGTTACCCACCACATCTTGCCCCTCTGGATCCGGAGAAGCATCGAGTATAAATAATTTGCCTTCACTAATCAAGCGCGGTAAATCCCAACCAAAAATACCAGCATTTTTTATAATATCACTCGGAGATTCTTCAAATGTAACAAAGACTCCTGGCTCATCAAAGTAGGTAATACCGTTGTAAAGAAATTGCAGAGAAAATAAAGTTTTGCCCGTTCCAGATGTGCCGCTGAATAAAGTCGTTCTTCCTACAGGTAAACCTCCATGACTAATATCGTCAAAGCCCTCTATCATTGTCCGAATTTTTTCTACACCTGTATATGTCGGTGTTTTATTTTGCTCTAAAGTTTCTTTATCATTCATTGCTAACGCTTACAAATCGGGATGAAACCCAGTTATTTTATTAATAAACTCTATCGTTTCTGTCGTCAGTATTGTTTTGTTATATAGTCTACTCTTCAAATTGTTCTTGCTCATCTTCACTCAGTTCTTCATAAAGCAAATCCAATCCAATTAACACTCTTTCTCTATCTGAAAGGTCTCCAATAATTTTCCGAACGGGTGGAGGCAAAATTTTAGATAATGTCGGTGTTGCTAATATCTTATCTTCTTCTGCCAGTTGTGGGCTTTTCAGTACATCAATAACTTTCAAAGCATAAACGCCTTGAAACTCTTGTTCTAAAATGTTTTTGAGTATTTTTAATGCCCGTACTGAGTTTGCAGTGTTGCCTGCTACATAAAGCTTGAGAACATAGGTCTTTCTTGGTTGATTCATAAAAGGTACAGGCTATAAGTAAAGACAGAACGAGCTAGATGCTATCTTCTTCCTGAATTCAAAGGGCGACTTCCACCAACAAGGGCGGCTGAACTTTGATTTACGTTATTCTATTTAGGAATCGAACAACGATAAAGTTCACATAAGTGAGCTAGTATATCAATCAATGTCAGACGGTAATCAAGTAAGGCTTCATCGCTCCGTCCTTCCAATTTTAGCTGCTGGGAAAACTCGTCAATAAGTTCCATGTGAATTTCGATGATTTGGGGCACAGGAATATTACCATAAAATACTGCATGGATAAATTTATCAATTTTCTCTTTCAGTGTTTTGTCTGTGGTGATAAAGTAATTTATGAGAATTTGACGGTAGTCTGATTTGAGTTGTTGCAACAATGCCTGTTGTTCGGCTCTCGTCGTCATTTGTTGAAAAAACTGGTGGGATTCTAGCTTGTGCCATTTAACAGCATAAGAACAATTAAAGCTTAATACTTTATTTAGATTTTTTTGCAGCCAATTGAGCAAATACTGAAAGATTGGTACTTGTGGTGGCTACCTCCCAAAACTGGCAAAGCCCGGCAAGAGTGACATCACTCACTGAGCACATCCACCCGAGTAACCTTTGTTCGATAGTAAAATCAGCTTGAGTAGCCCAAAATGGTCTACAATATTGCTGGAACATATCTATGGGTAATAACATTTGTTTTGATACATCTAGTTGCTCACCCTACCAAAAGTTTTCTAAGGTTATGACAAGAGCAAAGGTTTCCAGAGTAGATAACAAGTGCGGAGCATTCTTCGCGCTCTTTACCCAAAAAACTTGCTCTTTGTCAACAAATAGTGGGAAATAATTAACAACCTGTTGCTACAAAGTTGTAAAATTTAGTGGGTGGTTGAGGAGGCGTTCCGGCTGAGAAAGGGAAATGAGGATGACTAAGTCGTGAACTCCACTTTCGCTCCCTTCCAAGTAATGCCCAGAAAAGAACTAACTGGTTGGAGTTAGTGCTATGGGTGAGATGGAAGAAGACATTTGTCACCCTAACTCACTGTGCTAGCTGTAGTTAGTTCGTGATTTGCTTGCTTCATATCTATCTAAATACAGATTTCCTTACTTTGCTCCTCAATAAGATACTTAAACAAAGATAAATGATTGTCGCATTATAAATCATTATAATTCCTAAAGGTTCTAGAGCGAATTTTTGGATCCATAATTGTTGTAGCTGTCGCTATCGATTATAAGTTTCAACACTCTTGTTAACACTGGTGTTGACGCCTGTAATACCTGAAGGGCGGCTTTTCCGCTTTCTTAGAAGAGCTTATTCAAAGATTGGTGGCCCCTAAAAGTTTGGGCATTGCTCCAAACTGCTAGGGGCAAAGGAAAATGCCCTACTTTAACCACTCTTGCTGACAAAGAATTTGTCAGGAACAAAGAAGCTCTTTGTCTCAAAGGCGTTCAATTTATGACAAAAATGTTAGACTCAGTCTTCTTAGAGGATATAGCTTCATACCCAAACACCGAAAGCTTAATAAGCAGTTAGCTGGTGGTGCCGGAAGTAAACCGCGTAAGAAGGACGACCTCATCGCCATATGTCAATGCTAAAGTACCCGTTATATGAATTTATAGCAACCGTACCCAACTGCGTAGAAACGACTACTGTGGCAGTTGTGCTGGAGATTTTTCAACAACAGCAGTGCGATGCAAGAGAGCGCAGCGCCGCAGGCGATCGCCTGGCAGTCTTGGATAAGCAAAAATGCTTGTTGGGATTAATTTACTCTGCCCGTTTATTACCAGAATTACTGACAGCACAAGGCGAAGGTCGTTCTAAGTTTTCAGACTTACAGCAACCCCTCTCCACACTGGGTCAAGGTCTCATTGAACCTATACAGACAATACCAGCTTCTTTCAATGTGGAGCAATTTAGTTCGTTTTTGCGTTTTCAAAAGACCCAGGGAAACACGAATTTAGATTGGGCATTGATTGACTCAAATGGCAAATTTTTGGGGCTTGTGGATACCTCGCGTCTGTTGGGGTTTTTGAGAGAGCAAAAATTGGAAACTGAGACTTCTAAGGGGACTAGGCGCACTTCAAGGAAAACGCTTCACAAGTCTTGTGCAAAAGTTTTGAGTAATAGCACTGAAGCACATGAAGCCAAAAATACTAATAGCAGGAGTTACGCACCTCAGCAAAGACGAGAATGTAAGCCACTGGTGGAATTATTAGAACGATTGCCTTGGCCATTAATGTTACAAACAAGCAATGGCGAAGTGGTAACGCAAAATCCGGCTTGGTGGCAACAATTGGGAGCATTGAAAGATCCAGAAGGAGTCAAGCGACAGGTAGAAGCGATTTTGGCAAATGCTCCAGCCAAGAAATTAGAATATGCGACTCAAACGCCAACCAAAGTTTATTCCTTTGGCAGCAATGAGCATTTTGGTGAAGAAAATTGTTTGTCAGCTATGAACGAAGTCATGCCTCAAAAAGGTGTGTCACCTCGATCAACATTGGCGACTCCTCGCACTCCTGGGGTGCAAGAACAGTCTTTAGAGGAACCAGGATTAAATCGCTGCTTTTTGGATAGTCAGTTAGGGACTTGTACTTGTGTAGTAGAAGTGCAAAATGGTCAGGAGCGAGTTTGGCAGTTTGCCAAAATTCCCTTAGACAGCCCTGATTTAAAAGCCCTGAGTACTGATTTTAAAACACTGTCCACTCAAAATTCAGCACTCAGTAGTGATTTGTGGCTGATGCTAGCGACGGATGTCACTGAACAGCAGCAGCTTTGTAAAGAACTAGCCGCGAAAAATGCCGATTTAATTCAACTCAATCGGTTAAAGGATGAGTTTTTAGCTTGTATCAGTCATGAACTCAAAACTCCTCTAACTGCCGTTTTGGGATTATCACGGTTACTGGTGGATCAGCAATTGGGAGAATTAAACGAGCGTCAAGCTCGTTATGCAGGACTGATTCATCAAAGTGGACGCCACCTAATGAGTGTGGTCAATGATATTTTGGATTTGACCCGTATGGAGACGGGACAAATGGAGTTGACGCTCACCAACGTCAACATTCAAGCTGTGTGCGATCGCGCTGTCTCTGAGGCAAAGGCGATTCATACCCAAAGTAGCAAAGCTTCATTAAAATCCCAAGCTGAAAGTACGCCTGCAGAAGAACACCAATTTAGCCTCTCAATTGAACCTGGCTTAGACCAGATTATGGCGGATGACTTGCGGATGCGCCAGATGCTGGTACACCTGCTTTCTAATGCCTTCAAATTTACTGAAACAGGTGGTGAAATCGGGCTGCGCGTCAGTCGTTGGGAAGGTTGGATTGCCTTTACGGTTTGGGATACAGGCATTGGTATTGCCGAACACCAGCAGCATTTAATTTTTCAGAAATTCCAACAACTGGAAAATCCCCTCACCCGCCAGCATGAAGGAACAGGTTTAGGGCTTGTATTAACTAGAGCTTTGGCTCGTCTCCACGGTGGCGATGTCAGCTTCTTGTCGCGTGAAGGTAAGGGTAGCCAGTTTACACTACTCCTACCCCCCAGTCCTCCTAAAGAAGTGGGGCGATTGGGAGATGAGGAGATAGGAAGAAATTCTTTTTCGCCCCCTCACTCCAACCCAACCCAACCTTTAGGCAAGTCTCCTCAAGCGGTACGGGAAACTCGTTCTAAATCTAAGGGAAGCCGCCGCCCTCCCGTCGTCTACACCCCGTCATCACCGCATCACCCGACATCTTCTAAATCGCTAGTGCTGGTAGTGGAGGCAGTTGCTCGGTATATTGAAGATTTGACCGAACAATTGACAGGTTTGGGTTATCGGGTCGTGATTGCTCGTTCAGGATGTGAAGCAGTAGAAAAAGCTCGGCGCTTGCAACCCAAAGCTATCTTCCTCAATCCCTTGCTTCCTTTGCTGTCGGGTTGGGATGTCCTAACCTTACTCAAATCCGATGGCGCAACTCGTCACATTCCCGTGATTGTGACAGCAACAGGAGCGGAAAAAGAGCAAGCATTTGCCAACCGAGCAGATGGTTTCTTGAGCTTACCAGTACAGCATCAGGTTTTAACACCGCTGGTAGAAAGTCTGTGTGCTCCACCAGAAGCAAAACAGCAAAAATCAGATAATGGAGAAATTCACCGCAATAACACACCACTGAAAATTTTGAGGTTGGTGAATGCTGAGTGTGAACCTCTGACATCGCAACCGTTACTTCAACAGCACCGAGTCATAGAAGTGGATGATCTCGATCAGGCAGAACTGCTGGCTCGCGTTTGGCAGTTTGATGTCGTTTTGCTCGATACAGAAATGCCAGCAGCCGAAGCTTTACTAAAACAACTCAGTCAACACCCCCGTTTGGCAGATCTGCCACTTGTGACTTGTAATGTCTCAACGACACAAACTGCTTCTGCGATGCCAAAGCTCTCTGTGTTCCCTTGCTTAACGCCATTAGGCGCAGATAAGTTTCATAATGCTGGGAAAACAGAAGCTTTATTGTCAGTTTTGCAAATTGCATCTGGTGCATGCTGCCCACCCAGCATCTTAGTGGTAGATTTAGCGATTCTGCCGGATTTACCAGAAATAAGACACAAGCACGTCAGCAGTTATCGGACAGAAAAAAACTCCTCATTGAGTAGCCACATTGCTGGGGAGAATGCTTTGTGTCCCTTGACGATTTCTCGTGGTTCTGAGTGGTTCCAAGCTTTAATTCAGTACCTACAAACAGCAGGCTTGAAAGCATCCATGAGTCGGTCTTGGGCAGAACTGCTACAGCAAATTCGCCATCAAAGTGTTGACTTACTGCTGATTTGCTTGGGAGACTCTCCCATCCCAAAAGAAGTTTACTCAGCCCTGAAAACGTTAGGACAGCTGCCTTTCAACTTACCACCAGTTTTGCTCCTCGACCAACGATTAAATCCCTATGAGGTTGAAAATGAACAACCTGACATTTCGCCAAAGGGCACAGATGAAAAATTGGAGTCGATAGAAACTGTGGTTGGTAATATTGCCTCCCAAATTTTACCCCGTTCTATATCAATGGAGGAGTTACTCAACGAGGTTAATAAAGCTTTAAAGCCGCACTCATGATCCTCGCTGCGCTCAAATTCCCTCATTCAAAATTTAAAAAAAGGCGTTACTGAATTGAGGTATGAAATTTTCTTCCTTTAATTTTCAAAACCCTTATCTTTGCGCCTTTGCGACTTTGCGCGAACCTAAATTCATACTTAGAATCAGCAACGCCGGATAAGTAATTACGAAGAAGGGGTTGACGGATTTTTAAAAGGAACTCGAATCAGTTCATAAGCACCGCTGGTGCCTAAATTTTCATAATCGCTACGCTTTAAGCCCATGTCAGGAAACTTTTTCGGCTGAGCAAGAACTAGCACTGAGGCAGGCTGTGCTTTCTTTGCGGCTTTGTCTTGAATATATTTTCCAGCAACCGAAGACACTTTCACATAAGTGACTGGACGGCGAGTATAAAAAACTACTGTTGGCTTTTTGAAGCCCACCATAACCAGTTCTTCACTGGGTTTTTGTGCTTGCACGGCGATCGCAGACAATTGCCGTAAAGGTAGCTGGCGTTCCTGATCGATCAAAAACAAACAAGGTGTGAGGACAAAAACCATAAACGCCGCAAACCCCAACACATTCACCATTAACACAGGCTGGTAACGACGACGCACAAGTAGAACCGCCAGCACAACGGCACAAAGCAGCCAAATCACACCTCCCAGTACAGTTAAACCTGACTGTTCAAACAATTTGTGAAAGTTGGGTGCAGCTGGATCTTTTATTAACTGAGGAACGTAAAACATTGCTACTGCAAGTGCTGATAACAACGCTACATTCACCCAGCCTGTTATGAGAAGGGGAGTTCGGGAAGACGTGGAGACTATGAGACGCGGTGACGCGGAGAGAGGAAATGTCCCTGTGTCAGCGTTAGCGCTAGCGTCTTCAAAGGAGAAACTCCGCTTGTCTTTAATGATGTCGCTCCACAGCAGTGCTACCAAAATAGCTGCTGCTGGCATTAAGGGCAATACGTAGCTTGGGAGTTTGGTTACAGCAATGGTGAAAAAGCCAAAGATAGTAATAAACCAGAAAAAGGCAAATAAACCAAGTTGGCTAGAGCGTTCTTGCGATCGCCAGTAGTTTCGCTGCCAAAACTTCAGCCTTGCCATTGCCAAAGGCAAGTATACCGAGTATGGTGCAAAGCCCAGCAACACTATAATAAAGTAAAAATACCAAGGGGCTGAGTGGCGATTGACTACGCTTGTAAATCGTTCAACATTGTGATACCCAAAAAACGAGTTAATATAATTTTCGCCATTGCGCCAAATGACCAACACATACCAAGGTAATGATAAGCATAGGGTAATGAGCAAACCTGTAACGGGACGCATTTCCCGCAAAACTTCTTTTGCGTTTCCCATATAAAGCAAAAATATGCCGATAATCAGCGCAGGTAAGACAATTCCTACTGGTCCTTTGGTTAAAATCGCACCAGCAATGAGGATATAAAAAGCTAAATACCACCGTGCTTTCACTTCTGATTTTGAGGGTTGGGCATACCCGAGAAAAAAGCACAACAACGCTGAGTCCATGCACCCAACCAGCAGCATATCTGAAACACCCGCTCTCCCCCAGACAATCATTTCTGGATTGAGTGCCATGATAGCCGCTCCCAAAGCAGCGGTTAACCAGCGCCGAGTCGGGCGAACTTTTTGCTCAAGGTAGTCTTCTCTTGCCAAATACCACTGTATAGTGTATAACGCCAAACTTATCAATCCGAGCGCAGCAAGCGCCGAAGGCAAACGTACTGCCCATTCATTGACTCCAAAAATTGAGTAGGCGATCGCCTGACACCAGTAAATTAAAGCAGGTTTATCGAAACGAGTTTCACCATTGAAGAACGGAGTGATCCAATCACCTGTAACTAACATTTGGCGCGAGGCTTCGGCAAACAGTGGCTCTGTCTCATCAATTAAGCCGAGACTGCCCAAATGCCAAAAGAAAGCAACCCCACTTATCAAAACTAACCATAAAACCGACACAGTCACAGCGAGGGCTGGACGCTTGCCTATATTGTTAAACCATCGGTCAAAAGCGCGATTAGTCATTAGTCATTAGTCATCAGTCATTAGTGGCTAGTTATGACTTATTAGTCAAGAGTACAAAAGTCAAGAGTACAAAAGTCAATAGTCTCAATACTAAATTAATCAAGATGACTTTAGCTCAGCTTCTTAGTTCCTGCTCGAAATCAGCAAAGATGTAGAGACGCGCTGAATGAAAGCGTCTCTACAATGACTCATGACTAAAAACTAATGACTAAGGATGAGTTGCCATTCTTTGTTTTGGGAATTCCAACTAGGAGAGGAAGTTTCCCCAACAACATATGGACCCCAGTAGCGGCGGGAACCATCCTGTGCAAAGGCAACTAAAATATCTCCCTTCTCCAGTTCTAGCTTACCATTAGGCAAAGCGAGAATCAGCCCCTTGTCATGACCTTCTTTAGGAGCAAAATCCCAATGTGCTGGGACGGCATCTTTAGTTTGTCCAGAGGAACCTTTGGTTAAAGAGCGCCGTGACAGTAAGGCAAGGCGCACCGGTTGATTGGTTTGGTTGCTCATCCGTAAAGTTCCTTGATTCACTGCTTTCCCACCTGAACCCTGACGATATGTGATAACGCTATTGTTATCCCCACTGCTGCTTTCTACTGGTTGACTTTTTGGTGTAGGCATTGAATTGGAGACAGTGGAGACGGATGACGCCGTGCTCTGTTCTTGGTGTGTCTGAGCAGGCGGTAGAGAAGATGTTTCTAGTTCTGTTGAGTCAAAGGATACACTCGTCTGACGGCATCCCATTGGTAGAAAAAGCAGTCCCAATGAATAAGCTACCAGAACAGTGTACTCATACACTGACGGTTTCATGGTAATATATATTACTAATAAGTATTTATTGTTTGGGCTAGACCAAGTCGCAGCTTTGTTCTGGTAAGAGCAACAAGGAAGAAAGTTGTCCACCAAAGGCTCTTTGGGAGCTAGTGCGTGAAATATATCATGTATAGCTGTTTGAGCAAAACAGCTATGCTGCTGCTCGTAATGAAGAAAAGTATATATTTTATATTGTTGCTGAAAATTCCTGCTTATACCCACAATACTATTTAAACAAGCTTAGGCTAGACCGATATCCTTTATGTAGGGATATTTCATGATTTCTTGACTTTTCCTTTAAATCGGGTAGGAGAGTTCCTCCAACGTACAAGCGCAGGGCGCTGCGCCTCAACTCCCACACACCCCTAATCATTTCGGAAGTCCCATTCATGCAAAACACACGTCTAAACAACCTATTCAACACCATTGCGTTGCGCTTAAGGGTATGGTTTTTTAATCCTTGGCGGCGGTTTTCGCTTCTGATAATCAGTTTTTTGTTCGGTTTTTTTCTCGGAAGCGCAGTTGCTACCACAGCGGGACAAACTGCTGAATGGGACATTTTTGTCGCTGCGACGTTAGTGGTGTTGACAGAATTCGGCAGCCGAATATTTTATGGTCGTAGCATACGAGAGCGACAAGCGCTTTGGGTAGAATGTCTCAATATCCTCAAAGTTGGTGTAACCTACAGCTTGTTTTTGGAAGCGTTCAAGCTTGGTTCTTGAACACAGATCAGGGAGATGAGGGGGAGCAGGGGAGCTCTTGAGCAGGGGAGAATAATTTGTGACTAATGACCAATGACCCTTACGGGTATCTCCTTCGGAGACGCTACGCGAACGCCAGTTGCCTACGGAGGGAAACCCTCCTTCAGCACTGGACTCACTAATGACTAATGACTAATGACCAATGACCAATGACCAATGACTAATAATGATTTGTGGCTATCTTTGGCAAGACAACTTGCATCTTATCGCCAACAGTTGGGGCGTCCCTTCATACAAGGTATTTTAGGAGGACAAGGCACCGGCAAAACGACACTGTGCGGCAATCTCTGCTTAATTCTCAAGCAGTTGGGATACCACACCCTCAGTCTATCTTTGGATGACTTGTATAAAACGTATAATGAGCGCTTGGCATTAAAACAAAAAGACCCGCGCTTCATTTGGCGTGGTCCCCCAGGAACACACGATGTAGAACTGGGTTTAACTGTACTTAACCAAATTCGCCAGTGCAAAAGCCCAGTAGCAGTTCCCCGCTTTGATAAATCTCTCCACGGGGGTGCTGGTGATAGAACGACTCCGGAAATTGTAGAGAATGTGGATATTGTCTTGTTTGAAGGTTGGTTTGTGGGTGTGCGACCAATTGACCCTGCTACATTTGACACCCCACCGCCGCCAATTCTCACAGATGAGGATAAGGCGTTTGCCCGTGGAATGAATAGCAAACTCAACGACTATCTACCACTGTGGGAGCAGTTGGATAACTTAATTTTGCTGTATCCCAAAGATTACCGCCTTTCCTTAGAATGGCGCAAACAAGCGGAACGCCAAATGATTGCTGCTGGCAAATTAGGAATGAGCGAAAAAGAGGTAGAGGAATTTGTCAATTATTTTTGGCGTTCTCTGCACCCAGAATTGTTTATCAGTCCGTTGGTCAAATCTCCTACGTTTGTTGATTTAGTGATTGAAGTTAATTCTGACCACTCGTTTGGTGCAGTCTATCGACCAAAAGATATTTAGATTGCATCACGTCTGTTTAATTGACCATAAAAAAGACCCCACCCCCAACCCCTCCCCGCAAGCACCGGAGGGGAAATTTTGACGTAAGTCAAAGGCGGGGTGGGATTCTTTGGGAATTAAGGCTAATTAGCCGAACATGATATTTACTGAGATCTTGCAATTGCAACAGTGAGGAGGCTCAGCCTCCAAACCCTCGTTACCAGGTTCAACCTGGTAACGAGATATTAGAGCCTCTGGCTCTTGTTGAGAATGGTGAGTAAGCGAGAAAGCAGGCGGGTTTCCCACGCCCAGGGGACTGGCGTAAGCGCAAAGCGCAGGCTCCGGCAACGCATAGCGTGCCGTTCGGCGATAGCCGTGGCGTTAGCCATAGGCATACCCGAAGGGTGCAAGATCTGAGCTTACGGACACGCTAGGGGTTGGCGCAGCCTGTCCTCCGGACTTACAAAGCAGGCACTTTCACACAAATGTGCGGAGGATTGCTATAGCAACTCATTTATTTCAACTTGCTACTGGCTTTTTATAGAAATCAAATGTGTGCTTGTATTCAGTATTTGGTACTAAATATTCGGAAGTGGATAAAGGTTCAAAGACATAAGGTTTAAATTTTTTAAAATTTTCACACTCGGTAGTCACAGGAAAAGGTGCATACTGAGGAACATTATTCCAACCAAAGACTAAAACACCTCCTTCACGCAAAGCATTAAAACATTGGTTCAATGCTTCTTCCATATCCTCCTTGACATTAAGTCCATGTCCGAATACCCCGTTGCAAATAATGACATCAAAATAACCACTTTCGATATGAAGACCTAAGTTCTGAAGACCATCAACTATATGTCTGTCAGCAGCATATTTCTTTCTCCATTCCTCGATTTCTATTGTCCAGTATTCCTTGTTTCGGAATAATTTTCTATAGGGTTTGGTGTACCAATCGCACCCAACAAAAAGTATTTTGTGATATTCAGAACGAGAAACAAAGTAAGGAATAATCACATCTTCCAATACTACGCGATCAGGAGAATTGAGATACAAATCAAATCCGCGAAACCGACCTACTGAAAGTTGATAGAAAAAATACTTAATTCTACCAACAAGTTTATGAACCAACACAGAAGGGTTCCAAATCGCCTTTGTTTGTGCCATCTCTTCCAAAGTTTCTAGGGTGTTAAACTAGTGCAGGATAAACATTATCTCAGGAAATGAGATTGTAAAGGTATGATATTTTTTTTTATTTAAGATGAGAGTTTTGTTGATTTAAGAATTGTTTAATAGCGATTTAAGAATTGAATATAAATAAAATCTTGAAGAAGAATTCAGAAGTGAGAATGAATCAGTGGGGAATTCAGAACCGCCACCTAGAAGCATCACCAAATCTATGCCTTACAGGCTGCGCAGACAAGCTTTGTTTGTGTACGCAGGTTGCTTCCACTCTTCCAGAATGAGGGCATTTTGGCGATACAACACTATTACGCACTGTAACTTTTTAAACAAGTAGGGTGCGTTCCACTACGTTAACGCACCCTACTTATTTGATAAGCACCAATTAATCTGCAAACAGTTCATCTCGCTAACTTCCAGACTGAATGCGCTTAATGAACTCATAAAAAGGCTGCCAATTGTCTTCTTGAGCAATGGGTTCCCAAATTGATTCAATGACTGGTCTGAGTATCACAGTTTTCGGATTGTAACGAGCTAGAGTTTGGGCAATGATGTTTGTTTGCTCCGGGTCAAAATTATTTAAGATTTTATGGTAAAATATACACCAATTATCAAAAATTTCTGATGTTCCTGATGCTGGTACAATATCTGAATCTGCCATAATCAAGCCTGGTTCATCTCGCCATTTCAATGAAAAGGTGCGAGCCATCTCGTAAAAGAATTCGTGATAACCAACTTTGCTATCTAGCAAAAATTGAATAGTTAGGTTTAACAGTTCATCAACTTCTGGATGTGACAACTGCTCAAAACCCAACTTCTTCAACATCATAGAACGGTATTCGTTCTGATAATGCTCATCAAATCTAGCTAATCCAGCCTGCATATCAGCTTGATTAATAACAGCTTTGAGTGCCTCTTGAAGTATTTCTAAGTTCCACTTACAAATACTCGGTTGATGGGTATAAGAATACCGCCCATAATAATCGAAGTAAGCAGCGGTAAAGTAGGGCTGGTAACTGGGAATGAACGCGTAGGGACCATAGTCAAAACTCTCGCCAGTAATTGACATATTATCTGTGTTTAGCACTGCATGACAGAAACCAGCTGCCATCCACTGCGCTACCAGTTCTGCTGTCCGTTTGACTAAATCTGCATAAAATAGAGCGTACTTATCTTCTTCGCTGATCAGATGTGGATAATATTGCTCGATGACATGGTCTAATAGCTTTTGGGTCAAATCTGGACGTCGTAAATAGTGCAGCCGTTCAAAAGTGCCAAATCGAATGTGCGATCGCCCCATCCTGACAATCACCGAGGAACGGGTGGGAGAAGGTTCATCGCCCCGCCAAAGCGATAACCCTGTTTCAATCATGCTTAAACAGCGTGAAGTACGTACACCCAAATGGTATAACATTTCCGCAGCCAGAACTTCCCGTACTCCACCCTTGAGTGTCAGCATACCATCGCCACCACGCGAGTAAGGAGTTTTACCGGAACCTTTGGTGCCCAAGTCGTAGAGTTCGCCATCACAACCACGTACTTGTCCGTAGAGAAATCCCCTACCATCACCTAAAAAAGGATTATATTCACCAAATTGATAACCGTGGTAACGCAGCGCCAAAAGCGGTTTTCGTCCCTCAAATTTGCCAAAAGCACAGATAAAGTCTTCGTCTTTTACTAATTGCGGATCGAGTCCAAGGCGAGGTAGAAGTGCATCGTTGCGCCAGCGTAGGATATGTTGGGAAAATTCTGCTGCGACAACTTCATCATAGTAATCATCGCCTAGATTTTCTAGAGGTCTTTCGTAGTTGAGATTGAGAAAAGGATTGGTAGAATTCGTGTTGTTTACAGTTTCAGCCAAAGTCATTACTTTTATCCGAGTTATCCAAAATTGTTGTAGAGTTTAGTCCTGTTGCGATTTCAATCCTTGAATTGGATGTGTAAAAGCTTACGGGTTTGTCTGCCAGTTAGGATTTGTGATACTTGTAAGGATGTGGTCTTGCCATTTTCCATCTATGAATAAATAATCCCTGGCATACCCTTCCACGACAAATCCTAACCTTTTCAGTACATTGCCGCTGCGCTGGTTGTGAGGTATGTAATTTGCCATGATTCGGTGCATGTTTAATTCTTGAAATACATAGTGAATAGCTGCTTGCAGTGCTTCTGTCATATAACCTTTTCCTTGTTCCGCTTCTGCAAGACTGTATCCTACATTACAGTAGTGCGCGGCTCTTCTGACAAAATTAGAAAAGTTAATAAGTCCAATAATTATTCCTGATTTTTTTTGAGAAAAAATAAATAATCTTAATGATATATCGTTAATAAATTCTAAATAGTTATTTTCTAACTGATTTTGCCAATACTCTTGAGTGAAGAAGTTATCAGACCAAGGAGGAGAGAATGGAGTAAGATATGTTTTGTTTTCCGTATAATATTTCAGTATTGCCGGGATATCCTCGTGAGTTCCTAGTCTTAATAACAGCCGTTTTGTTGTAATATTGGGCAGTTGCAATTCCATAGATCATTGAATATTTGTTCCAAAGGCTATTAGCCACCCTTCATAATTTAGCAGCAGTGAGGCTTGCTGTATTACCAACATCAGTGAGTTAAGACTTTCGGAAGAGCTAAAATTATGCAAAAACCTTACAAAGGATAGATATGTCATCAGTAATACGGTACAATTGGCAAGTATCAGAAATACGCGAGATATATGATACACCATTCTTAGAACTTGTTTATCAAGCGGCTAGCGTGCATCGGCAATTTCATGATTCAAGAAAAATACAAGTTTGTAAGCTGATATCTATCAAAACAGGGGGTTGTCCAGAAGATTGTAGTTACTGTGCCCAGTCTTCTCGCTACAAAACAGAGGTGAAGGCACAAGCACTGCTAGAAAAAGAAACAGTCGTGAGTATTGCCCAACAAGCCAAAGAAAGTGGTGTGAGTCGTGTCTGCATGGGCGCTGCTTGGCGAGAGGTGCGCGATAACTCTCAATTTGAGCAAGTGCTGGAAATGGTTAAAGAAGTGACAGCATTAGGATTAGAGGTTTGCTGCACCTTGGGTATGCTGAGTGAAACACAAGCAAGGCGTTTGGAAGAAGCAGGGCTTTACGCCTACAATCATAACTTGGATACCTCGCCGGACTACTATAGCACGATCATTACAACCAGGACTTACGGCGATCGCCTCAACACCATTAACAATGTCCGGCAAACAAATGTGACTGTATGTTCCGGTGGTATACTCGGCTTAGGAGAAAGTGTGGATGACCGCGTGTCTATGTTGCACACTCTAGCAAGCCTGCATCCACATCCAGAGTCGGTGCCTATCAATATTCTCTCACAAGTTGAAGGCACACCCCTAGAAAATCAGCCTGATGTCCCCATTTGGGATGTGGTACGAATGATTGCCACAGCGCGTATTTTAATGCCTGCATCTGATGTTCGTCTTAGCGCAGGTAGAGCTAGACTTTCACAGGTAGAACAGACTTTATGCTTCTTGGCGGGAGCAAATTCCATCTTCTCCAGTGACAATGGGCATATGTTAACCGTTACCACTCCCTGCCCAGGATACGATACCGACCAGGAAATGTTGAATTTACTTGGTCTAGAGGTGCGTTCTCCTTTCCTAGGTCAACACAAACCCTCTAAACAAGCCGTGATTGGATGATAACTTTGCGCAAAGCCGCCTCGCTCAAAAAAACTTTGCGACTTTGCGACTTTGCGCGAGACTCCAAAAAATCAATTAGATGATTTTAGCAGCACGCAAACCGAAAAGCAACCCAACAGCAACACCGAAGAATAGAGCCAAGAAGGCTATGTAAGCAATGACACCAAACATTGAAGTTTCTCCATAATCGTTTATAAATATTATTGAATCATTTACAGAAGATACGCTCAATAAAAATATTTGTTGAAGCTTTCTTGAGTTCACCTCTAACAAGGGGAGACTTATAGTTAGAATAATCAATATTTGTTGTGATTATAACAATAAAATAGCTCCTTAAGACTATGAAATACACTTTTATTGCGAGCGCTTTGGTAGTTATCACTGGGTTAGGGTTTGAAACAGGCATTGTTGCCGCCCAAACAGTCAAAAAACCTGCTACCATACGCACTGCAGCACAAACGACAGTCGCTACCTTCCAAACACCAAATTATAGTGTGAGGGTTTTTCGCCAAGGAAGCCAAACACGAATGAATGTCTTTGATAAGACAACAAATAAGCTACAATTAAATGCTGCCCCTGTTCAAGTTCAAAATTCAGATCAACAGACAAGTTATACCAGTTCTCAGGGTGGACGGCAATTCCGCATCTCTGTTGACCAAGCTGGTAACAGATCCGTTGAGATTAACGGTCCTGGTGAGGTGATTCAGGAGACTACGAATTAATTTGGGTAAGGGTGTAGGTGGAAAGAAAGATAAATCTTATCGCTAACACCCTACGCGTGCAAGCTCGCCGCGCCCCTACCCCCTGAACCCAGCCTTGAAAAGTTCAAGCAAAAAGCGTCTTGTATCCGGGAATAGGCAGTGCTAATGCTGTAGAATACAGCCGTCGGGCGCTTGGAAAGGGATTTGGTGATGGCTTCTATTATTAACGTAAATCTACCACAACAATCTTATGAGATTGCGATTGGGCAAGGAACAGCGCCCGAAGGGGCGAACGCAGCAGGAAGCCTAGATAAACTAGGTGAACACATGAGCAATCTGAAGCTAGGCAAAAAAGTACTGCTGGTTTCTAACCCGACAATTTTTAAGCATTATGGCGAAAGGGCGATCGCATCTTTGGAAGCGGCTGGCTTTGAAGTTGCAAGTTGCACATTACCACCGGGTGAACGCTACAAAACCCTAAGTTCTGTGCAGAAAATCTACGATACTGCCCTAGAAAACCGCATGGAACGCTCCTCAACTATGGTAGCTTTAGGGGGAGGAGTCGTTGGGGATATGACTGGCTTTGCCGCTGCGACTTGGTTGCGAGGCATTAACGTGGTACAAGTGCCAACCTCACTCTTAGCGATGGTGGATTCGGCAATAGGTGGCAAAACAGGTGTCAATCATCCTCAAGGCAAAAACTTGATTGGCGCATTCCATCAGCCGCGCTTGGTTTTAATTGACCCAGAAGTGCTGAAAACCTTGCCTATGCGTGAGTTTCGCGCTGGAATGGCAGAAGTGATTAAGTACGGCGTGATTTGGGATGCCGAATTGTTTGCCGAGATGGAAGCGAGCAAACGCTTGGATCAACTCCGTTACGTCAAACCAGAATTGATAGAAAGCATATTAACGCGTTCTTGTCAAGCGAAAGCTGATGTCGTCGGCAAAGATGAGAAAGAAGCTGGGCTGCGGGCAATTCTCAACTATGGTCATACCATCGGGCATGCAGTGGAAAGCTTGACGGGTTATAAAGTCGTGAATCATGGTGAAGCAGTCGCCATTGGCATGGTAGCAGCAGGGCAGATTGCTGTGGAACTGGGAATGTGGCAAAAGGAAGAGACAGAACGTCAAGACGCCCTGATTCAAAAAGCGGGTTTACCGACGAAGTTACCAGATGGGGTAGATATTGAAGCAATTATTGAGTCTTTGCAACTGGATAAGAAAGTGAAAGCGGGTAAAGTAAGGTTTATTCTGCCAACGCAAATTGGTGTGGTGACGATTACTGACGAAGTGCCATCGGATACCATTCGACAGGTGTTGCGGGGGATACAATGACCTCACCGGACTGAATGATTCTCAAGCAAGCAGCGCAACGCTTACGCCCGCCTGAGATTTCAATCTCAGGCTTATAGCTTAAGTCCACTTAAGTGGACTGAAATCGATATCGTCAATAGGGTTTGAAACAGGTTTAGTCCTCTGTACGCGCAGCGTTCCCGAAGGGTATGAAACTGTAACCTAATTTCTAGACAAAGCTATCCATAGCTACTCAATTTTGGGTAGCTTTACATTTGTATTCGGTTTTCACTACTTAATTATGGTCTAATATTGGTTAAATTAAGACCATGTATAGTCAAAGAATAAAATGCCTAAACGAGATAGATGGTTTAAGGTTTTGCTTACTCAGCAAGAATTAGACAAGCTTCAAGTGTACGCAGACAAACAAGGCTGGAATATGTCTCAAGCATTTAGAGAATGGATAAAAGAGTTGCCATGCTACTTGGATTCAAAACAGAGCTAAAACTCAATAAGGCGCAACGCACAGCAGTCCGGAAGCATTGTGGTGTAGCACGCCATGCTTGGAATTGGGGGCTGGCTCTTACCAAGCAAATACTGGATCACAACAATGCCTTACCCGAAGCCAAGATAAAGTTTCCTAGCGCTATTGACCTGCACAAGTGGTTAGTGGCGTTAGTAAAGTCTGAGAATGAATGGTACTACGAATGTTCTAAAACTGCACCACAACAAGCGTTAATCGCTTTACGTGAGGCGTGGAAGCGTTGTTTCAATAAGACCGGTGGAGTTCCTAAGTTTAAGAAAAAAGGTAGACGTGACTCTTTCACACTGGAAGGTGCAGTCAAAATCCTTGGTAGCAATAAAATTCAAGTCCCTGTTATTGGCGTTCTTAAGACCTATGAACGATTGCCACAGGTATTAACCAAGTCTGCAACAATTAGCCGTCAAGCTGATAGATGGTTTATCAGTTTTCGGTTTGACGTAGAAACGGCTGACCCCTCGGACTTCGGCGTGAGCGCTCAGTCGAACGCTTCCCTTCGACTACGCTCAGGGCAAACGCTCGGGCTCAGCCCTGAGCGTAGTCGAAGGGCTGAGCCTCGGCACACGGACGTTGTAGGTGTTGACCTGGGAGTTAAGAATCTTGCCACACTCTCTACTGGTGAGGTGATTGCAGGAGCAAAGTCTTACAAAAAGTACGAAGCCAAGTTATCCAGAATGCAATGGCTGAATCGTAATAAAGTTATCGGTTCAGCCAACTGGAAGAAAGCGAATTTGCAAATAGCTAGACTGCATAGAAAAATAGCCAACATCCGTAAAGACACGTTGCACAAACTGACAACACTGCTTGCCAAAAACCACGGCACAGTAGTAATTGAAGACCTGAATGTGTCTGGGATGATGGCTAATCATAAACTGGCGAAGGCAATCGCTGATATGAGTTTTTTCGAGTTCCGTAGACAGTTGACCTACAAGTGCGAACTGTATGGTTCTAAGCTCGTTGTGGTTGACCGATGGTTCCCTAGTTCCAAGACCTGCTCCAACTGCGGAACCAAAAAAGAAACACTCACTTTAAATGAGCGAGTGTTTGAATGTGACCATTGTGGATTTGAGATTGACCGCGATTTAAACGCAGCAATCAATTTGTCCAAAATCGCCAGTTAGGCGAGGTTAGCCTGTGGACTGGTTGATGCCGACATCTCCAGGTTGAAGCAGGAAGTAAACGAAACTCAACCTCTGTGGCTAGTTCCAGTCATCTTGTTGTATAGAAAAGTCTAGCTATGGGTAGCTTTGAGTAGGTTTTATGTAACGGTAGAGGACTTTCGCTACTTGCTGCGGGAACCTCTGGCGGTGGTTGGCATCGGTGCAATATAGCGGTTATCAGTTGAGTGCAATACATCAAGAAATAAGAACCACAGATGGACACAGATGGACACAGATAAATAATTACTAGACATCTCCGAAATATAAAAAACTCAACTAAAATAAGAATCAACAATCTTTTATGACAACAAGAACATGAGTTCTATATCTGCGTACATTGAACAGAATCGTCAGGATACACAACGATTAGTGGGTCTAAAGTACGAGCAACTAGAGCAACTAATCAAGCAAGCGATGCGGAAGCCGCCGCTACGCGAACGCATTACACAAAGAGCGTCTTGTAGAAATGGAAGCGCAGAAAGTTAGAATTATAAATAAAGGCGGTGGTCGGAAAGTCAAGCTATCTATCGAAGAGCAAGTACTCCTAACTTTGATATATCTGCGGCATTTAACTACATTTCAATTGTTAGGCATTCAATTTGGAGTGAGTGAAACGACTGCCAATGATACATTTAATTACTGGTTTCCACTCTTGAGAGACTTGCTACCATGCAGTTTGCTTGAACAGGTAAAAAAAACGCCAGTGACTACGAAATTGTTAAAGAACTGTTAACCGAGTTTGAGTTAATAGTAGATAGCTGTGAGCAGCCCAGAGAAAGACCAAAAGAGTATGAGAAGCAAAAAAAGTATTACTCCGGTAAAAAGAAAAATCATACATTAAAAAATCAGTTAATTGTTTTACCCGATCGAGGGGATATTGTTGATGTAGTTGCAGGTGAACCAGGACCAAAAAGTGATATAAATTTATTCCGAGAACGCCAAAAAGGATTTGACTCAAAACAACGGTTTAACGGCGATAAGGGGTATATAGGAGAACCATCAATTAAAACCCCGCAGAAGAAGTCGAAAAGTAGAGAACTTACCATCGAACAAAAACAAAAAAATAAAGAGTTATCACAAGAAAGAATCTTAGTTGAGCATATGATTCGGTTAATGAAAATATTTCGGGTCGCTCAGGAAAGGTTTCGATTGAATCCTCAAAAATATGAGCAGGTGATTCTGACTATTTGTGGATTAGTCAGGTTACGAATCGGAGCGCTAATATTACCAGCTTCCGGCTAGACTCGCTCCGCAAAATTTTTTCTGAAACTACTTTTTTTTCACTTGTTACTAATAGTAACTATCTCAAAAACCCATTATACCGTAGAAACTGATGAATTTGCGTTTGGCGATCGCACCCCTGAAAGTCAGTTATAGATTACTATTGTCTATTTTCGGAGATGTCTACTTGATCCAAACGAGAAGTGCTATATACTACCCAATTACAATTAAATTAGCCCCCAGCTAATCTGCGCCATGATACTTCAGGCAAACAGCCACTGCACCAAATCTTCAATTGCTTGGCTTGAGGTGAAGAATTTTACGGGAATATCGTCTTTGGGTTCGTCGCTGCTCACACAAATTGCGCCGTCAAATTTACTGATATCGTTGAGGAATGCTTGGCTCAAACCTTGCGATGTTGACCCCTTGCCTTCGTAAAATACCAAAACCACCCGCTTGTCGCTTTCTAGCAAGTCCCAATAGGTTTGCAGTTCCGCCATTGTCTTCGGCGTGCCATCTTCGCACTTGGGACAGCCACCTTTGACCATTTCGGTGTAAATTTTAGCGGCGGGGTTATCCGGGTTGATGAATTTGCTGGTATCGATGCAAATTAGGTGAATGGTTTGGCTGAGTTGGGGGTTGTTGGCGATCGCATTTTGAAGGCTTTGGGGTAAGTCAGCTGGGTTGAGGGTTTGGGTGATGGGAGTATTTGTATTTCCTTCGCCCTCTTGCTGATGCCAAGCTTGATAGAAGGTGGGGTATGGCAGATTTTGGGCGCAGTGCCATATGAGTTTGTATATCTGTCTAACTTGAGAGTCATAAAAGTTGTTTTTGTACTTTTCATCGAACAAGCAGTCTTTCCAAACTGTAACTATTCCTGCGAACTGACTGTCCGGCAGGATTTTCATCAAGTTATCAACCGCTTGTATAATGATGAATATATCGCTGGTTGAGTTGATAAGTCGCTTTAACTCTTCAATTGCTTCTTGGTTTTCAGTGTCAATTTCTCCTAAGCTTTGAGCTGCTAAGCAACGAGTAAGTTCATTTTTTGCTGATTTGATAAGTTGCTTTAACTTCTTAAATGCCTCTGTATGATTAGGGTTGTTTTTTACTAAGCTATCAGCCGCTTGACAGCAGGTGTATTCATCCTTTGCTGAATCGATAAGCTTGTCTAATTTCCTAATTGCTATTAAGTTGTTATGGTCAATTTTTATTAAGCTATCAGCAGCGAGAAAAAGTGTGGATTCATCCTCAATACACTCAAGAAATTTTGATAACTCCGCAATTGCTACTTTAGGGTTGTCAGTGCCAATTTTCACTAATATCCAAGCAACCAACTCACATAAATCGTATCTATTCTCAACCTTTGCTGACTTGATGAGTGGGACTAATGTTTTAATTGCTATTGGGTTACCAGCAGAAATTTTTCCTAAGCTCTCAGCTGCTACGATACAGGTGTAGTGATTTTTGGATGACTGGATCAGTTTTTCTAACAAGTCAATGACTTCGGGGTTAGCAGTACCAATTTCCCCCAAACTCTCAACTGCGTTCCAACCGTAGGATTCATCCTCACCTGACTCGATGATTTCTAATAACTCTGTCATTGCCTTTGGATTACCAGAGTCAATTAGTATTAAGTTGTGAGCTAAAACCCAACGGTCAAACTCATTCTTAGTCGAATCAATGAGTTGCTCTAACTTATTGATAGCGATTTGATTGCTTGGATGAATTTTCCCCAAGCACGCAGCTGCTTGCCGCGCAGTGTAATCACTTTGAGTTGATTCGATGAGTTCCTCTAAATGTTCAATTGCTGTTGGGTTGCCAGTACCAATTTGCACTAAGTTCTTAGCTACTTGGTCATGAATCTCTTCACGCTTTAAACCTACAAATGAATTAATGAGTTGTACCAATTCCTTAATCGCCTTTTTAGGTTCTGTCTCTTGCAGTGCTTTCCTTGCTTGCTCTGCAATTGGATCAAGAAACGTCACCCACTGATATTGCTCATTTAGATAACCAAAACAATACTTAACGATTTGCTTTATTATCTCTTCTTTTTTGGCGTTATCTACATCTACTAACTCCGCAATCCCAGCAGCGGTTAGGAAATACGCTCGATACGAATAAAACTCCCGACACCCATCCTCAAATTCCACCAACGCCTGAATAAAATCTTCCTTCTCCTCCTTCGCCACATCCTCACGCCCCAACCACAGCAAAATCACCTCTTTCCACTGCGGCTCAAAAATGCGGTAAGTGCCTTGCACGGGGTTGTCGGGAACGTGGTTGAGGAAAAAATGCCAATCGGCGATCGCCAACGCCGCGAAATATTCCTGAAAGGTGGGATGGTAGAAAGCGTAAACTTTCTCTTTCGTTACAGATTCCGCAGCAAGTCCAATTTCATTGAGCCATCCCAACTGTAACGCCCACCAAAATAGGGAACCCCGTTGTTTTGGATCGCCCAGTTCCTCACGTACAAACTTATGCCGTAGGCGAAACCGGAACATTTCAGAGTCAATTGCCCGCTTTGCCAAGCGTCCCAGCGCCGCGTTTAATTCCTCCTGCTGCTGGAAGCGGTTTTCTTTCCAGATGTAGAATGTCTCAACAAACTGCTGGTAGAGTCCCGCCTTGGTATCGGGCAATCTTTTATCGGAACTTTGCCAAGTGCTACACAACAGCGCTAACCGCAGGGGATTTTTAACTAAATCTTGTATGCGCTGACGTTCAGGCTTATCTAACTCAAGCCATAATTCCCCTTTCTGACTCCCCCTCTCTGCATTGCGGAGAGCAGGGTGGTTTCATACAAAGAAAGAAAAAACCTTTTGGATTTGATTGGCTAAAGCACGTTGAGCTTGAGGGATAGTGCGAAAACCAAGAAATCTGGCAAGAGTGATGAAAAAATTATGTAATATTGCCCAGTTAACTGGTGCATTGCCACCTCGTCGTAGTGGAAAGTCTGAAGGGAAAGGTCACATCGCGAACCCAATGGAGCCGGTTTTCAATTCCCCAATGTTTCTGGGTGTCGGTTAGAGCATCTTGAGCCGACATGATCTGACTACAAATATAGAACTGACGCTCTTGAAATGATTGACCATCACGAATACCAGAACGTTCAACTTGGACAAAGGTTTTAAGTCCAGCCCATTGACTTTGTAATTTTTCTGGAGCGGCGAATACCTGACAACAACGCTTGACCGAGCGATCGTGAGTATCATCTTCTGTTGTAGTACTGCTCAAAGGTTCCTGTTTGTGTGACTGAGTTTGAGCCATTTTGTAGAGCGTCGGTTGATTTTCTTTTAATCCAATCATGTAGTCGTTGCCACCATTAATAATCAGCGATACTGTTTTTTTTGGCAATGCAAAGCATCAAGAGTGAACATCACTTGTTGAGCACAAAATTCGGATATTAATTGCTGTGCGATCGCCATCTCACTAATTTTTTTGTTCGACATTGGTTGCATCCTGAGTACAATGCCCCGCCCGTGACTATAAACTGATACTGTACTGATAAAGTTTTGGTAGGACTGACTGTAATCTGTTACTGTGCAGCGAATACCTTTACCATCAATTGCCAATCTTTCTCCTGGCATCGGTGGCACAAGAACTGATGCCCAATTATTGAATAAGTCGGTGAATGGCTGAAAATCTAATGTTTTCAGTACTCGTCGGAACGTTGAGTAGGATGGAAACTTGATTGTCTCATCTAGGCTTAACAGTTCAATCAAGCCTTGTCTGTGTACTCTGGTAAAATCTTCCAATGGTCGGTAGCCCCAATACCCTGTCATTGCTCCCAATAAGATCAACAATAATACCAACCAGAAGTCATGTCTTCGTCCCCGAATATGTCGATAGTCTGGGATTTGCTGCAATTGTTCGATGAGATTCATACTTTTTATTTATCAATTTTTCTCCACCCTCTACAAATTATTATTATTTTTCTTTCTTTGTATGAAACCACCCTGCTCTCTGCATTGCGGAGAGGGGGTAGGGGGGTGAGGTTCCGAGGCTCAAACCACTTGTCGATAAACTTTTTCACGTCTTCTGGATAGTCAAAGTCCAGCAGCCGATACGTCTCGAAGTCTTCCAAAGCGTTGAGATTCGCTTCCCAAACATTCAACCGACAAGTCAGCACTACCCGCGCTTTAGCCACCCAACCTTGTAACTGAGATGCTATAGCCTGTAAAGGCGCGGTATGTCCCGTTGCTATCTCATCCACCCCATCCAGCAACAGCCACACGCGCCCAGATTCATATTGATTGGTAAAGTCAGCTTTGATGCCTTGTATCAAACGTGTCTCAGGAATCGCAGTTTCCAGCCATTTTTGCAAAAGATACTTCTTAAAATCTTCCAAATTTCCATCTTGCTGCTGCAAATCTGCCAAAGAAATCCAAATTGGCAAACCGAGATTATTGTCTAATATCCAAAACGCTATAGCTTGCAGTAGGGTAGTTTTTCCCGCACCCGGTTCTCCAATCAAGGCGATGCGTTTACCTTTGGTTTTGCCGACGCCTTTTTCCAGGACTTGCCGCAAAAAATCCTCGTGCGTAAACCGCTGCTTTTCCTCGTATCCACTTGGTTGTAAGAGTTGGGAACCTTGTTCTGGTAAAACATCCACACTGCGGCTGTCGGGTTTGGTACGCTGCATCAGTGCTAGGGGAACATGAATGTCGTCTAGCTCAAACTTCATGTCCTCATTAGCAAATAGCAGCTCATTTGTGGTGAGGCGCTTGTGCTTTTCCAACATGGTGCGGCAGATTTTTTGCCAGTCAACGCCATGAGATTTTGCTGCTGTATGCTTGGGAACTTTAGCAGGCTTGGATTTTTGAGCTTGGCGGCGTTTATCCCATTCCCCATCTGATTCAAACAACCAGTTGAGGTTTTCTTCTGTGTCGATGCTGGGAAAGCTTAACGCAAAACGCCACACCTTTGAGTTTGTTCTGGTGGTGGCGCTAATTTGTTCGCGTTTGTCATCGATAATTTTCAAGGCATTCAGGCATAAAAGAGCATTCCTAATTTTCTCCGTGTCTAAGCTATCACCATATCTCCTCGTCAGTTCTGCCAGACTTTCCAGAGTAGAATAAGTTACCCATAGCTTAGTGTCTGCCTGCCAATTAACTTTTACCCTTTTTTCTAAATCAGCACAGTCCTCTGATTCCCCCAAATCTTCCACAAGGGACAGTAAGGCACTAAGCAATATTTTTGCTTGTTCTCTACCAGCATCGTAGCTAAGATTCCGCCCCATCTGAGTATTGCAATCAAACAGCAAAAATTTTTTCAAAAAAAACGTAGGCTGTCCCAAGCGAGACATCTTTCCCAAGCACCCTATGTAGATTCTAAGAGGCTTTTGAGCTTGCTTGGGAAAATTTACTTGTTAATAGACCCCAACCTTAACCTCGATTTGAAATTGAGGTGAGGTAAACAAATGCACTCTCAGCGCAAGCAACGCCAAAGCACTCATCAAGTGTTCTATCGCCAAATAATTACTGTGTTGTTAATTATCCAAACACTACTTATCGGCATACAAAGCAAAAACCGCATTCAGCAAGGAGACTCCACAATAGAGGTTCTTATCTGGATGATTAACCAATATATTCCCGTACTTCAACGAGTACGCCGTCTGAAGGATGAACAAAAGAAGGGCAATGCCATCGGCAAGGATTCCGTCCTACGCCAGTCGCGTTCCGACAAATAGTCTCCACCGTTTCCCACCTGCTTTTTTGAATTTTTCCGGAATCAGAGATATTCATCGCGGATAAAGAGATGGTAGATGCACCCTAATTGCCGCCCTCAGTCTGTGGCTGAGGGTTTTTCTTATGAATTATGTAGGTAGGCAAAACAATTCAAATGAAAAATTAAAATTTACTTTCACCTTTTCCATATGACAACTGACACCTAATCTCAACAAATTATTGAAAAACTTGTGGCAATAAACTGGGAGCCATCCACAATGCATAAATGATGAATCCAAATAGGAAAGTCGTCAAAACGGTGAAAACGTAGCCAACGCACATCAATAAACCATCAGATTCTATAGTGGCTACTGCCAAGAGTAATATTCCCACTGGAGGGATAGGATTGGTAAGAGGAATTGGTAAAATGAGCAAGATTGCTAACCAAGAAATACAAAGACCGTTTAATCGCCAAGTTAAAGGATTTTCTGCTATTTTTGCCAATCGGGGACGGGTAATTTTTTCTAATATTTTGGTTACTTTTTGTAGGTTTTTTAAAATTATCTGGGTAAAGCCACGGGGAAATTTATATGTAGCAATTTTTTTAGGAAGCCAAGGCGATCGCCTCCCCAAAGCCATCTGTATTGACAATATCAAACAAGCACCACCGAATGGTCCAGTTAACCCAGGTGGCACAGGAAACAAAAATGGCAAAACCAATAATGTAATCACCAAGCTAAAACCACGTTCTGAGGTTTCTGCTAGAATATCGCCAAGACTTAGTGGCTGTTGACCTAACCTTTGTACCAGGAACTTAATATCTTGGGAAAATTTTAGATGCATTGTAATTATGAATTATGAATTATGAATTATGAATTTTCTTCTTTTTTAAGTTACTTATTCATCATTCATTATTCATTTGATGGTACTAACACACTTAAAGCATTGGGGATAACGCGGAAGTGAGCAGGAGTGTAGGTTGTAATTTCACCATCTGTATTGATAGGGCGCGGTTTGCGTGTATAAACTTCAATCTCTTGACCACTAAAGGCGCGAACACTCTGCGAATGAATGTGTCGTCCTTGTCGCATGGCAGGTAATAAGGGAATAATTTGCCACCAATGTTCAATTTCCAAGCTGTACAGATCCAACCTTTGATCATCAATGGTGGCATCAGGAACTACTGCCATTCCACCGCCGTAATATCGACCATTTCCTACGGCAATTTGCACCGTTTTCACTCTTATTGATTGGTCATTCATCCGAATCTCTGCGCTAAAAGGTCGAGATTCCCAAATGACTTGCAATGCTGTGATTAGGTAAGCGAATATTCCCCAACGACGCTTGGCTTTTTTAGTCAGCCGCTGCGTAATTTTCACACTCAGCCCACAGCTTGCAACGTTGAAAAAGTGTTTACCATTCACCGACCCCAAATCAATGCGTCGTACTTCACCGTTAGCAATAATTTTACAGGCGTCGGGGAGAGAGTTCGGAATTCCCAGAGTCCTAGCTAAGTCATTGGCGGTTCCCAGAGGTAGAATACCCAGTGTTAACTGCGTTTCTACCAAAGCATCTACCGCAGCATTGAGAGTGCCATCACCACCACCAACGATAACTAAGTCAACTTCGTGCTGATAACGTTTGATGACATCATAAAGCTGTTGTGGTTGTTCAGTGGACTCCTCAATCAAATTCAAGCCCAGTTGCTCAAGAGTGCGTTTCACCTCAGGTAAGCGCTTTTGTCCTTGGCGGGCATGATCATTGACTAACAGCAGTGCGCGGTGTTTCATTGGCTGTATTATTGGTAGTACATACCTCGAATTATCTACTTCTGGTATACACCCTGCTGGGAATTTCCTCTATAATTATTCCGTATCTGTAATGTAAACTATTAATATTAAAATATTTTCACGCTAATTGTGTTGTTACTCTAGATATGAATTTGCATTAATTCATTAAATTTTTATTGATTTGGAAATAGATTTCTAGCTTTTTGGATATCCTAAAAAGTCTTAAAGTGCAGGATTATTGCTGCTATGGTTAAAATTGCTCTTAATAACCAGGTGGGTGTTGGAAGTCTCTGGTGATTTGAGTAAGTTGTTGGGCAATAGTCAGCAATTCCATCTCTTTCCAGCGCTTGCCGACAATTTGCATCCCGATTGGTAATCCAGTTTGAGTTTGTCCAATGGGAATCACCACAACCGCATGTCCAGTGAGACTAAAAGGTGGGATTTACTTGGCTGTGTTCAATGTCAAAAATGTAACAATACTAACTTTGGCAACTTGGTATAAAGTGCTTACGTCGAACTCAGATACCTTAAAGTGAAAAGCCCGGCTTTGGTAAAACGGGCTAGGTATTTGTTCATTAGGGAATTCACCCAAAAAGCGGGTTGAATTACCCAAAAAGATTTTATTTTCACCGAATCACTGGTCTAGTTTGAGAAAATTAAATCGTATAAGTTTCAATCAACCTGTGGAATTTGGTTCTTTTAATGTTGTAAATATAATACGTAATTCTACTAGATATTTTGGGGCACATGAGGAGTGAAGTTGCGGAACCTCCCGCAACCGAACACTCGCTGAAGCAATAATCTGCGAGTGCAAGCTACACAGCCTGTCAAGTAATTCTTCAGCTTAAGAACGTTCTTAGGAGAAACATATGAAGGAAGAAAATGCGACAGCATCAGACAGTTCCATCTCAACGCTCACTTATCACGTCACGGCGCTTCAAATAACAATCTATTTTAATAAAGAAGGGGATCACGACCACAACGGTCTCATCTTCGCCCTTACCGAAAACGTCCCGATTCTGAAATATATCCGGGCACTAGCAAGGGTCGGCTTACCGCAAGGAGCAGGCGACCATGGCGGACACGACGATACGCCGGAAGAATGGTACAAGCAGGCGAAGGAGCGCGCGCAGAAGATCGGCGTTTCTCTGCCATCCAACCCTCAGGAAGCGCGCCAGCCGCATCCCCTTGTGCGTCCACTGGTGCTGCGCGCTCGGAAGTGCGATCGTCTTCAGGTGGATCTCCACAACGAGGTAAGCGGGCGGCATGTGGGTCTCCACCTCGTCGGGGACGGATACGACGTGAAGACGGATGATGGCTCCCACGTAGGCGAGAACGATTCCAGCCTTACGCCGCCCGATGCACGACGAATATACACGTGGATTTGCAACCATGAAGGCGTCTTCCCCTTCCACGATGGCGGGAACTATTCCGGCGGGGAGGACGGGACGAACGTCCATGGCCTGTTTGGCGCGCTGGTGGTGGAGCCGACAGGCTCAATTTGGCGCGATCCGGTCACCGATCGCCGTTCCGAAGACGAGCGGGGCGCGTTCCAAGAACTGGACGGGCTGTACCTAGACATCCTCCCGCCGGGTCGGGCCCAGACGGAGTCAATCCGCGAGTCGCACACAACCCTCGACAATCACCCCTGGCCTAAGCCATGCCCGTACCCTAACTTCAATAAGGAGGCCCATCGGGAGTTCGTCATCATCTTCCACGACGAACCAGAGTTCCAACCGCCCCACGGTCTGTTAGAGCGCGACCCTTGTAACCGGGGTAGCAGCGGGGGTCACGGCGGCGGGCGGCATGGTGAGCATATGGATCAACTGCCGATTATGCCCATTTCGTACCGGGCTGAGCCGATGATCAACCGGGAACGGACTCTCTGGCGGCTGCTGCGCGAAGGGCATTTCCTAAAGCGACCTGTCCTCAATGAGGAGCAGCACCACAGTTGCTGGATGTTTGGAGACCCCGTCACCCCCATCCTCAAGGCCTACATCGGCGACCCCGTGCGAATCCGGCTCGTGCACGCCGGGGTGAAGGAGACGCACGTCTTCCATCTCCACCTCTACGAATGGCACGCCGTGCCACAGGACCAGAATTCCCCGCGAATCGACGCCATCTCCTTCAGCCCGCAGACTGGGCACACCATTGAGCCCGTGTGGGGGGCAGGCAACCGCCACCAGGTCGCCGGGGATGTCATCTGGCACTGCCACCTCTACCCCCACTTCCACGAGGGCATGTGGGGCATTTTCCGCACCTTCGAGACTCGGCAAGATGGGAAGGACGGCGACTTGCTTCAGAGTAGCGACCCGATCTACCGTGGTCGCCGTATCGGGCGCTATCCGGACGGCACGCCGATTGAACGCCTGCTGCCGCTCCCCGACCGCGCCCCGCCTCCCCAACCCACAGCCATACGGCCCGGCTACCCGCTCTACATTCCCGGGGAAATCCGCCAGAAGTCACCCACGCCCCCGTGGCCGCTCCGGAACACAGCCATGCCGACAGACTTCGACTACCGGCTCCTGCCCACCGACCTCGAACGGAACGCTTTTAACGAGCAGCCCGTGCCGGGCGAGATGTTTACGCGCAACCGCGTGGCCAAGCAGCAGGACGAGGAGTGGGCGAAGCTCCCGGAGTTCCAGCAGAACGACGGGAAGGTCATCTCCCATGACGTGGTTGTGACACGCAAGAGGATCGAGTACAACGACCACGGCTGGTTCGACCCAGACGGGCACCTGTACTACCTCGCTGCGGAGGGTGACCCCGACGCCCGCCCCGGTCCGAAGGAGCCGCTCTTTTTCCGGGCCCAACACGGACAGATCCTGAACCTCACGCTGGCTAACCGCCTGCCGCCGAGAATCGAAGGCACCGCCTTCGACCCGCCGTTCCCCCCGTGCCCCGAACGACCGTGGGAGGGCGAGTGTAGCATGCACGTCCACATGGTGAAGTTCGACCCCATTTGCGGCGATGGCGCGAGCGTAGGCTGGAATTATATCAGCGGTCCCCGGCTTGGTAGGAAAATGGTCTACCGCTGGTGGGCGGACCAGGAGTTCGGGACGATCTTCTTCCACGATCACCTCTTCGCCAACTACCGTCAAAAGCACGGCCTGTTCGGCGCGCTAATTGTGGAGCCCATTGGCGCAAAGTTCTATGACAACTTCTCCAACCGCGAGATCGTTAGCGGCTTGCAGGCTAGGCTCAAACTCCGTGAAAGCGTGCAGACCAAAGTCGCACGTGCGGAAGGGCTTCCGGACACGAACTGGGTTCGTGAGTTCTGCATTGCCATCGGGGATTTCATCCCCATGTTCGACCGCACCGGAGAGCCGCTCAACCCGCCGGCACACCCCGGCGGCCACGGGGACCAGGGCGTTATGGCACTGAACTACCGCAACGAGCCCATTCGCGAGCGCGGGGGCGATCCCGCTTTCTGGTTTAGCTCCCGCCACCACCCGGACCCAGCCACTACCCGGTTCGCTGCGTTCGAGAACGACCCGATCTGGTTTCGGCTGGTACAGGGCTCCCACGAGGAGCAGCACAGCTTCCAGATCCACGGCATGCGCTGGCGACGCTTCCGCGTGAATGTGGACTCCCCCGTCCGCAACCAGCAGACGTTTGGCATCGCGGAGGCGTTTACCTTTATCAACCACGAGCAGTTTGGTCCCGGAGACTACCTTTACAAGCTCTCTGGCGCGGACGACCTGTGGCTAGGCTGTTGGGGCCTCATTCGCGCCTTCCAGAAATCCGCACTACCGTCGGAGACCGGAGGTCTGCGCCGACTGCAAGATGAAGACACAGCAGCAGGAGGGGAGGAGACAGTTCCCGCAGCCCAGACAGATACCGTGACAGCTGGGGGGAAGGCGTCCTTAGCGGTGGTCACCGAGGTCGAAGCGGCTCCAGAAACGGAGGTCCCGTCTGGTGCCAGTGTTCGCTCCTTCCACGTGGTTGCAGAACCCCGACGGCTGGTCTATCGGGAGCCGGATCTGGTAGACCCGTTCGGGCTGGTCTACCGACTGGTCTCGGTGACCTCTCCTGACGGAAGGGAATACCCTGTCCCAACTACGGGCATACTCGAGCCCCTCGTGCTGCGCTGTCGCGAAGGGGAGTGGGTGAAGGTGACGGTGGAAAACCGTCTTCCGGAACACCTGCAGCGGGAGCCGTTTGCGCCGAAAGTGCCGGTGGAGGAGCGCGACCCCCGCACGTTCCGTCCGGAACGCCCCGTGTCCAGCCACGTCTCTCTGCACGCGGATCTTCTGGAGTATGACATCACGCGGGACGATGGTGCCAATGTAGGACTGAACCCCGAGCAGACGATCCCGCCCGGTGCCAGTCGCACCTACACCTGGTACGCCACCCGGCTTCCCAGAAGATCCAACGCCGATGAGCCAATCGGCCCCGTGTTGCTACAGGACATGGCGGACTTCCGTAACCACCGCCACCATGGCTTAATTGGTGCGCTCATCGTCGAGGCCGAGGACGCCACACCGTTAGCAGTGGGCGAGAACGAGGCGACAGCCAGCGAAAATGCACCGGAAGCATGGTACGGCACGCGGGCAACAATCCTTCGCGGTGAGGAGCAAAGCGAAGAGATCGTCCTTCTGCTCCAGGATGGGCTGCGTCTCTATCTGAACGGTAACGTCAACTTCCCGATTCCTGATATTCCGGCAGATCCCGGCGAAGACGAACCCGACCCCGAAGACCAGGGGCAGAAGGGGTTTAACTATCGCACTGAGCCTGTGGGACCGAACGATGAACCGCGCTGTGATTGCGCAAACTCTAGGGATTGGTTAGCGAACCCGAACCCCGCTACGCCAGTGTGGTGCGTGCCTGTGGGAAAGACAGTGCGCTTCCATCTGGTGGGCGCGTGCGACAAGCCGCGCAACCACAGCTTCACCATTCATGGAGTTACCTGGCCAGAATGGCGGTTTCTCTCTCGCGAGAAGCAGCCGAAGGTGGCCTCCGAGTCGGCCATCAGCTGCGCCACGATCCGCACCTTTGAGTTCATCCCCGAGCATACGGGCGACCACGCCTACCGCAGCGGCGTGCTAAAGTGGGCTGTCTCGCAGGGACTTTGGGGAATCTTGCGAGTCGTAGGGGATACTGATATATCTGGTTGACGTACTCCCCGGCATAAATGCGCGGGGATTCTCAGGCATATGTTAGGAGGCACTCTTAAGAGATGCCTCTCCACCGCAACTTCGCTGCTTTTTCGACTCTTAACTAGACTGTTGCCAGTCCCCGTCAGACCGTCTCCACAGGCATTTTCTTCCAGGCTGCGACAAGAGCCCAGAGATCCCCTTCGGGTTCGCAGTCGCCTGGGTCGGGAAACCCTCCTGCATAGCGCTGTCTCACCACGATTGCGGATCACTTGTGCGGCTGCTACGTCTCGATGAGTCATGTAGCCGCATGACTGACAAGAATCAACTCTGTCCTTTAATTCCTTTTTCCCGGTGTAGGTATTACATTGTGGGCATACTTGTGAAGTGTAGTCTTTGTTTACTTTGTCAAAGTACACACCACGTTTCCAACATACCCATTTTAGAATTTCGATAAATTGCCCAAATCCTGCATCTAAAGTATGCTTACCCAGCATCCCTTTAGCCCACGTTCGGAAATCAATATCTTCAACAAACATCATTCCGGCATCATCGCAAAGCTTATGAGCTAATTTAAATTGCCAGTCTTTACGAGTATCGGCAATGCGTTGATGAAGTCGTGCAATCTTCCGATTTAGTCTATGGCGATTATTCGACCCTTTTTTCTTATGCAACAAGGCGCGTTGTAGCAATTTCAGCTTACATTGCAGTACTTGAAGAAATCGAGGGTACAGCCTATAAGCATAACTCATGCGCTTGTCGGTGTCATGGTTACAACATTGCCAACCAACGTAACCGTTTCACCAACGACTACAATCCCATCCCCATCATGACAGCCGTATAGCACTCGTTGCTGGTGGTTGGCATATGCCTGCATATGGGCATAGTCCTCTGGTGTATCCTGCACATGCGGCACAAACGCAAAGTCTACTAAACCTAATCCCTGGTAGGTGGTAAGCGGCGCATATGGCACATCACCACACAGCCGCGCCGAGGCTATCTCCGGTGTCATTATAATTGCGCCAGCCGAAATGCCAATTAACACGCCTTGATGGAGAGCATAGTGCTGGAGCCGCTCCATCAAACCGCGTTGCTGGAGCCAGTACAAGAAGTAATACGTATTACCGCCAGATAAATGAATCGCATCACAAGCAAACAACGGATCGAGAAGGTCTGTTTTGTATTCCACATCGAGTTCAACATAGAGCGCTTCAAGACCATACTGCTGATAGTACTGTTGTTTTGCCGTAAAGTACTGACGTTTTGGATCGCTTGACGAGGAAATATAGCCAATGCGTGCGGCGTGAGTGCCTAATAGTTGAAGCAGGTACGAATCCACCTGCTGATTTGCTGCGATAACTTGATCGCTATACAGCACCAATCGTCGCATAAGGCAATAGCTGAAACGATTGATGAACTGTGGGATAATTATGCTTATTTTTCAACTCGTAATCCAAAATAAGTGAGAACCAACTCAGTTGAACCATTATTAACAACTTCATGAACTTCTCCTGGTTCAACCGCTACACAACTCCCTGCTATCAAGGGATACTCTTTACCATCAATGTGAATCACACCAGAACCAGACTCAACAAAAAAAACCTCGCACATATCCTGATGGGCGTGGGCTGGTGCTGTGTGTCCGGGGGCAAAACGTGACTGAGAAAAGTTAGTCAGGTGAGGCAAATCGCCAAAACGCAGCATCACCTTTTTTTTAATTTCAGGATTGTGAGAAACTGGCTCTTCAGCCAAGTCATTCAGCGAAGTAAGTTTCATTCTGGTCTTAAATCGGGTCTTAAGTCGTTAGATATTTCCACAGTACCCCTATAGCCATCAATTCGCACCCTTTGACCATCCTGCAATATCCATGTCGCACTTTTAACATCCATAATAGCGGGAATCCCATACTCACGAGCTATGATTGCTCCGTGAGAAAGCCGCCCACCAGCCTCAGCAATCAGTCCTCCAGCCCTAACAAGTACAGGTGCCCAGCCAGAATCTGTGTAAGGTACGACCAGAATCGTGTCTCGATCAATATCCGGTATCGCCTGTAAATTTCGCAACACTTTGACCCGTCCTTCTGCTTGTCCAGGACTGGCGGGAATGCCTTGTAATACCTGATCAGGTGAGGGGATTTCAGTTCGGAAAGGCAATGCGGGAGGATTGTTGCCGTAGACTAAAAGGGGTACAGGGTTAAGCTGACTATCTTGTGCAAGTTGTGTGCGCCTCAGTTCCACCAAATCCTGCAACTGTTCGACAAAATCTGGCTCAAAACTTTCAACAAGACGCCGCACTTCCTCAAGCTCCAAGAAAAATATATCTCCTGGCTGCTCAAGTAAGCCCGACTTTAACCAAATCCCCTCCAACGCCACAAAACACCAGCGCAACTCAGCTAAGAGTCGAGAATAAACCTCAGTGACTTGTCCCTTAAGATTCACACGCCTTTGGACAAACCCTCTGTTCCTCTTACCTTGGCGTCTTGCAGGTTCGTTTGTCTGCATAAACTGTACAAACAACTGCTTAACCGCCTGTGGTTCTTCTTTCCAAGTGGAAACAGCAATATCAGTTCCTACTTCACTCAAATAACCGTAACGCTGAAGTAACTTGTCAAACTTTTCTACTATCTCTTGTCCTTCAGGAGTTTGCGCCAACTGCTCAAATACCTTGTCTGGATCAAACTCAGGTAAAACCTGTCTCGCATTTACAGCTAAATCTTGAATCTCTCGCAACGCCGCTACCTCTGGCGTCCGACTGTTATCAATCTCCCCATCTTTTACCCGAAAAATTGCTTGCCGCAAAGCTGCACTTAACGGAGCTAATATACTGTAGTACGTTGCACGGCGAAGTAACTCCAGAATGTCATCAACTCTTGTCAACAGCCTTGCTGGGTCAAGGTCTTCTACCAATTCCTGACTTAAGTGAGACAAAGCTGGAACAAACCGTCTACGATTATCCCAGTGAAAATCCATTGTTAAACAAAACTCACGCACAAGCAAACGCAGCAGTCCAGGGAAATTCCGCAACGTAGTATCCAAGGGAGGCTTACTCATTTTTGCTCCCCTAGTTAAAAACTCCAAACTTTCAGGTGGTAAACCCATGCGGCTGAAAATCTCTCCTAAGAGGGATGCATTAAAGTAAGCTCTAGAATAATGCAATGTCGCCGTTTGATTAAAATCCAAACCAACAGCGCGTTCACCCAGCACCAAAGCAAAAATTCCTCCCCAGACGCCACAAGTTAAGGGACGATTAATCGACCAAGTTAAGGGGCGAATGAGTCCGGGGATTACTTCGGCGGCAATTTTACGCGTCCAAATGGGCAGTAGGGTGGTTACGGGTCGAGTTTGCAATACCCAAAGAGTTTGACCGTCGTATGTCCATTCGATATCTTGAGGAATGCCGTGGTAACGTTCTTCCAAATGCCGAGACAGGTAGGCAACTTGCTTGATTAATGCTGGTGGTATGTTCCCTTGTCCCTCTAATTGTATGGAAGTAAAATTATCTGTCTCGACCACATAGGCGCGATATTGTTCGGGCGTGATTCGTCCGGAAACAACACCAGTCGCGTTTCCTGGCAAAGCTTCTATGACGACAGCATCGCCTTGCTTGGTAATAGGATCGCGAGTAAAAGCAACGCCAGAATAAACTCCTTGGACTTGTTGTTGAATCAGAACCGCCATTGCTGCATCGAATAATCCGCGATCGCTTCGGTACTGCACTGCTCTTTGACTATCGTAGGAAGCTTGAGTGCGAGCGATCGCTTCTCGCAACTGCTGTTTGCTGGTCACATTTAAAACCGTTTCATACTGCCCAGCTGCGGAAGCAAGTTCCGTATCTTCTCCTATTGCCGAGGAACGCACCACAAGCGGCAGTAACTCTGAAGGCTGAAGCATTTCTATCAATGGCTCGGGATCGTCGTACAAAGCAATAATCCACCCCTTTGGCACCGAATAACCCCATCGCTTAATTTCGGCTAATCTCGCTGCCTTTTGTCCGACAAAAGCTGCATCCAGCTCGTCATCTAAAGTCAGAATATCTTGAGCGCCGCGAAAAAATTTCAACGCTGTTTGTGACTCTGGTTTTGCTTGTTCAACAGAAAGATTCAAATCATCAGGAATGTGTTTGTAAATCCAACCAAGTAACGCCGCAAGCGCAACAGCTGCGATGATTCTTGCTGGCTGCTCATAATGCAGGAGCGCTACTATCAAAGGGAATAAAATTAAAATTCCAAATTTTGCGACTTGCCTAGAGCGCAGAATCGTAAAACTAGCACTTGCCATCAAGAATACAAACACTGCCGCCAGTGGATCGTGTACGGTAAATCCCCAGGCAACATTAGTCGTACCCGCTCCTCGACCTGCTGAGTATCGACCTACGACTAAGGCAATCAGAGCAACCAGTTCCCAAGCGGATTCGTGTCCAAAAAAAGCACGCGTAAGCAAGACTGCGGCAATGCCTTTAATCGCTTCAGAACAAACTGCCAGAATTCCAACTACCGTCCCGCCGTGGTAAAAAGCAGATGAAACACTGATGTTGCCTGTACCAATTTGTGCTAGCTGCCGCCCTGTCATGGCTTGGGTGATCCAAGCAATCACTGGTATAGCACCCAAGAGAGGGCAGACAATGAAAACAATGACAATACCCCAGAGTTCAAGCATTTTTGCTTTTCGATTTGAGATTTATTTTCAATCTAAAATCTCAAATCTTAAAATATAAAAATTCTTCTTAATTGTAATTACATTATCATCAACTGGTCCTGGCAAGCAGTCCCCCCCGGGACTGGGTACTGGGGACTGGCGACTAGGGAAATGCTCCCGACTGGGGAGCGCTTTATTGCCCCGTTCGGACTTCGGCGTGAGCGCTCAGTCGAACGTTGAGCACGGTTCGCAGTTCGGCGAGCTCACTCGAGCCGCTGAGCTAACCGTCGAAGCCTCACGGTCAAGCCTTCCATAATTTTTCCGCTTTATTACGCAATCCCCAATCGCTAATGCCTAATCGCCAGTGCCCTTTACAGCCACTTGGCTGTGACGGAAATCGTCCTAGCCAGTGTCCTACCCGAGAGCAAGTATGCTTTGTTACCTTTTCGGTACTAAAGAAAACTTATGGTTTGTGTCATATCCAAGCGGAAAACTCGCGCTCATAAATAAGCTTAAGGTTTTACTCAGAATGACATTTTCGATACATTTAATTCCCGGAATTTAAGACGTCCATAATCCAATTACTGAACTGCGTAGGCTGCTTGTAGCGCCCAAATGATCAGCACTAGAATTGACCCTAAAAGCACCACAGAGGAGATGGTGACTACTTTGGGGGAATCTGCGCCTTCAAATTTCATGATCCCACGGTTTAAGTCGGACATAGCTTTGTCATCCTCCTTTGTTAGAGTACCAGTCTGTCCGTCTTGATTTTAGTCTTTTCGTTCGCATTTAACACGAAGTCATTAATAACATTTTGTTTAAGCTTTGCAACATTTGCATCTATCTAAGTACTTATACTAAGATAGATATTGGCTTTGATACAATTTTAGAACCGACATTTCCTGTACAAAAGGGTATAAGTTAAAAAGAGAAAATCGTAATATTTATTTACATAATTTTACAAAAGGGTTTTTGACGGTGAAAGTGGTACTGCTGATCAGTTTGGTGCTCGTTATCGGATTGTTTGTGGTGATAGAGGTGGGATTGCGATCGCTCTTCGGGTTTGGCAATCCCCTAACATACATTCGGGATGAGCAGATTGGTTATTTGTTAGCCCCTAACCAACGTACCCGTCGCTTTGGTCATCGCATTGAGATTAATGAATATTCGATGCGAAGTGAGCCGATACAAAAGACACCTTCAGCTTCTACCCAGCGGCTGCTACTTTTGGGAGACTCAATTGTTAACGGTGGCTGGTGGACAGACCAGGATAATACGATTTCTAGCTTGCTGGTGCGCTCCTTAAGCGACTCTGTTGCTAATAACTTTCAACAAGTAGAAGTGCTGAATGCTTCAGCCAACTCTTGGGGACCAAGAAATGAATTAGCCTACTTACAGAAGTTTGGCAGTTTCAACGCTCAAGCAGTCGTGCTACTGATTAATACCGATGATTTGTTTGCGACATCTCCCACTGCTTTACCCGTAGGACGCGATCGCAACTATCCAGACAAGAAACCGCCTTTAGCATTGGTGGAAGTTCTCCAACGTTATGTGTTTAGGCAAACGCCGATACCAGAACTAGAAGCAGTGCAAAATGAAGGCGGCGATAGAGTTGGTTTGAATCTAGAAGCAATTGGCAAAATCCAAGCGCTTACACGTCAAGCCAACAGCCAATTCCTTCTGGTTATGACTCCCTTACTACGAGAAATTGGTGAGCCTGGACCCCGCGATTACGAAATCAAAGCACGTCAGCGCCTTTTGGAATTTTGTCAAGCGCAGGAAATCACTTATCTAGATTTTTTGCCAATATTTAACTCAAACCAAAACCCGAAAGCCTTGTATCATGACCACATCCACCTTAACTTGCAGGGGAACCAGTTGGTAAGTCAGGTGATCGAGCGATCGCTCCTTGTACTAGGGCAAAAATAAGCAATTGGGGGGTTGATCCTCAACTATTGAATTTTTTATGAACAAATAATAATAACGAATGATAGATATGGGGCAAGCTAAATATCTCGTAGAGTCATAGAGGAATATATCTTAAGTTGGTCAAAGTTGCGCTATGGCTGAAGAATCTTTCCCAGAACTTCAAAATTTGAAGGTGCGCGTTGACAAAGCAAAAACTGAGAACTTGTCTGCTGAAGACTTTGCAGGAGCAGATTTGGGGGGGGCAAACCTCAGCGGTATTAACCTATTCAATGCCAACTTTAGTGGTGCTAATCTCAACGATGCCAACCTTGACGGAACCAATCTCAGCAATGCCAAGCTTGGGGGTGCAGATTTGGGTGGGGCAAACCTCAGCGGTACCAATTTCGGCGGCGCAAACCTGAGTGGTGCTAACCTGAGTGGTGCTAACCTGAGTGGGGCTAACCTCAGCCTTGCTAACCTGAGTGGGGCAAACCTCAGCGGGGCTAACCTCAGCCTTGTCAACCTCAGCGGGGCTAACCTCAGCCTTGTCAACCTCAGCAAAGCCGACCTTAATGGTGCAGATCTGAGTGCAGCAAACCTTGCTAGAACTGACCTTAAAGGTGCTGATCTCAGAAGCGCTAACCTCAGCCTTGCCAATCTTGACGGTGCCAACCTTAGCGGTGCTAATCTCAATGGTGCTAATCTTGGCGGTATTAAGCTCACTGGGGCAAACCTCAGCGGTGCTAACCTCAGCGATGCCAACCTCAAAGTTTCTAACCTTAACGGTGCTAACCTCAGTAATACTGACCTTCGCAGCGCCAACCTCACCGATGCTTATCTGAATTTTGCTAACCTTTACGGTGCCAAAATTAACGATTCAACAAAACTTGATCATAAGAATCTAGGGTAAAATTTTCGCGATTCTTTCTGCCGCATGATCTGGGATCATGAACTCCTGACCGTCTAATGGTTGTTCATGTTCCTCAGTTCATTATGTATAGTGCTACTCGTAAGTTAAGCGTAAATAATCATTTCTTCATTAATTAATATATATATTTCCGTTAAGGAAATGCTCAAAAAAATAGAAGCTCTTGCAAAATGAAAATAATATTCCAAGCAATAGTTAAAAATCTAGTTGCTGACAACTAAAAGATAGTCTTCGGTGTGGTTTGGGTAGAACACAAGTTATAAATAGGCTTTTTGACCTGTCAACACATTGCGAGGCGGATAATATGGACATTAATCAGCTCCTGAGTCGATATGCAGCAGGAGAACGGGATTTTAATGGAGCAAATTTGCATCAAGCTAACCTTAGTGATACTGACTTAAGTGGCGCAAATTTTGGTGGAGCAGATTTAAGTGGAGCTAACCTCAGTCAAGCAAATTTAAGTGGATGTGATTTAAGTCGCGCCAACCTTACAGATGCACATTTAAGTGACGCAAACCTCACAGATGCTAACTTGAGTGAGATCAACTTGATTGGCGCAGATCTGATGAATGTCAACCTAGAGAGAACTAATCTCACTCGCGCAGATTTGCGGACTGCAAATCTAGTTCGGGCAAATTTAGTTGGGGCAAATCTCAGTGAAGCAGAACTCAGTGGTACTGATTTAAGTGGAGCCAAACTTCGTCAGGCAAATTTGATTGGTAGCAACTTGAATGAAGCAGAACTCAGCGGCGCTGATTTCACAGGAGCAACCATAACCGAATACGAAATAAGTGAAGCGATACATACAACCATATCCCACAGATGGGTAACTTGGGCTGGTGGTTGCTAAAGAGTCTGGCATTAAGAATGCAGAGACAAGTCCTTTTTGTCTCTGCATGGCACACGCTCTTCTTGAACAAGTCAAAAGTTGAAGATCAAAATATTACTTTGCCTTTTGACTTGCTTTGACAAGTTAGTACATTTTTTAATACTTAAGACTTATTAATCATACCAAACATTTGTTAAGATGCGAAGAAATTTCGCTTGCATTCAACTTTCGTCCAATAAAAACTAGCTGATTTTTAGGTGGAGTAGACCATTCATCGGCGTGTAAGTTGTAACGAGGACCGCTGAGTTGAAAGATATGGCGTAATTCACTGTCACTAAACCAAAGAATGCCTTTTGCCCGAAAGACTTCCTGTGGCATACCTTCTGTGAGAAATACTTCAAACTTGTGGATATCAAAGGGGCGATCGCTTTGAAAAGAGACCGACACAAACCCATCATTTTCTAAATGATGAGAGTGGTGTTCGTGATGGTGATGGTGATGATGTTCGTGGTCATGGTCATGCTTATGATGACGCTGATGATCATCATGATTGTGCTCTTCATGGTCATGGTCATGCTCATGGTCATGCTCGTGTTTATCCTGTTCAGGATGAGACGTGTAATCATCTTGTGGAGTTAACCCCACACCTAAAATTAATGGTAGCGGCACCTGTCCATATGTAGTGTGCAAAATTTTTGCGCCTAGTTTGACGTCGCGGATATAAGCTTGTAGTTCTTCTAATTTTTCTGGGGTAACGAGGTCAGTTTTATTTAGGAGAATAATATCTCCATAAGTCAATTGTTTTAAAGCTGCTTCGCTCTGGAAATGTTCGTGATTAAAAGCTTCAGCATCGACAAGAGTCAGGATAGAATCGACGTTTGTTAAATCTCTCAGTTCTGTACCCAGAAAAGTTAAAATAATCGGCAGGGGGTCAGCAACACCTGTGGTTTCAATGACTAAATAATCGATACGCTCTTCTCGTTCTAAGACTCGATAAACCGCGTCAACGAGTCCATCATTGATTGTACAACAAATGCAGCCATTGCTCAGTTCTACCATATCTTGGTCTACAGAAACGAGCAGTTGGCTGTCTATGTTGATATCGCCAAACTCATTCACAAGTACAGCGACTTTTAAATCTTGTTTATTTTTAAGAATTTGATTCAACAAAGTGGTTTTCCCACTGCCTAGAAATCCTGTGATAATAGTGACAGGCATTCCACGTTTCGGAATATCGGAAATAGATTCTGTAGCTTGTGCAGTAAGTTGAGTCATAAGTCATTCAAAATTGAAACTGGTCACAATTCATTATTAGGAGGATGTAGAGGCGCAGCCATGCCTCACACCCTTATGCGTGTGGGAGAAACCTAGAAATACATTAATGAGTTTCTTTAATGAGTTGAGTAATATCTGTATACTCTATTTCAGCTATTGGTTTATGAATTTTGTACTGTTCAACTGGGTTTTTCATCACGGCGATGACTGTTTCAAGAGGTGGACAATTTGGCTCAGTACACTGTAATTGACTTAGAGAAATAGGAATTTCCTCATCAAGTTTTAAAGCTTGATAAATCCACTCCTTTACTTGCCTAGTTTGTTCTGTATTTGCCTTTTGTGTTTGTCTGCTAAATGAAAAATTCATCTTTTTAGTTTTTAGAGTTGCTCTTTTAAGTTACATCTGGTAAATGCCCTTTGTCTGGTATAGCCAAACAGGATTTTGCTATGTCACACTTGTGGCGTTGCTCTTTGAGTTCTTATCGCTTCTAAATCAAGTCCAAGCTGTTCCTTGTTTGACAAGCTGCGACTGGAGTTCTGAGGACAAGGTGCAAAATATGTGTTAAGTAACCAAGCATACGACATGATTAATAATGGTTATCATTTTAGCTTAAAAAATCAGTTGACGCATATCATATTTAACTGGCAGAAAGCTTGCTGGCAGGATGATTGCGGAAACAGGCTTTCCCAATTTTAAATTTTGGATGGCTTACAATGTGTGGACAGTACGCAAGTGATACAGTAGTGCTGGCGTTTCAGTGATTCAAACAGTACCCGTAAGGGTTAATCAACAGTACTGCTTCATTTCTGGAATAACAAACACTTAGATTGTTGATTTTATTAAGAAAATTAAGAGTTAAGCACTAAACACTATGTCTCCAGTCAGGGTTGATTCGACAGTTCGTACGTACGACATTATTTGCTTCGGGGACGAAGTTCCTGGTGTTCTCGCCCTAGTTTGTGGAGCACGGGAGTACTACCGCCAGACGAAGCAGTACCCACGGACTTTACTACTGTTTAAAGGAAATCCTAAATTAGGCATCGGCGGTCATTTGGTGCGCGGTGGGTTGTCTTATCTTGACCGTTCTGCGGTTCCCTCTGCCATTCGCCAATCTCGTCGTTTGGACACTTTTGGTGATCCACCCGCCATCTACAAGGAATTTTTGCAAAAAGCTGGAGTAGCGCTCATTGCTCTCGATCCAGTTAAGGCTGATGCTGCTTTACGAGATATGTTGCGTGAGGTGGGTGCAGATATTATTGGTGATATTGAAATTAAGTCCGTTATCAAAGAAGGGCAGAAAATTGCTGGTATTAAACTGACTAACGATGAAACTTATTTAGGCAAACAGTTTATTGACTCCACCGTGAATGCTGAATTAGCGCAAGCGGCTGGAGTGAAAAAACTTAAGGGGTTTGAGACTTTTGGCTTACCTAACTCGGAACTGGCAGTCACCCTGGTATTTGAAACTCATGGGCTGAGTATTGATAAACTCAAAAATGTGGAGTATCAATATCTCAAACGCTTCACCAAAATAGCAGATACTGAAGCTCAGAAATGGTTAAATGTTGCCGCCGGTGCAAATCCAGCAAGAGCAGATGAACTCAGAAAAAACCTCGTTGATTCTCAAGGCAATCTGAAAACGATGTTCGTAGGGCAAGACTACATCGACGTTCGCTGCAAAGCCCTTTCTATCGCTTACCACGCTTTTCGGGGTACTCCCCTGTCCTTTGAGTCTAGTAGTGCCATTCTTGACAACGGTAACGTAGCAATTTTGTCTGGGGGGCGGTTGTCTTGGAATGCATTGTTGTTTGGAGTCAATGCTGATCAAGCGGAAGCGTTAGCACGCGCCAAAGCGAAGCCGACACCAGAAATGCTCAAAGAGATACTGTTTGTGAGAAAGTGGTTTGAAAGCATTGGCGCTAGTCAGGTAAAGCCCGCAGAAGAACTGTATATTCGCCATGCAGGTAATATTGTAGGAGCTGTTGACCCCCTTAGTGGCTCTGAAATGCTATCGGGAGGCGTACCAGACACTCAAGCTTTGGGAACCTTTGGTTACCATTTCGATATCCGTGGTGGAATCAAAGGTTTAGATACAAGAGCTACTACGAAAGGTTTTAACAATCTGGCATTTAACCCGCCCCTGTTCAACATCGGCTTTCAGCACGCCCTCGTCAAAAATATACCTAACTTGGCGGTCATCAGTCCAGCATCTGGATTTGTTGGCTATGCTTCCTCTGCTGGGAGAATTGTGGAATTCAATTGTGGAGTTGGACAGGGAGTAGGAATTGCAGCGGGAATGGCGATCGCTCAAGGGCGTAACCTAGCCGATACTTCCAACACACAGATCCGAACCATCTTGGCACAAACAGGACGGCTACCTCAAATCTATGGTACGAGCAATGTATTACTAGCGAGTCAGCTAGGGGATTTTGAGAATCAGATGATTGCTTAAACTCGCCCTAAAATACGCTGTACTCTACCTCAACAAACGGAGTATTGGTCAATACCGTGTATTCTGTTGTTTTCAGTTCAACCAATGGTGATTGTGTCCTCCCCAGAAAATGTGCGATTGCCCAAAGGGCAGTGCGCTACGAGTGCAATCGCTCTTTCGTTCCATTCCTCTCAATCATCACCAAAATTGCGGAAGACCCAGAATTAATTGCAACCAGCCTGCAATCATTCGCTTCGACCACGATGAATTGCAACTAGCTTAAACGCCTTTATTACAGCTTGCTACACGTAGGTTTCGGGTTCCTTGGTATTCACGGGCGAAAATTATGATGCAGAACCGGAAAGGAAGCTTTCAATTGCGTCTGCGACTTCCTGCGTGACTTCGATAGAAGGCAGATGGCTCTTCGAGCTCGATCTATAAATGTGGTACCAGTGATGTTTGTTTGCAAAAACTTGTTGTGCTTCAAGATACTTGGTGTCATCCGGTTGGGAATAAAGGTTCTTCATTTGGGTTGGCGAGTAAATATTGAGCACTGTTGGAGCTGGAGCAAGCGTCTCGAGAAGGCGCAAAGGACTGCCAAATTCTCTGTATGACCTGGCTATTTCTCGACCTGCGCGCGACCACATGTCGAAGTCGTAATTCGTCATAAACTCATGGAAGGGTTTGGCGAGGTTAGGATCACCTAACGACCAACCGATGAATAGTGCGTCACGCGCACTTTGCCATTGATCAGGCTTTTGCATCTTATCCAAGGTCTCAAAGAACAGCTGAGGCGGTTGAATAATGATCCACTCGAGAAAGACCATCTTTGGAACCCGATGAACTAATTTACGCCTTAGTTCAATCGCTATCCATCCAGCGTGTGCTACCGAGACTGTAACGAATTCATTTATGCCAAGTGAATCTACAAGCTTAATAGTTTCACGGATCATATCTTCAGTGCCAAAGTCTCCCTCTGGACGCCGTGATTCGTTATGTCCCAGTAAATCGACATTGATAACTCTTCGCTTTTTGCTTTCAACTTCCGCAAGTGCTGCTAAAATACCCCGATCAGCACACCATCCTGGAAACAAGAGTAAGGCAGGCTCGCCTGTTCCTATGTCGTCGAAGGCAAGTTTTGATTTTCCAGTTAGCTTATCCATACATACCCCCAATGTGACAGTTACGTAAGTCCTGTATAAGTAATTAAAAGAACTTGATATTACTCAGAAGTTGAGAAAATGTGAACCTTCATAACCCCCCCCATTTGTGGGGAGGGTTTTGAGGTAGGGTACTTTTAGTTATCGCAAAAAGTCTGATATTGCTTGATACCTACCCAAAGCTAATAGCGGAAAATACTGTTGATAGAGGTGATATTTGAGATAAAAATGACTAGGAAAGCCAGTACCTGTAAATTCTGACTCGTCCCAAGTACCATCTGAACGCTGAGTTTCCAAAAGGTAGCCAATTCCCCGCTCAAGGGCAACTTTCGCAAACTTGCTAGTTGCCTGACCTGCTGCTATTAAGCCTAGTATTGCCCAAGCCGTTTGAGATGCAGTACTGGGTCCTTGTCCTTTGAGAGTTGGATCATCGTAGCTGCGGCAAGTCTCGCCCCAGCCACCATCTGGGTTTTGACATCCGACTAACCAAGCAGCACCTTGTTCTATACTCAGTCGTGTCTTTTCTGGAGCAATTAAGGAGAGGGCGCAAAGAACTTCACTTGTGCCATAAATGTAATTCACTCCCCAACGACCAAACCAGCAACCCTCAATTTCTTGCTCGGCTTTGAGATAGCTAATTGCCCGCTCTAGGTTGCGTGTATCAATGAACAGATTGCACTCACCTAGCATTTCTAACACCCGAGCGGTGACATCAGCTGTGTTTGGATCAATCATGGCTTTGAGGTCACCATAAGGTATTTGGTTGATCCAATCCTGATCATTGTCCATATCAAATGCCGCCCAACCTCCTGGCTGACACTGCATCGAAGCAATCCAATTCAAAGCACGAGCGATCGCCGCCTGCTTCAATTTTTCGTTGGGCAATTTCACTTCATTAAGAGCCATGACAACGACCGCAGTATCGTCTACATCTGGATAAAAGCGGTTGTCAAACTCAAACGCCCAAGCTCCTGGTTTTCCTGTTCGATTTTTAACAGCCCAATCACCGTAATCCAGAATTTGCTTGCTCAACAACCATTCTCCAGCTCTCACCACAGCCGGATGATCCGGTGCCAAACCAGAATCTACTAAAGCTCGCATTACCCAAGCAGTATCCCACACAGGAGAAATACAAGGCTGTATTCTGTAGGTATCCGCAGTTTCAATCGCAAAATTGTCAACAGCCCGCAGCCCTCGCTCTACAATCGGATCGGCTGCGTCATAATCTAAAGCTCGCAAAGCTAGTAGCGAATTTAACATGGCGGGAATAATTCCGCCCCAATCGCCCGTTGCTTCTTGCCGCTCTAACACCCAGCGTTCTGCAGCTTGAATACCTTCTTGACGAAACGGAACTAAATTGAGGGTTTCTGCTAATTTAAAGGTTTCGTCTAGAGTAATAAATAAATCTGTCCAATCGCCCTTGCGAGGCAACTCATAGCGAGCTTGCTCAACACCTTCAGCATACAGTTCGTCCAAGTTGATGACTGGATCAGTCAGAAAAACAGGTTTGCGGTCAATGACAATCAGCAAAGGGACTGTACTTGATCTAGCCCAGCTAGACATTTCATAGATGTTAAATATAAAATTCGAGGGCAACAACATCACCCAAGGTGGTAGAGAAGGAATGCCGCGCCAGCTGTAACATCCAATAAGAGCTAGGTGTAACTTGGTAAAAATGCGAGTTTTACTGATACCACCGTGTTCTAAAATGAACTTCCGTGCCTTGACCATTGCCGGGTCTGTTTGTGGGACACCAAGCAGCTTCAGCGCCATGTATGCTTCCACCGAGGTACTTAGCTCTCCTCCATCCCCGTAGAAAAGTTCCCAACCTCCGTGATCCCGTTGTTGAGAACGCAGATATGCTTCAACTTTATGCAACGGTCTTTCTCGGTCTGTGCCCCAAATCTTATGGAGGAGGACAACCTCCGCAGTTATGGTGACATTGGATTCTAACTCCGCCCACCAGTATCCATCAGGATATTGAATAGAAAGAAGATAGTTTTGACTGGCGGCGATCGCGTCTTTTACACGGGAAACTGCCACTTTGTCCTGAATTTGCATAGTTTTCCGTTACTCCTCAACCACGTCTGTCTGCTTCTTTTTGACTGTATACAGAAAAATTCTTTCCCTGTCATAAGGTGACATTGTAATGTGTTTTCTAAGTGGAAAAAAGAAAACACGATGATCGGTGAAATTGGACTATGGCTTTCTGTTCTATCCTTGACAATTTGGGTGATATTACTAAGGTTTTGGGGTCAGTTTTGGCGCTCAGACCAACGATTAACAAGACAGGAAACAGATTTATTAATGTTCCCTGCTATTTGTGCCGTAGTCCCCGCGAGAAACGAAGCTGATTTGCTTCCTGTCACTTTGCGATCGCTTCTCAACCAAAATTATCCTGGTCATCTCAGCGTCGTCTTGGTAGACGATAGCAGTACGGATGGAACAGCAAATGTTGCCCGTGATGTTGCCCAGGAATTAGACAAAACTGAGCAATTACGTGTCCTTTCTGGACAACCTTTGGCTCCTGGTTGGACGGGTAAATTATGGGCGCTACACCAAGGTATTCAATATGCACAAACCCTGACACCGCCACCAGACTATGTTCTGCTGACGGATGCTGATATTGAACATGATGCTTTGAATCTTCGCTCTTTGGTAGCAAAAGCGCAACAAGAGGATTTGGATCTCGTTTCTTTAATGGTGCGGCTTCGGTGTGAAAGTTTTTGGGAAAAATTGCTCATTCCAGCATTTGTATTTTTCTTTCAAAAACTCAACCCCTTTCCTTGGGTGAACGATCCCACCAAACCAACAGCCGCCGCTGCTGGTGGGTGTATTTTAATCACCCGTGAAGCTTTAACCCGCATTGGTGGTATTGAGGTCGTCCGCGATGCCTTAATTGATGATTGCGCCCTAGCGCAAGCGGTAAAATCTAGGCGTTTTACCCTATCTCCCTCATCTCCCAAAATTTGGCTGGGACTAACCGACTCAACCCACAGTTTGCGACCTTATCCATCCCTGTCAACCATTTGGGACATGATAGCCCGAACTGCGTTCACACAGCTAAATTATTCCTTGGGGTTGTTAATCGTAACAGTCATCGGGATGATACTTGTTTACATTGTTCCACCTGTGTGTGCAATCTTCGGTTTGCTTACTGGAAATTGGCTTGTGGCGATCGCCGCCTTATCAACCTGGCTAGTTATGGCTTATGCCTACTTACCCACGATCCGATTTTATGGATGTTCTCCCGCTTTGGCGCTGTGTCTTCCTGGAATTGCTTTCCTTTATACGCTCATGACTGTAGACTCGGCTGTGCGTCACTGGCAAAAGCGAGGAGGAACTTGGAAAGGAAGAGTCTATTCTAAAACCATAAAGGCTGGCTAATCGCTCATTGTTAGTAGTTTGTTAGTAGTTAGTAGTTAGTAAAACAACCAACGACTTACCACAATTTCTTATTCCCTATTACATTTTATGGCTTCAATTGCTCGTAAGAATTTACTAGAAGACATTCCTCGCTTTTTAGTGGCGCAAGCAGGAATTTTATTTGCCGTTAGCTTAGTCACCATTCAAACAGGTCTTCAATATGGGTTTGCTCGCTCCTCTTCCCAGTTAATTGATCAATCGCGTGCTGACATTTGGGTGTCTTCAAAAAATATGCAGCATTTGGGGCTAACTATACCAATTCCTTACGAACAGGTTACCAAGGCACGTAAAGTCGCAGGTGTAGACAAAGCTGAAGGTGTCATTATTGATGGTGCGTTGTGGCATGAACTACAAACAGACGAAATTACCTCGGTTACCCTGGTTGGCGCAGATCCACAAGGAATGTTATTTGACCGATCAACCATTGTCGCAGGCAGTTTTAATGACTTGAAGCAACCCTTCAGGTTCATTATTGACAAAACTGGCTTGGATGGTATTCATCTCAAAACCTTGGGTGAGGTAGGAGAAATTAACAATATTGGTGCGAAGCTGGTAGGTTTTACTCAAGGAACTCAGTCAATTATCTTCGGTACCTTGATGTTCACCTCTTTAGAAACTGCCAACACTTATAGAAATTACGGTAGTCAAACAACCGCTTCTCCAACTAACGTAGGTACCTCTGCTAAAAATCCAACATCAACCGACCAAATTAGCTTCGTTTTGATTCGGGCAAAACCCGGTCAAAATATAAGCAAATTAAAGCGAGATTTAGAACAAGCTTTACCAGACACCCGCACTTACACTCGCCAAGAAATGTCTAAAATAACACAAGTCTACTGGCAGGAACGCTCTGGAATTGGATTTATTCTCGGTCTTGGTGCGGTAGTTGGCGTTGTTGTTGGGGCAGTGGTCGTTAGTCAAATTCTTTATGCTTCTGTCACAGATCATATCAAAGAGTTTGGCACCCTTAAAGCGATGGGGGCATCTGATTGGTTTATTTACAATGTAATTATTGAGCAAGCACTATGGATGGCAATTTTAGGCTATCTACCAGGGATCGCTCTTTGTCTAGGGGTGGCAGCTTGGACATCAACAGCACAGGGTATTGTCATTTTAATTACACCTATATCGGCAGCTACTGTTTTTGGAATTACGGTGTTGATGTGCGTCAGTTCTGCTGTTTTTGCGATCCAAAAAGTCACTCGCGTTGATCCAGCGATTGTCTTTAAAGGATAGTTATCTTATCAGTAATTTTACTTTATATATAGTGCCAGTCACTACATAATTAAGTTTGTGATTCTTCAGCACTCGAAAGCACACAACAAATCTCAACTGACAATTAAAAATTGTATATCCCCAAAGAATTTGAGCAAATGACTGATTCTAAAATTCAATCTCATAAATTTGCCCAGAACAAATATCAAATGAATTCCACCGCAACAGGCGCAATTGTTGCCGAAGGGGTGGAAATGGTGATTCATTCCAAGCAGCAGCGCCTTCAAATCCTGAAAGAAGTTTACTGGGAAATCCAAAAGGGTGATATCGAAATTTTAATGGGACCTTCTGGCTCGGGGAAAACGACTTTGCTGTCTATTTTAGCGGGACTGTTGACTCCAACGGCAGGCAGCGTGTATCTACTTGGGCAAGAGATTACCAGAATGTCTCGAACTGAACTAGCTCGCTTCCGAAGGCAGAATATTGGTTTTATTTTTCAAGATTTTAACTTGTTTCCCGCACTAACAGCAATTGAGAATGTAGAAGCAGCCTTGAATGTCAAAGGCATTCGAGGAAAGCCAGCACGCAAAGAAGCACAAGCTTTGTTGGAACAAGTTGGACTGGGGGATAAGGTAAAGCAACTTCCCCGTGATTTGTCGGGGGGACAAAAACAAAGAGTGGCGATCGCCCGTGCTTTAACAGGTCATCCACAGGTGATTATGGCAGATGAGCCAACGGCTGCTTTAGACTCTCACAGCGGACATTTGGTTATGGAGTTACTGCGCCAACTGGCAAAAGAACAAGGTTGTACAGTGTTGATTGTCACTCATGACCCCCGAATTTTAGATTTGGCTGACCGAGTTGTTTATATGGAAGATGGGGTACTTAAGCTATGAACAAAAAAAATTTGTTAAGTTATGTGATGTTTGTAGGGTAGGTATGTATTTCAATTATCTTTCTTCTAAGAAAGATAACTAAACCTTGAAAGAAGCAAACTCTTAATTCAGGGCTGTTTACCCTCCTGAAAGAAAACTTTGTCAACCAATCATTTAGGAAAGTAGAACATGAATATAAGAGCGATCGCCCAAAGGGCAGTGTCAAAGCCAATCGCATTACCTATCCTACTGGGTTTAAGCGCAATGTTGGGTGCTTGCCAAGAGCCTGTAAGAGATGCAAGCAGAAATGATCCGAATTTTGCCCAGTCGGTAGACAATACCAGGAATTACCAGGAGTATTCAGCACGCACAGATGACCGAGATGATAGAGATGACCGAAATGATAGAGATGACCGAGATGATAGAGATGACCGAGATGATAGAGATGACCGAAATGATAGAGATGACCGAGATGATAGAGATGACCGAAATGATAGAGATGACCGAAATGATAGAGATGACTAAGTAATTCTGTTACTGCACCTTAGAGAACGGGAGAACGAGGAAGAAGGAATTCCTTCAAACTTCATGTAGGGGTTAAAACCCGCACCCATTAAGGTGCGATGTTTTGAGTTCGGTGCTGCGCCTATCTCAAAACCCCTCGCTAACCCTCCCCTTGATAACTCTACCTTCTGCCTTGCCTCAACGATAAATATTCACGCCGACCTACTTAAAACCTCTTTTGATACTCAACAACTGCGCGATTGTCATCATTTAAATTAGTGGTTGCACGCAGACGAATGTTATTGTTAAGCCGATAGTTAATACCCCATTGGAAGGGGTCGCTATTTGTCAAAATCTTCAAGGTGGAGACAGAAAACCTGCGAGTGATATCCACTCCGGCTTCCGCTGCCAACTCCAAAGTTGAACTACTCCTACCTGCTGTCAGAGTGTCGGTGAGGATGGTTGGGAACAGACGCAGTTCGCTCAAACCCAATGCCGTTGCAATCTGATTAAGAGGTTCCTGAAGATTGTTGAACACAGCCGAACCTGCTATATTAATCAGTCCTAAGGTAGTGTCGTTAGTGCGTCCTTCGGTCTCTACAATTCCACCCCCAAGCAGGGCAACAATTTCTGTTTGGCTGCGTACGGGGCTCGAAGTCAGTTCCAGACTTTCATCCAGTTTACTTGCCAGACCTTGCACCCTGGCATCAACACGAACAGTTTCTAAAGCCGCCAACCCTGTGATATTTGGTTTATTGAGGTCAGTATTTTGAATAACGTCAAGTACTTTCGCAAATAGCTGCATGTCTAACTCGGGATCGCGGGGTTGATTTGCTCTAAAAATAGCTTTATGTTTATAGCCACGCGCAAGGTTAAATCGAGTCGTAAATAAATTTACGCTTCCTTCCTTAAGCCGGATAGTTCCTTCTGGTATTGGTTCGCTAAACGAACCGTTGACGTTAAGGGTTCCAGTAGCCCGGAAACTGATAATGAGTGGACGGGTAATTTGTACGTTTTTGCCTAGCTGTAACTGTAAGTCTTTGAACCGAGTCGCTGTATAGTCAGCTTTCGGGGTCTCTTGCTTGACCTGTTTCACACCTGAAACATCTATTTTGCTATTTCCATTGGTCGTTTTTGTAGATTCTGCTAGTAAAACTTGACCATCAGCTAACTGCAATTTACCACCAATCATTGGTTTCAGGGCGGAACCAGTCACCAGCAAGTTACCGCTGACGCCTCCTTGGTAAAGTTCCTTAAGATTCAAAGCCAATTGGTCAAGGGTAACGGTGAGGGGATGATCTATTTTTGTTTCTTGACTCGAGACAGGAATTTCACCTTGTGCCTCGACTTTACCGTTGTTATTATACTTACCTTGAAGATTTTGCACGACAATCCGGTCTAAACCAAACTGTACTGTTCCTGTAATATCTGTCAGCTTTCCTGGTAAAGCTTGAGATGAAAAAGTGGCATCCTGAAGGGTGGCAATTCCATCTAATATAGGCTGTTGTGTTGTTCCCCGCACCATCAAGTCTATTTGTCCCTCACCTTTTTCAAAGGCGACTTGGTTAGTTAACAGGTTTAAGACTGCCAGCCCTTCATTTTGAACTTTCACATCCAGATTAATTTGATCGTTATCTGGCTTTACAGAAGCAAAAGGCAACTGATAAGGTACACTACCAGCAATTTTAACTGGCTCTGAACCAGAAACCGTAACGTGGCTGCCAAAGTTCAAGCGACCATTGGTATAGTTGAAACTCGCAGTCGCTGACTCTACGCCTTTTTGATTGAGAGTCCCTTGTGTAATTTGCAATTCTCCCTTTGCCTGTGGATTGTCAATACTCCCTGCTAAAGCTGCTGTGCCGTTGAGATTACCTGTGAAACCAACAGGCAGTTTGACAAAATTATTCAGCACTTGCACGGGGAAATTGACAACCTGCAACTGACCAGATTGTTCATTACCGCCAATATTACCTGTCAAAGCGATCAAGTTGTTCTGAGACTCCAGTCGCAAAGGTAGCAATCTGAGAACACCGTTTTCAAATCTGCCTTGAGCAATCACTTGGTCTGCTTTATATAAACGATCCGGTTCATCTGCCCTACCCCAAACAAAGTTTTGACCGTTTAAATTAAAGCTTACATCCAGCCCGTTCGCTGTTGCAGTATCTACGGAGATTTCACCGTTGAAAGTTCCCTTTAAATCTGCCAATTCCGGTATGGGAGAAACATTGCGACGCTGTTGTTTTTGTTGTACTAGCCGATTTTCAAATTCGCCAAAGCGCTGAAGTTGGGCAGACAAAGGCTGATCTGAAAATCCTACTGACTCGGTGGCATTCAAATCTGCTGCTGTACCGTACTTTGGCTGTGCCAAACCACGTTGAACATCTTGTAATTCATATAACTGTAGTGCAGTCAGGACATCTTGAACTTCACCTTGGGTAACGTTGAGTTTACCTTTGATTTGCGGACCTTTGGGAGTTTGGCTCAAAGTCCCAGCAAGGGCGTAGCGACTCGCACCTTTGACAAATTCGCTATTTGTAATCGTTGCTTGACCATCGCCGTAACGGAATTGTGCCATCAGGCGATCGCCTTTAATGCGTCCTAATTGCGGCTTGGCAATTGCAATATCCCCTTGTGTGGCAAATGTCTTTTGATTAACCTGAAAATCCCCAGTTAAAAATCCAGCGATGACACCCGTACCAAGATGAGTATTCGCAGGCGGGGTGAGATTCAATATCGCCAAGGGGAAGTTTTCCACTTTCATTGCCAAATTGTCCCCTTGAGATTGACCGCTTGCCAATGCGTCTTGCCACCGCACTAAAAATGTAGAGACGTACCATGGTACGTCTGTACCGCGATTTTTTGCGTCTGCGTTGAGAGTAATCCGGTCCCGTTTGCCTGCAACATCTAAATTTAAACCCTGTCCCTGCGCCAATTGGATGTTTCCAGTTAACACCGACTCAAAAGCCAGTCGATTTACCACCAAGTCTCGTAACCTAACTTGCCCTTGTATATTTGGCACAGGTAGCGTACCGCTGATTCTTCCCCCAAAATCGGCTTTACCTGCTAAAGCCACAGCGCTGGGAAGCTGCATTGGCAAGTTTTGCAGATTATAATTCTGTGCTTGAACGTTGAGATTTAATTCAGTAATTTCCGGTATGCCTGAGCCACCAGACTTGGCTAAAATATAACCATTAGCATTTAAACCTGGAGAAGTGGCTCGCTCGATGAGCAGCTTTTGTCCATCCCACCCAACAACTGCTGTCAGCGGTTGCTCAATACCAGCAATGCCTTGGGAAAGTTGCACCTGACCAGAGGCACGCACGTTGGATATGTTGAAAGTTCCCACGGTGCCTGCCAGTTGCAGTTTACCGCCAAATTGACCCCGCAACTGCTGCGACAACCGTTTTAATTCCACACCAGAAGCATCAACCATTGCCTGGTAGCGACCATCAGCAAGTTGAATATTAGAAGCGGTAACTGTGCCACCTGCAACATTAAGTCGTGCCTGACCAGTAGCTTGAATAGCTTGTGGTTTGAAGGAATCAGCTAAACCAGCAACGTTGAATTGACCTGTCAAAGTACCGTTAAACTGCGGTGGCACTTGTGATAATTTTTGCAACGGCACATTACTTGCTTGGAGTTGCGCTTGATAGCGACCGGCTTCCAATTGGATATTAGAAGCAGTCACACTACCACTACCAAAATTGACGCGTGCTTGTCCTGTGGCTACAACAGTTTGCGGTTGAAAGGATTCAACTGAACCAGCAACGTTGAATTGACCGCTTAACCTTCCTTGAGATTGCTTAGGCAATTGTGCCAATTGTTGCACATCTACGTTATTTGCTTGTAGTTGTGCTTTATACAAACCTTCCGCGACTTGGATATGGTCAGCTGTAATTGCGCCACCAGCAACTAATAAGCGTCCTTCGCCAGTAGCACGTAAGGTTTTGAGGTTAAAAGTGTCTGTATTTCCTGAAACTTGGAACTTACCCGCTAATGGTCCATCTAAAGTTTGGGGCGCTTGTTTTAGCAAACGCCCTAACCGCACACCGTCAGCAACCAATCCGGCAGAAAAGCTTTGCTCGCCAAATTGAATATTAGAAATACCAACTGTGCCACCCGCAACTTGAACTTTTGCGTTATCTGGACGAATTGTGGCAATTTTAAATGGGGCTGAGGTTCCTGATAAGATCAGACGACCGTTGAAGCGTGCGTCATCGAGAGAGACGTTTTGCAGTTGACTGGAGTTGACAAAACGTTGCACCTGTACTTTGGAAGCATCGGCGATCGCTTGCCAACGCTCATTCGCCCAACTGCCAGCAATTTGTACTGTACCACCAGCAACACTGAGAGCAACATTACGGAAAGAAACACTTTTGTCTGGGGCGACAATTGTTTCTCCGCTTCCGGGGTAGGTTGCTTGGGGCGCTTGCCATTGTACCGTTGTCTGAACGTTCTCACCACTGCCAGTCAGTTGTGCTGTACCTGAGACAGTACCAATTTGGAATGCAGGTTTTGTGTCGTAAACAGAGGCAATGGCATCCCCTGGAACGTTCTTTGCCGTGACATTAAAATTTAGCTTGGGAATTTTGTTAACAAATTGAATCGTCCCAGCGCCTGTAACTTCACCGCCTACAGTCGCTTTGCCTTGAATATTTTTAAAAGTAATAATAGATGCGACAGGAGAAAACTCAAACTGTGCGCTGGCACTCTTAAAATCAACTTTGTCAATTTTTGCTTCTTTTACAGTGGCAACTGTACCAGAGAGAATTGGGTTAGTGATTGATCCAACAACCTGTAAGTCTGCCTTACCTTCCCCAATTGTCGGTACGGGTAATTTGACGTTGAGAGTTTCCCGGACACTTGCCACATTTACCGAATTTACACGCGCTGCTAACTTGTAGCCGGCTTTGGAGTCAATGGTGCCGTTCGCTATTAAAGGGATTTTGCCATAACCAGTGGCGACATTTTCCAGCTTAAGCTCAGTTCCTTGAAAGCGCACGTTACCTTGAGAATTGATAAATGGTAGTGGCATTCGCGGAACTTGAAGTTGAACTCCTTGCCCACTAGCAGTACCAAAAACGAGCAGGTTTTGCTGTTTTTGTTTCAGTTGGATGTTTTGAATTTTCAACTCACCCTGAACTCGACCTGCTTGTAATTCCACGGGTAACTTAACGATGCGAGAAACATCAGCAGCAAGGAAGTTTCGCACCCGCAACAACTCTAAGTTAACTTCTTGAGTCTTGGGACGAAAATCTCCCTGTATGGAAAGGTTACCACCGTTATCTGGTTGCCCATCCAAATTAAATTGAATGAGTTTGTAGTTTTCTAATAGTTGGGCAGTTCCGTTGATTTGTGAAAATGCTACGGGAGATGAGGGGGATGAGGGAGACTTGGGGGACAAGGGGGACACAGGGGAGTTAGAGTTTACACTCTCCCCTGCTCCTGTGCTCTTCTGCTCCTGTGCTCCTGTGCTCTTCTGCTCCCCTGCTTCCTCTACCTTATTTGGCTGGGGAACTAACACCAAGTTGGCATTGCGAAACCGCAGTTTGTCCAAATCAGTTTTAATTGGTCCTTTTCGACCTGCCGGCGTTATTTTTGTGGTGAGCCAGCGTCTTTGTTCATCCTGTTCAAGGTAAACATCTGGGTTCACTAAGGTGACGTCTAACTTGAGTTTGTGCTTCAACAGCAACTGTAATGGGTCAAAACCTACCTCTACAACCTCGACTGTCACCTTATCCGGATCTGTAGGTGTTGCTGGAATGGCTGAAGCCCCAAACGTCACTCCCGTAAGCGAAAGTTGTTTCACTTTCCCCAGTTGAACTGGACGGTTCAGTGTAGTAGTAAGATTGGTTTGGGCTAGTGGCACTAAGTCTTTATGAATAAAATTCCATACTCGCCAAGCACCGCCCATAATTCCTATGAGCAGAATTCCGCTCAAGGCAATGCCACCACGGCTTAAAATGAATAACCATTGATGCGTATTATAAATACGGGGGGATTGGGAGTGATGGTCTGAATTACAAGCTTTGGTCATTTCGTCTCACTACTGACTCACCGAAACAGTCCTAAGTGCCTAGTGCTGAGGAACCTCCGCACGCCGTTGTCCTCTTCAAGTCGAGGAACCGTCTTAGGCGAAAAGCTCCCGAATTTATCCGTGGAGCAATCATAGCGTTTTTTCCTTGTTTGATCCCCTAAATTTATTTGAGGGGAATTTCTCCGCACACCCTGCTTTTGATCTACAGGGCTTAGCACTTATAATCAGCACTCATAAACAAATGTAGCTGTCACAGTTGTAGAACCAGCTGGCACACTACTGGCTACGCCTACTCCAGGATAACCGACGATACTAAAGACGGCAGCAAAAATCATGCTTAAAGCTAGATGCGAAATGTGACGCTTATACTTTTGCTAATATTAACTCTGTTAGAAAAAAATTAAAAATATCTAATAAAGCCAGAATTCTTGCCTGGGCTTTTCCTTGGACGCAATCAAGAAGTTTAATTAAGAATAGATCCAAGATGGAACATTAGATGATTACACCCATGCGTGTTTTTGTATTACTATTTAACGCTCGCACAGAAAATGAGGGAATTCACACAATTCAAGTGGGCGCTCGCAATAAGGTTCTGATGTTCGAGTCAGAAGACGACGCTGCACGCTATGCCCTCATGCTTGAAGCTCAAGATTTCCCAACACCCACCGTAGAAGCGTTTGATTCAGAGGAAATCAAGGAATTTTGTCAAAGTGCGGACTACGACTGGGAAATTGTCCCAACTGACAGTGGTTTGGCAATTCCCCCCGAAATGAATGTTGAAGAAACCGATTGGAACCCAGAATCCGAAGAGAATGTTGCTGGGGAAACCCGTTCTCGTAACCAAGAGTCACCGGAAAAACCAGAATTATCTGACTCAGAACTCGAAAGCATTCGCCGCAAACTAGAAGGGTTATTGTAAAGAGTCGTTAGTCATGAGTCATGAGTCATGAGTCATTACTAAGGACAGAAGACAAAAGACAAATGACCACGGACAGAGGATAAAGGACAAATGATGAACTTGCAGGGGCGCGGGTATCTTTTAACAGAGCAGGTCAATCCTGATAGTCTTAACCTAGACCAGCTCAGTTCTATTGAATTAGTAGAACTGTTTAATCGCGAAGACGCAAAGGCAGTGGCTGCGGTAGCTGCTGCTAAAGTTCAGTTAGCTCAAGCGATTGAACGCATTGCAGAACAATTGCATCACGGAGGACGCCTGTTTTATATTGGAGCAGGGACAAGTGGTAGGTTAGCGGTGTTAGACGCTGCAGAGTGTCCGCCTACTTTTTGTACGCCCCCAGAGATGGTACAGGGGATTATTGCTGGTGGTGCAGGCGCACTAGTACGCAGTTCTGAAGATTTGGAAGACAACGCCGAAGATGGTGAAGCGGCGATCGCTCAACGACAAGTCACGCAACTTGATGTCGTTGTTGGGATTACAGCCGGGGGAACAACACCTTTTGTCCACGGCGCAATGAGTGCTGCACGTAGCCGGGGTGCGACTACTATATTTATAGCCTGCGTTCCTGCTGAACAAGTCACCTGTGATGCTGATATTGATATTCGCCTGTTGACTGGACCAGAAATACTTGCTGGTTCAACTCGCCTAAAAGCTGGTACGGCGACGAAACTGGCTTTAAATATCCTTTCTACGGGTGTCATGGTGCAGTTGGGTAAAGTTTATGGCAATCGCATGGTGGATGTGGCGGTAACAAATCAAAAGTTACGCGATCGCGCTTTGCGTATTTTACAAGACCTCACAGGTTTAAGTCGAGAAGCCGCTGGTTTCTTATTGGAACGTAGTGGTAAGTGGGTAAAGTTAGCATTGTTGATGCATTGGACTGGGTTGGAAAAAGAGGAGGGCTTAAAACTCCTATCAGAATACCAAGGTAATCTTAGGGCAGCTGTTGCCAGTTACAAAAACAACACCCAATCCTGAGAATTCCAGTTTCAGTTATCAATCAAAAGTCAGGAGTGAGGAGTTGTTAACTTCTCACTAACAATTTTTTATGTTACTGAAAATAATACGCCCTTGTTGATAATTTATACTTTACTGCGTACATCTGCGATTAATTATCATTCTATAGAAACTTTAAAACTTATAGTTTACTAAACGATAAAATTAGAATACAGCTTTTAGAAAAAACCATTCTTAAGATAGAGGTACACAATACTTTATTATTTCTAGGGGACGATTGGCTAATTTCTTTGATAATTAGACAATGCTTATATCTGGCATAAATAATTTAAGAATTGCTAATCACTAAATGTTAATTGCTTTCAGCTATTAATCATTTCGCCCTTGGCAATCTTTTTATGCTTTTTTGCTAGCACATCACCTTTTTGTATCTCGATAGACTTCTATGGCAAAGCCAATTGAATTTAATTTATTTGCACCTTACAACGAAGGTGCTGCATTAATTGGTTCTTTTTCAAATTGGGAAGAAATCCCCATGGAAAAAGGTGACGATGGTTATTTTCGCACAACTGTTGAATTAGAGGATGGTGTTTATCAATATAAATTCCGCGTTCAATCAAAATCGTGGTTTTTTGAACCCGACCAATGGGTTGATGTGACAGACCCCTACGCCACTGATATCGATGAATTGAGTGGAAAAGATAACGGTATCGTACGGATAAAAGACGGGGAAAGAATTACCGATACCTATGTTTGGCAACATGACGATAAACCCCTACCCGCAGACCACGAATTAGTCATTTATGAACTACACGTTGCTGACTTTTCTGGTGGTGAAGATGACCCTTACGCCCGAGGAAAGTACAAGCACGTTGTTGAAAAGTTAGATTACCTTTGTGAACTGGGAATTAATGCCATTGAGTTGATGCCACTCAAAGAATACCCAGGCGATTATAGTTGGGGTTACAACCCCCGTCACTTCTTTGCCACAGAATCAAGTTATGGCTCTACAGAAGAGTTGAAAAAGTTAATTGATGAGTGCCACGGCCGAGGAATTCGTGTTATAATTGATGGTATTTATAACCATTCAGAATCATCAAGTCCATTAACACAAATTGACCACGATTATTGGTATCATCACTCTCCCCGCGATCCTGATAATAGCTGGGGACCTGAATTCAATTATGAATTCTACGATGAAAAATTAGAGACTTATCCTGCGCGTAGATTTATTGGTGATACGATCCGTTTTTGGATTCAAGAATATCACGTTGACGGCATTCGCTACGATGCAGCGCGGCAAATTGCTAACTACGACTTCATGCACTGGATTGTGCAAGAAGCTAAAAAAACTGCTAGCATGAAGCCTTTTTACAACATAGCCGAACACATTCCTGAAACTCCCAGTATCACCAATGCAGATGGACCGATGGATGGATGCTGGCACGATAGTTTCCTCCATACAATTGTGGCACACCTTTGCGGTGACACTTTTGATTTAGAGCAACTTAAAGATGTCATTGACGCTAAGCGCCAAGGCTTCATGGGTGCTACGAATGTTGTCAATTACTTAACAAACCACGACCACGATCGCTTGATGGTGGAACTGGGGAACCGCGATATTTTTGACGAAGAAGCTTTTAGGCGCATTCGGTTGGGAGTTGCTATCTTGATGACAGCTGTCGGTGTACCTTTGATGTGGATGGGGCAAGAGTTTGGCGAGTACAAGCCAAAAACACAAGAGTCATCTAAAATTGAATGGGGATTGCTAGGCAATGACCTAAATCGCGGCTTGTTTGAATACTACAAAGGTTTAATTAGCCTGCGTAAACAAAATCATGCCCTCTACACAGAAAATATTGACTTCATCCACGAAAATCCAGAGGCAAAAGTGTTTGCTTACAGTCGGTGGAACGGTGAAGGTTCTCGTGTTGTGGTTGTGGCGAATTTCTCAGAAAACTTCTTAGCTGGGTATCACGTTCCTAACTTCCCTAACGGTGGCACATGGCACGAGTGGACAGCTAATTATGATGTAGAAGCTGGCGACGATGGTATTCTCACTGATATAGGACCATACGAAGCCAAAGTGTTTGTTTGGCAATAAACGGAACGATATCACCGCCAACCCCTCTTTGCCAGGAAACAAGGGTTGGCGGTGAAGTTATGCGGTGAGGTTTAGTTACAAAATCGTGCCGATTTCTTTCAAATAAACCCGTGTCAATGGTTCATCAACTCCCAAGGAATATTCTTCAATCAAACCCTGACGTCTGATAGAGATATTGTCTCCGTTTCTAATCACAACAGTAGAGTCGTCAAAGATGTCCCGCGCCAGCACCATCTCGGTTTCGGTGGGATTATCTAGAACGACTATGTTACTGCCGTGGTAAAACATTCCTTCCTTTTCCAAGACGTCTTCTTCGTACTCTACAATCAGCAAATCAACTTTGGGATTACGCAACAAAGTTAAGACGTTGGTGTTGTAATCCTTACTGAGGATTTTTTCAGAACGATTGACAAAAATTGCGTCACGACAAACAGCGCCTACTGTCCAGTCGGGGTGTTGCAAAAGAATATGGTCAATCGTCTCTTGCAGGTCGTGAACTGAAATGTGGTTGAAAGTGATTGTTGGTATCCTGGCAGATGTACCCGACTCAAAGAAGGTTTCTAGGATACGTGAAGGCACATCAACGCTTTGACCTACGGCAGGGTTAAGATGCATCAAAATGCCGGGTGCGGCGTTGATTTCCAGGATGGCAAAGTCGCCGGACTTCCAAGATTCGGAAAGACTGGGGGCAATTACATCAATACCCAAGCAAGTCAGGCGGAAGTGCAGGGCAATGTCTTGCGCCAAAATAATATTGTCAGGATGAACGGTGCGGGTTGCATCAATGCTGACACCTCCAGACGAGAGATTGGCGACTTTGCGAAGATAAACAGTCCGGTCTTTCTCAATAACGCTGTCCAATGACAAGCGCTGTTGTTCAAGGTACTGTTGCATTGCTTCGTCGGACTGAATCTTGCTCATCGCTGAGGTTGGTGTATCCCAACGTCCTGGTTTTCGGTTTTCCTCTCGGATTAACTCTTCAATGGTTGAGTACCCGTCACCCACAACCCATGCAGGACGGCGTTCAGTGGCGGCAACAAATTTGCCGTTGACACACAGCAAGCGAAAATCTGCCCCTACGATGCTTTTCTCGACGATAACTCGTGTTGGCTCATTTTCTGGAATGGCATCAACTGCCCTATTATAAGCAGATTCCAATTCCTCCTCGTCTCGCACTTCCGCCGTCACGCCAATTCCTTTGTGACCTACCACAGGCTTGACCGCCACTGGGTAGCCAATTTCTCTTGCTACACCAAGGGCTTCCCTTTCTGTGACGACAATATCACCTTTGGGTACTGGAAAGCCTAAGGTTCTTAAAAATGCCTTGCAGTCATCCTTACGGGTGGTGAAGTCGGAATCCAGATGGCTATCACAGTCAAATGTCGTCGCAACGCCACGAATTTGTTTTTTTCCGTAGCCGTATTGCATCAGTCCTTCTTCCCACAGATAGAAGGCGGGAATACCTTTTTTGTGAGCTGTTCGCAATAAGGCGTAAACCGTAGGACCACCGTAAACAGAGAGGCGGAATCTATTTTGAAGTGTCGAAATCTGCTCAAAGTCAATATCTTCGTCTTGAGTTATGGCTTCAAACCAATCCCAAACGAAATAAAGCACACCTCGAGTTGTGCGTTCGTGAAGCGATTGCACAGCACACGTCGCATAATTTTCATAAGGCTTGACACTCCAACGCTCGAGGTGCAAACCCATATCCAGCTTTCCTACTTCTGCCACAGTGCGGGCAAACAAATGCGCATAGGAATCGTACGTCTCGTCGCGCAGGTGTGGGTAGCGATCGCTAATTTCTTTGACGTAATCTTCAATAGGCAGAGCTCTGCCAGTTGTCGTCAGAGCAAAATCAAATACTAGCGCCCCTGTATCCAAATAGGGATTTGGTCCGATGTAATGCTTGAATTTGAAAACATCGAATGCATCAGTTTTTCTGGCGTTAATGCGAACCGCATCGGTGATTCTGTCTTGAACCATATGATTATAGACCTTCGGCTAAACACCCTGGAATCTTGAGGCTATATGCCTTTGGGGAGCCAGTGCGTTACTTGTGATTACCACCAGTTGAAGCATCTGGCTTGTCCCCTGTCGTAGACGCCCAAAGGGCGACTTCTTGAAGGGTAGCAATTGCCGTGACGTGTACTTGTGTTTCCCCAGACGTATTTACTGTCTATTTACTTAACTATCCTTTGGCAAGCGATCGCTCAAGCCTAAGCTACACCTATGTTTTGCGGTTTACTTAAGCATCAATTGCAACGCTTATCCTTGCTGATTATACCCAAATTGCCAAACATTTTCAGCTATCTAAAGGTATAGTCACGTCTCTATAGTAAGTCCTGTTTGTCAATAATTTAAATTGCAGGTGAATTCACGAACTAAATAGAACTGCTATAGCTAAAATATATAACCTTTGAAAGGTGCGATTAGACACTTGTAAATTTTATAAATAGTAAACGTCAGAAAAAATTAAGGAGACGGCAACTATGAGTAGCGTAAAAGCTGATCTCAAAAAAGAAGTTGAACATCTTGCTGAGGAAGCTTTTCACCGCAAGCTGATTTCTGGATATGGCGATGGTCCAGACAGCAACGAGTACCAAATTGTATTTCAGGGTAAGCCCAGACATCTTCCTTTAGAATACGCGCATTCTTTTTTAAGTGACTTACTGTTTGATAGGCAAGTTGATAAATATTCAGAATTCACTGTTTAGCGTTAGACATAAAATACCACATTTATAAAACACCACCAATAGTGAGCGGCACTCACTCACAGAGTCCTCCCGATATGCTAGTAAAATCGGGAGTTTTTTTATTTATTAAGATACATACTATTGATGAAATTTACTTTTCTTCAAAGTCATTTTTGATTATAGAACAACAAGATTCCCGACTTCTTAAAAGAAGTCGGGAATCTGAGCCTTAAGACAGTGGGCTTTGTGCTTCAATATCTATAAGCATAAGCTCCTAGCTTTTGAATTGCTCGTCTACTGGAATTTGATAGCCGTTAGCGAGGCGATTGGTTGTATTTGCCGTCGCAATAATTCCCATCAGTTCGCCAAACATGGCATCGCTCATACCTTTGGCGTAAGCCCCTGCTGTATGCGAGGCGATGCAGTATTCGCAGCCATTTGTCACACTCACAGCAATGTAAATCAGCTCGCGCATCAGCGGATCGAGTTCGCCAGGGCTAGTCATGACTTGTTTCACCGCTTCCCATGTTCGTTGTAGGGTGGGGGGATGATTGGCTATAGCTTTCCAGAAATTGTTGATGTAATCAGTCTTACGAGTGGCGCGGATGTCATCGTATACCACACGTACTTCGTCACTGGCTTGTTCGTATTCAATGAGCTTGGTCATCTAAAGGATACAGTGTTAAGGAGCAAGCGGAAGGTAAAATCCCTGAAGCTACGCTAATTTTTTACACCTGTAAGGCTTTCAGCTTCTTGGATCAGAATCATAGTAGTATTTATACAATGAAATTTTTCACAATATTTCTGCTGACCATTATCCTTTTAGGGTTTAGATTGCCCAGTTTTGGGGAATCTGTTGTCGTGCAGGGACAAGTTGTCATCTCTTCATCCGATGAGAGTTCATTTGTACCAAATCCTGCCACCAATTCCTCTGTGATGATTCACTACTTAGAGGGAGATCCAGGTGGAGCTACAAGCATTCGTTTGGAAAAGAATAAAATAATTGAGGATAACAAGTATCCTGCCGACAGCAGAACCGTTTTTGGTAACCGAACCGTTTACGGTGAAACTTATCAGCAACGCGATCGCGATCTAGGGCAAACTTTCCTCACTGATGACAAAGGTTTTACAGTCGATGCTGTTTACCTGCGCGTGGGACCAAATGAAGTTGAGCGAAATACTCCCGGTGCTAGGGTAGGTATTGAGTTTTTCAAAGTCACAGGTGAACCGCGTTTGAACAACCACGGGACTCCTGGTTTTGTCGGTAAATTTGACCGACAGACGTCTCCGGAACTCGACGATTACCTCGAAGGTGAATCGTATCAATCTATCTATTATGCAACAGGTCAACTACCTAGCGACCTTAAAAAAGACCAATACATGAAATGGCAGCTTAAAGGTGAGCGATTAACATTAGAACCCGACACACATTATGCTTTCATGATTATGTTCCTTGACCGGCGGGAAGAACGCTCACTCTCGCTGTATAATAGTTATTATGGGAAATACTATGCTGACTCAAAAAATCTGTACGTTGGTCATGGTATTCGCCGCGAAGGTAAATCTGATTTTCCTGACCAATGGCAAGACAGACTTAGTATGCAGCCTGGTACCCTAGGTTTTCCCGATGTATGCACTTTTCGGGATTTGTTTTTCGTGATTACAAAGTTTGTACAATCTACCTAGTTATAATTTCTGATAGTAATTTGTGTAAATTTCAACCTTTGGCAGTACAAGAAGCGCGTATAGAGTTGCAAAGGTAACTTGACAAACAAATTGTTAAACCCTAAGTTTGTAGGTGTTTCATAAAGCACAAAGCGAGGGGGAGAACCCCGAGGAGTTTGCCAAATGCTCAAAACCTTGAAAATTCAATGGATAAAGTTGCGCTTGCCTATTGTTATTGGTGCGGGATTAGTAATGTCTCTAGGTTTGAACGCACCAACAATGTCTCAATCTCCCATACAGGTACCACAATTATCACAGAGTGCTTACTCAAATTTGGGACAATTAAGGATTAATCAACGGTTGTGGAATCGGCAAAATATCTCCAACTATCGCTATACATTAACGAGGAGTTGCTTCTGCACAACCGAAGCTAGAGGACCAGTCATCATTGAAGTGCGTAACGGCAGAACGGCTTCTGTCACTTCTGTTGCCACTGGTCAACCAGTGAATCCAGAACTCTTCCAAAAATATGATACAATACCCAGGCTTTTTGGTGTGATCAGGGATGCGATCGCCAAGAAAGCATCCAGCCTGAGTGTGCAGTACAATTCTACACTCGGCTCTACACTCGGCTACCCAACCCAAATTAACATCGATTACGACAGTCAAATGGCCGATGAAGAACTATATCTCACAATTGAGAATCTGGAAGTGATTAACTAAATTTCAACAGCATACTATAGCGGTTCTGCTGTTGAGTCCAATACATAGGTTCCGGGCGAACGTCCTTTATAGGTGGCTCCTAAAGATTCGGCTGCATCTTCAATCAAAGCAATTCCATAGTGATCGCAAGCTTCTAAAATCGGGTCGATATCTGCGCTTTGACTGTATAGGTGTACAAAGCTTTGGGCAAGTCTCCTATTGTAGCACGGCGCTGTAGTGTTCCCCACTATAAGTCGGGATTCATATTCCAAGAAATGCTATTCACCAAACAGTGGACAAAGCTAGACAACTAGCTCATCCATTGGACAGATAGCCATGCTCAAGTCTTAACTGACTACGTTTTTTGGGTCATGACATCTGCAAGTGCTTTCCAGCTTGTAGCTCTGTCGCTAGGAATTAAACAGGTGTATTTGGTTAAACCAGTGTTTCTAGCCGAACAAGCTCTTAAAACATGAGCAAGGAAAACATTACCTGAGCAATCAGAGGACTATAAAATGTCTAATTTTGTTTTTGTAATTGATACCAACAAACAGCCATTAGACCCAATACCACCAGGACAAGCAAGGAGGTTATTAAATCAAGGAAAAGCAGCAGTTTATCGTAGATACCCATTTACAATAATTTTCAAATATGCTGTTGATAACCCAAGAAGAAGTGAACATCAGCTAAAAATCGATCCAGGTTCTAAAGTAACTGGTTTAGCTATTGTTCAAGGAGATCGGGTAATTTGGGGGGCTGAAATCCAACATAGGGGTCAACAAATCAAGAATGATTTAGAAGCTCGTAAAGCTGTCAGACGTAATAGGCGCAATCGTCAAACTCGTTACAGACGACCTCCAATCAAAAATAGAGGCAAACGCCAAAGATCTGCTAGAAGGCTCGCTCCCAGCTTAAAATCTCGCGTTCACAACGTAATGACTTGGGTAAATCGAATTAAAAGATATGTTCCAATTACAGGAATATCTCAAGAATTAATCAGGTTCGACACTCAAAAATTAGTCAATCCCGAAGTAATGGGAATTAAGTACCAGCAAGGTGAGTTATTCGGGTACGAAGTTAGAGAGTATTTACTAGAAAAGTGGAGTAGGCAATGTGCTTACTGTGGTGCTACCAATACTCGACTAGAGATAGATCATTTACATCCGCGTTCAAAAGGAGGGAGTGATAAGATTTCTAATTTAGTTATATCTTGTCATGACTGCAATCAATCTAAAAGCGATAGAGATATTCAAGAATTTTTGGCACAGAAGCCAGATACTTTAAATCGCGTATTAGCCCAGGTTAAACAGCCATTAAAAGATGCAGCAGCTTGTAACTGCAGTCGTTGGACATTATTTAACGAATTGCAGCAAACAGGATTACCCGTAGAAGTGGGGACTGGTGGAAGAACCAAGTACAATCGAATTCGACTTGGATTTGATAAGCAGCATTGGTTAGACTCGGCATGCGTTGGTATTGTTGACCAATTAATCTTGATGACTAAGCAACCGTTATTAATTGTTGCTAAGGGATGGGGTAATCGTCAGATGTGCATAACAAATAAGCACGGTTTCCCAATTAGGTACAGAGAACGCCAAAAAACATTCTTTGGATTCCAAACGGGGGATATGGTTAAAGCTAAATTGCCAAAAGGTAAATTTGCAGGAACTCATGTAGGACGGTTAACAGTGAGAAAATCTGGCGTTTTTGAGATGATTACACACATTGGTAAAGTCAGTCCAGTCAGGCATAAGTACTGTCAAGCCATGCACCGTAATGATGGTTATATGTACCGTTTTTCCACTATTGTCCAATGAATCGGGGATTAGAGACGATGCGATCGCAGTTAATAAAGACTGGTTTTGCTCTTAAATAGGTAATCGGGTTAGCAGTAGCCACAAACGTTAGGCTAGAACAAAAAACTTCATCTCCTGGCTGTATAGCAGCACCATGACTTGCACCTATGACTTGACAAAATTCTTGGTCGAAAGCATCGACATGAGGACCAACAGGGGCGATCCACTTCGTATCAAAGGCTTCTTTGACGAATTCTAGTTCGCGATCGCCCATATGGGGAGTTGAGAGGAGAATTGGTTGATTCATAGTTCTGTTTGACTTTTCACAAGCCAACCCAAGATTATTTTTGTTGTATTTATTTTGTACAAACAAAATACAGCATTCCCTGATTTGGTGCTTGTTTTAACAGTTACCAGTTATCAAGTACCCGCACTACCAGTTATCAGTTTTATCGTTGGGGGAAACACCACACTCCTGTGCACCCCCAGAGCGTTGGTTGCGGGTTTAAATCCCCCACCAAAGCGAGCCGTGACTGCGTAGGTAGCTGTTCACTGATTTAATGTTTCCAAGAAAGTATGCATTTTCCCTTGACTCATCTTAAAATCAGAACCAAGACCAACTATTTTAAAATTTGCTTATTGGATAATTTGGTATGCTTCTTCAAGCCGATACCAATATAAATAAAGTGGTTTATCAAGCAGTGACTCTAAATTCATTTTACCCGGATACTTTAGTTGGGGAAGATATTGAATTGAGACATTAACATTCCCAATTTTTCTCAAGAAGCGTAAATACGCTAAATATGGTGCATAGAATGGGCTAGCAACTCTACTGTCAAAATTTAGCAATGAAAATATTGCTGTTCCGCCTTTTTTTATAATACGATATGCCTGTTGAAAAGCATTGTACCACCCTGCATCTTCGTAACCGTTCAGGCGGGTTGAAGTGCGCTGAAGGCTACGATTTTCAGTTTATACAAATTCTAAAATTAGGCGAAAAAATTCAGGAACTTGTGAGGTCACTCAACAGTACTAACCGGACAATTTTTACCCAGTTTTATTTATCAACTAGATGAAAAGGCGATTACGCAAACGGTAAGTAAAATATCTTTAAGAAAGATAAAGTATTTTAGAGAAGCTAATGAAAGTAGGATAATGAAGATGTTTCGTGATGGCATCTCCTTACCCAAGTCCCGATAAAATTTGAAAAAGTCTAACCCATTCAAGTTATATTATCTTTCTAAGAAACTATTGCATCCGCGTGCTAAGCCCTTAAATTTGTGAAACACTCTCAGCATCTGTCTGATCTGGCTGACGCAAGTGTTTGGCTTATTTCTCGTAAATTCCCTGACCTAACTAACGCAGACGAATGAACCCAGAGATATTGGTAAGGTTGCAAAACTTGTGTCGAGATCAGGCGGCATTTGAGATGCTCAAGCAGATCCTGGCAGAAGAAGCCCAACAATTCGAGCAGGAAATCAATCAGGCGCATTTCCGGGTGGAGCAGCAGAAGGCATTGTTTCGTGTGATTACCCGTCTGCGGCAACCTCTAGATACGGAAACAATTTTTCAAGCCACAGCTCGTGAGGTTCGCCAACTCTTGAAAGCAGATAGAGTGGGTATGTTTCGCTTTTATCCAAACTCAGGTTGGGATGATGGGGAATTTGTTTCTGAGGACGTGGATCAAGCTTTTAGCTCCGCTATGGCGCAAAAAGTTCACGACCATTGCTTCGGGGATCAGTTTGCACTTCATTATCAGCAAGGTCGGATTCAAGCGGTTTCAGATATTTACAATTATGGGCTGAGCGACTGTCACATTCGGATTCTGTCGCAATTTCAGATACGGGCAAACTTAGTAGTACCGCTGCTGCAGGGTCAGAATCTCTGGGGATTGCTTTGTATTCACCAATGCCGCGCTCCCCGAGAGTGGCAAGCGATAGAAATCGAGTTTGCCACCCAAATTGCTAGCCATTTGGGAGTGGCCCTCCAGCACGCAGAACTTCTGGCTGACCTGCAGGCGGAAGTGCAAGAACGCCAGCAGGCTGAGCAAGCAGTTCAATCTCTAAACCAGGGGCTGCAACGAGCAATCATTGAACTGCAGGCAGTCAACAAGGAGTTGGAAGCTTTTAGCTACTCTGTCTCCCATGACCTGCGTGCTCCTTTACGCAGTATTGATGGCTTCAGTCAAGCTTTGTTGGAAGACTGCCACGACCAGCTGAGTGCAAACGGGCAGGACTACCTGCGGCGAATTCGGGCAGCTACTCAACGGATGGGGCAATTGATCGATGACCTCCTCAACCTATCCCGAGTTACGCGCAGTGAAATGTATCTGGAACCTGTGGATCTGAGTCTGTTAGCTAGTAGTATCTGTACTGAGTTACAGCAGAGTCAGCCAGAGCGGCAGGTAGAGTTTGTGATTCAAACAGGGCTGTTAGCCCAAGGAGATATCCGTCTCCTGCGAGTATTGTTGGTAAATTTATTGAATAATGCTTGGAAATTTACCTCTAAGCATACTCAAGCACGGATTGAGTTTAGAGTGAGCAAGAGCGAAAGCGGCGTCCCAGTCTACTTTGTTCGAGATGATGGCGCGGGCTTTGATATGACTTACACTCATAAGTTATTTGGACCCTTTCAGCGATTGCACAATATGAGAGACTTTCCAGGCAATGGAATCGGACTAGCCACAGTACAGCGGATTGTGCATCGGCATGGCGGTCGGGTCTGGGCAGAAGGAGAAGTGGAACGGGGGGCTACTTTTTACTTCACATTAGTAGCAGAGGAGGCAGGGGCTTGAGCGAGGGTAACAAAATAATTCTTCTTGTAGAAGATAATCCGGATGACGAAGCTTTGGCAATCAGAGCCCTGAAGCGCAACCATATCAGCAATGAGATCGTGGTGGCTCATGATGGGGTTGAAGCTTTGGATTACCTGTTTGGCACTGGAGTTCATGCCGGACGAGATATCAGCGTCAAGCCTACGGTGATTTTACTGGATCTGAAACTGCCCCGTATTGATGGTATTGAAGTGTTACGTCGTTTACGGGAAGACGAACGCACGAGTTTGCTACCCGTGGTGGTTCTAACCACCTCCAACGAAGAACAAGATCTGCTTGATAGTTACAGCCAAGGGTGCAACAGTTACATCCGCAAACCCGTAGATTTTATTCAGTTTTCCGAGGCGATTCGGCAACTGGGGATGTACTGGCTTCTGATGAATGAACCACCGCCTGTTTAGGGAGCTACTCAAGATGAGCCCTTACTTACGTGTTCTAATTGTCGAAGATTCTGAAGATGATACTCTCTTGGTCTTAAGGGAGCTACGTCGGGCTGGCTATACCCTGGACTATGTTCGGGTGGATACCCCGGCAGCAATGCAGGTAGTTCTTGATCAACAGTCATGGGACATTGTGATTGCAGATTACAATATGCCTGCTTTCAGTGCCCCAGAAGCTCTTAAACTCCTCCAAAGTCGGAAGCTAGATTTACCATTTATCATCGTCTCCGGCACTATTGGCGAAGAGATTGCCGTCGCTGCAATGAAAGCAGGAGCGCATGACTACCTGATAAAAGGTAATCTCGCCCGCTTGGTGCCTGCAGTGGAGCGGGAGTTGCGGGAGGCACAGGAACGGCACAAAAGGCACAGCGCGGAACGGGCTTTACAGGAAAGCGAAGAGCGGTTTCGCCAATTGGCAGAGAACATTATTGAGATGGTTTTCTGGATGTCAGACCCTGGAGAACGTCAGCGACTCTACGTCAGCCCAGCATACGAAAACATTTGGGGACGCTCCCGCGAGAGCTTGTACGCCAACTTTATGGAATGGCTAGAGGCGATTCATCCCCAGGATCGGCAACACATTGAGACCGTCTTCTTTGAGCAGTCATTGGCGGGCACTTATGACGAAGAGTATCGCATTATCCGTCCCGATGGCTCATTGCGATGGATACGAGACCGGGGTTTCCCTATCAGGGACAAATCTGGTGAACCCTATCGCGTTGTTGGAATTGCGGAGGACATTAGCGATCGCAAGCTGGCAGAACAACAAATCCGCGAACAAGCTGCGTTGTTGGATGTCGCTACTGACGCAATTTTTGTTCAAGATTTGGAACAGCACCTCTTATTCTGGAATAAAGGTGCTGAGCGCCTGTACGGATGGGAAGCAGCAGAAGTCCTTGGTAGGAGCGCTGAGTCGCTTGTGTACAAATCTGAGGAAACTTTGCCCCCATTTGAAGCAATACAGACAATACTGGCAGCCGAGGGTAAGTGGCAGGGTGAGTTGCAGCAAGTCACAAAAGACGGCAAGAAGATTATTGTGGAAAGTCGCTGGACGCTTGTGCGCGATGTAGCTGGCAACTCCAAATCGATTCTCATTGTTAATACTGATATTACTGCGAAAAAACAACTGGAAGCACAGTTTCTGCGAACTCAACGGTTGGAAAGCTTAGGTACTCTCGCTAGCGGCATCGCCCACGACTTCAACAATATCCTCACTCCCATTTTGGCAATTGCTCAACTGCTGCCCCTGAAATTCCCTAAGCTTGATGAAAACACTCAGGAACTGCTAAGGATGCTCGAAGGCAGTGCTAAGCGTGGTGCTGATTTGGTCACGCAAATTCTATCGTTTAGTCGTCGAGGAGTGGAAGGAAGCCGCACCATCGTCCAGACTAGGCATTTACTTTCAGATGTGGTACAGGTCGCTCAAAGAACCTTTCCAAAATCTATCGAAACGCAAACTAATATAGCACCCAATCTTTGGACAGTTTTTGCAGATGCAACTCAACTTCATCAAGTGCTAATGAACCTAACAGTCAATGCTCGTGATGCTATGCCCGATGGCGGTATCCTGGAGATTAGCGCCGAAAACCTTTGGGTTGACGAAAGTTATGCTCGTATGCATGTGGATGCTGAGGTAGGCTCATACATTGTGATTACTATTACTGATACAGGATGTGGCATTCCGCCAGAAATTATGGATCGCATTTTTGATCCGTTTTTTACCACCAAAGAGGTGGGTAAGGGAACTGGTCTAGGACTTTCCACTGTAATGGGGATTATTAAAAGTCACTGCGGTTTTGTGAATGTTTATAGCGAGATGGGAAAGGGAAGTCGCTTTCAAGTGTATTTGCCGAGTAGCCAAGTCACTGAAACTCCAGCAGCAACCGATGTAGAACTACCAAATGGTCATGGCGAATTGATTTTGGTGGTGGATGACGAAGTTACTATCTGCCAAATCACTAAAAGTACCTTGGAAAGCCATAATTATAAGGTTTTAACTGCCAGCGATGGAATTGAGGCACTTGCACTCTACGCTCAGTACAAGGATGAGATTAGTGTGGTGTTGATAGACCTGATGATGCCAGGCATAGATGGTTCTACCACAATTCTCACGTTGCAACGCATGAATCCCCACGTGCAAATCATTGCAATGAGCGGGCTGATGAGCAATTGGACGACTGCTCAAAAGAGAAGTTTTGGCATCCAATACTTCTTGTCAAAACCCTTCACCGCTCAAGCATTACTGAATACCCTACGCGAGGTTAGGGATTCGTAGAAATTGTAACCTGGGTTAATGCGATCGCGTATTAATTATCAAGTGTTTCAATCCCTAATAGGGATTCGTGAAAATTGTAACGAGACGCTCGATTAACTCTATCCAGCCATCTTTGCGTTTCAATCCCTAATAGGGATTCGTGAAAATTGTAACCGTGGGGTAAACTGCCCGAGAGCTAGACCCATGCGGTTTCAATCCCTAATAGGGATTCGTGAAAATTGTAACTAAAGTCTTTCAGATTCAAGATAATCTAATAATTTGTTTCAATCCCTAATAGGGATTCGTGAAAATTGTAACATCTCCGTCCTGCCTCCTATAGGCTCGTCCGAATAGTTTCAATCCCTAATAGGGATTCGTGAAAATTGTAACTCTCACTACTTGACCCTTGGGGCGATCGCTATAACGTTTCAATCCCTAATAGGGATTCGTGAAAATTGTAACAGGAAGGTTTTCACGTCATTGAGGTTCTGTTGCTGTTTCAATCCCTAATAGGGATTCGTGAAAATTGTAACTGCGTCCATTCCCGCGAAACAACCGCCATCAACGGGTTTCAATCCCTAATAGGGATTCGTGAAAATTGTAACAAAGCATACTCATCACCTACATTACCGAAATCTAAGTTTCAATCCCTAATAGGGATTCGTGAAAATTGTAACGTGCCACGAATTGCTGAATGCAATCAACTGCTGCCCGTTTCAATCCCTAATAGGGATTCGTGAAAATTGTAACACTTCACGTTTTGTATAGCCTTGTGGGTCACTGCTTTCAGTTTCAATCCCTAATAGGGATTCGTGAAAATTGTAACTACATCCCCCCAATTTTTTAGATTTAAACGGTACGAGTTTCAATCCCTAATAGGGATTCGTGAAAATTGTAACTTGTCGTTACTGCTGCATACTACCCCGCCAATGGTTTCAATCCCTAATAGGGATTCGTGAAAATTGTAACCGCTTTGTTGCTAGAGCGTAAAAAGTACCCTAAGAAGTTTCAATCCCTAATAGGGATTCGTGAAAATTGTAACCCATTTACGGAATCGCTTAACTTGGGGCTTATTAGGTTTCAATCCCTAATAGGGATTCGTGAAAATTGTAACGGTTTTCTAATAGTGGTTCACAGGACAACCACTTGTTTCAATCCCTAATAGGGATTCGTGAAAATTGTAACTTTACGAAAGATGGGGAGAGCTTCAAGACTACATTGTTTCAATCCCTAATAGGGATTCGTGAAAATTGTAACGTCTCTTGGACATACCTCTTGGCAAGGTTCGTGTTTCAATCCCTAATAGGGATTCGTGAAAATTGTAACTTCCCCAAAGTGAAGGTCACCAAATCTAAGTTTTCAGTTTCAATCCCTAATAGGGATTCGTGAAAATTGTAACCCTTAGCGATGTTTACCGAGAAAGGCACGACTTAGGTTTCAATCCCTAATAGGGATTCGTGAAAATTGTAACCCTAAAAGTGACGTTACTCGGAATATAAGGAAGATGTTTCAATCCCTAATAGGGATTCGTGAAAATTGTAACCTTTCCTCATATCAAAGTCAGTCGGTCAAAATACTGCGTTTCAATCCCTAATAGGGATTCGTGAAAATTGTAACGTAGATCCAACACCTGCATCTGCTTAGGACTAACGTTTCAATCCCTAATAGGGATTCGTGAAAATTGTAACCGTAAATCAGCACCGACCGGATACGGTCAAGCGTACCCAGTTGGTTTCAATCCCTAATAGGGATTCGTGAAAATTGTAACTAAAAGCTGTTTACAATATCGCTAACCGAGATAGTTCTGGTTTCAATCCCTAATAGACATCTCCGAAAATAGACAATAGTAATCTATAACTGACTTTCAGGGGTGCGATCGCCAAACGCAAATTCATCAGTTTCTACGGTATAATGGGTTTTTGAGATAGTTACTATTAGTAACAAGTGAAAAAAAAGTAGTTTCAGAAAAAATTTTGCGGAGCGAGTCTAGCCGGAAGCTGGTAATATTAGCGCTCCGATTCGTAACCTGACTAATCCACAAATAGTCAGAATCACCTGCTCATATTTTTGAGGATTCAATCGAAACCTTTCCTGAGCGACCCGAAATATTTTCATTAACCGAATCATATGCTCAACTAAGATTCTTTCTTGTGATAACTCTTTATTTTTTTGTTTTTGTTCGATGGTAAGTTCTCTACTTTTCGACTTCTTCTGCGGGGTTTTAATTGATGGTTCTCCTATATACCCCTTATCGCCGTTAAACCGTTGTTTTGAGTCAAATCCTTTTTGGCGTTCTCGGAATAAATTTATATCACTTTTTGGTCCTGGTTCACCTGCAACTACATCAACAATATCCCCTCGATCGGGTAAAACAATTAACTGATTTTTTAATGTATGATTTTTCTTTTTACCGGAGTAATACTTTTTTTGCTTCTCATACTCTTTTGGTCTTTCTCTGGGCTGCTCACAGCTATCTACTATTAACTCAAACTCGGTTAACAGTTCTTTAACAATTTCGTAGTCACTGGCGTTTTTTTTACCTGTTCAAGCAAACTGCATGGTAGCAAGTCTCTCAAGAGTGGAAACCAGTAATTAAATGTATCATTGGCAGTCGTTTCACTCACTCCAAATTGAATGCCTAACAATTGAAATGTAGTTAAATGCCGCAGATATATCAAAGTTAGGAGTACTTGCTCTTCGATAGATAGCTTGACTTTCCGACCACCGCCTTTATTTATAATTCTAACTTTCTGCGCTTCCATTTCTACAAGACGCTCTTTGTGTAATGCGTTCGCGTAGCGGCGGCTTCCGCATCGCTTGCTTGATTAGTTGCTCTAGTTGCTCGTACTTTAGACCCACTAATCGTTGTGTATCCTGACGATTCTGTTCAATGTACGCAGATATAGAACTCATGTTCTTGTTGTCATAAAAGATTGTTGATTCTTATTTTAGTTGAGTTTTTTATATTTCGGAGATGTCTAATAGGGATTCGTGAAAATTGTAACACAATCCCGTCAACTCGTGGGTGGTCAGGTCAAAAAGTTTCAATCCCTAATAGGGATTCGTGAAAATTGTAACCGGGAATACCGCTGCGCACGATTCAAGAGATTAGCGGTTTCAATCCCTAATAGGGATTCGTGAAAATTGTAACCCAAACTATGAAGTGGTACGCGATCGCATTCTCGTTTCAATCCCTAATAGGGATTCGTGAAAATTGTAACTAGGCTATAGAAAAACTCGTATCAAGTTAATCGCCATGTTTCAATCCCTAATAGGGATTCGTGAAAATTGTAACCGTTGCATGGTGGAAGATACACCCTGTCAACTTCCCGTTTCAATCCCTAATAGGGATTCGTGAAAATTGTAACGAAATGTCCGTAGCTTCAGCCAAAAATTTACCAAGCGTTTCAATCCCTAATAGGGATTCGTGAAAATTGTAACCTTAGGAAATTAATAAGAAAAACCGCGCATATACCTAATTGTTTCAATCCCTAATAGGGATTCGTGAAAATTGTAACTTAAAAGCCCAAAGAGGTTCCAATGCGAATCTGTCTTTCCAGTTTCAATCCCTAATAGGGATTCGTGAAAATTGTAACCCGGTACTTTTGTGAGTACTGGGTAGATAGCTACAATCAAGTTTCAATCCCTAATAGGGATTCGTGAAAATTGTAACTCCATCGCAGTGGCGATCGCCTGAAAATTCCCCTTGCGTTTCAATCCCTAATAGGGATTCGTGAAAATTGTAACCACGCTTCACTTGGGAGAAGGGGTGGTATAAGGCAAGTTTCAATCCCTAATAGGGATTCGTGAAAATTGTAACCAACAACCCTTGGGGGCGCTGGCAAGTACCGTGCTTACGGTGTTTCAATCCCTAATAGGGATTCGTGAAAATTGTAACTTAAGCTTTCAAAAACGTGCTACAAACTCGAATTTAGTTTCAATCCCTAATAGGGATTCGTGAAAATTGTAACGAGATACTAATAACTATATCTAGATACTATATTTACGTTTCAATCCCTAATAGGGATTCGTGAAAATTGTAACCAAGTATACTAAGATTGTACATGATAAATTAGAAGTTTCAATCCCTAATAGGGATTCGTGAAAATTGTAACCAATGAGGAAACCCCTGAGGTAGGGTGAACTTGCGTTTCAATCCCTAATAGGGATTCGTGAAAATTGTAACCAGCAACGTAGCCGCTATGCGGCAAACAGCAATCTAGTTTCAATCCCTAATAGGGATTCGTGAAAATTGTAACTTGCTAGGTTCTTCATATTTTCAACTTTTATTTAGATTGTGTTTCAATCCCTAATAGGGATTCGTGAAAATTGTAACCAGACGAAAACGTTCAAATGGCTTCTACCACGTTGGTTTCAATCCCTAATAGGGATTCGTGAAAATTGTAACTCTACTGTCTACGATTTGGATGAAGCAGCCTTTATTGGTTTCAATCCCTAATAGGGATTCGTGAAAATTGTAACAAACTTTCATAGACGCGGCAACCCATTTTAGGCGTTTCAATCCCTAATAGGGATTCGTGAAAATTGTAACTTGTAAAGCTGTCCTGTGGGGTCAAGATTGAAATTGAAATCGTTTCAATCCCTAATAGGGATTCGTGAAAATTGTAACCAGTTTAGCGTTAATGACATCCAAATACTTTTTAGGTTTCAATCCCTAATAGGGATTCGTGAAAATTGTAACCGTACAATACGCCCGTCCATCGTCCCTTGCCAAAAGTTTCAATCCCTAATAGGGATTCGTGAAAATTGTAACTTCAAAGCCATTGACACAGCAATGGGCAAAGACTTAGAAGTTTCAATCCCTAATAGGGATTCGTGAAAATTGTAACTCCCTGCTGTGTTGTGTTGTGTTGTTAACCTCTGTTTCAATCCCTAATAGGGATTCGTGAAAATTGTAACCATATTTTGATGCTGCAACATCAATTAGTGTCGAGTTTCAATCCCTAATAGGGATTCGTGAAAATTGTAACAACTGATAGAAAGTCATTTATTTCCCTGGAATAAATGAGGTTTCAATCCCTAATAGGGATTCGTGAAAATTGTAACGCTTAGACGTACCTTTTCTCTTTATGAACAGTTAGGTTTCAATCCCTAATAGGGATTCGTGAAAATTGTAACGTAGCAGTACTAACAGCTTGATCTAGATATTCTTGTTTCAATCCCTAATAGGGATTCGTGAAAATTGTAACTCTACGCGCTCATTAGCAGGGTAGTATGCCGCAGTGATGTTTCAATCCCTAATAGGGATTCGTGAAAATTGTAACGCCATCGACCGCGAGCGCTAGCGAGATGAGTAGTGCGTTTCAATCCCTAATAGGGATTCGTGAAAATTGTAACGGACGAATGCGACAACGCGGTGACTTGGCTCAAAAGTTTCAATCCCTAATAGGGATTCGTGAAAATTGTAACTTTCATCGTCGTCGGCGTTGTTCTCACCGCCGCCTGTTTCAATCCCTAATAGGGATTCGTGAAAATTGTAACTAACCCTACTCTTAACAAGTGGAGCAAACAACATCCTTTGTTTCAATCCCTAATAGGGATTCGTGAAAATTGTAACGCCGTGGTTAATCTAGAAACGGCTGAAATTGAAGGTTTCAATCCCTAATAGGGATTCGTGAAAATTGTAACCTTCTTTCTCGGCTCGCGCTTGTAATTCTTCATACATTTCCTGTTTCAATCCCTAATAGGGATTCGTGAAAATTGTAACCTATTGGTGGTACAGCGTCTAGCCTTGGAATCGCTACGTTTCAATCCCTAATAGGGATTCGTGAAAATTGTAACAAAAAGAGAATTAACTCCTGAAATAATATTAGCTAAGTTTCAATCCCTAATAGGGATTCGTGAAAATTGTAACGAAATTGAAGCATATAAGCAAATTAATATTGAAAGTTTCAATCCCTAATAGGGATTCGTGAAAATTGTAACCTTCCAGGGGATGTGATCGCTCAAGTCAATTCACTAGTTTCAATCCCTAATAGGGATTCGTGAAAATTGTAACGGCGACCGCAGTTAGCACGGGCAGTGTGAATAGCAGTGTTTCAATCCCTAATAGGGATTCGTGAAAATTGTAACACCCAGCCGCAAAGTCATTGTCTCAGTGTACTGGGTTTCAATCCCTAATAGGGATTCGTGAAAATTGTAACCTTTGGTATGTCTTTGCTTGTTATCCAGTTTTGTGTTTCAATCCCTAATAGGGATTCGTGAAAATTGTAACCAACTTTGATTACTTCGCTGGTCATCAATCCTTTAGTTTCAATCCCTAATAGGGATTCGTGAAAATTGTAACTCCTTATTACGTAGAGACTCCCAATGGTTTGTCCAGTTTCAATCCCTAATAGGGATTCGTGAAAATTGTAACCGGCGGGGGTCTTGCCCTCTCTAGGTTCAATGCTGTTTCAATCCCTAATAGGGATTCGTGAAAATTGTAACGTCAGAAGGAAAAGACGACAACAAGTAATTATCGTTTCAATCCCTAATAGGGATTCGTGAAAATTGTAACGTGGGACTGGCGGTGCATGAGCAGTTTTATCAATTCGTTTCAATCCCTAATAGGGATTCGTGAAAATTGTAACTCTAACTCTTGTCTTGCTTGTGGGGGTAAGTAACTGTAGTTTCAATCCCTAATAGGGATTCGTGAAAATTGTAACCTGACGAGCGCATCTTAAAGGGTGCGCTTTTTTGTGTTTCAATCCCTAATAGGGATTCGTGAAAATTGTAACACGGCAGCACTGACTCTATTCTTGATGAAGAGAGAGGGTTTCAATCCCTAATAGGGATTCGTGAAAATTGTAACAGCGTGGGCGCAACCGGGAAGGAGATTCGTCATCGTTTCAATCCCTAATAGGGATTCGTGAAAATTGTAACACCCGTTGGTCAAAGTTCACCGCTCCAAATATGCTGTTTCAATCCCTAATAGGGATTCGTGAAAATTGTAACGAAAGTCAGATTTGGCAGATGCTTTCTATCGGTTACGTTTCAATCCCTAATAGGGATTCGTGAAAATTGTAACTGAAATCACGTCCAATTACGCGAAGATATTCGTCGGTTTCAATCCCTAATAGGGATTCGTGAAAATTGTAACCTTGGTTCCAAGGTAGTTTCAGGCGGTTACGTGTAGTTTCAATCCCTAATAGGGATTCGTGAAAATTGTAACTCAGGATGAAAAGCTATCCATTTAGGAGCATTTAGTTTCAATCCCTAATAGGGATTCGTGAAAATTGTAACAAAGTTAGCAGTTTTTGATATTTTTCTTGAAATGTTTCAATCCCTAATAGGGATTCGTGAAAATTGTAACCTGTACTTTCTCTTGCTAAAAGAAAGGGATATCTTAGTTTCAATCCCTAATAGGGATTCGTGAAAATTGTAACTGCTGGCAGTACTGGAGGAAAGAGTCCCACGGCTAAAGTTTCAATCCCTAATAGGGATTCGTGAAAATTGTAACTCAAAAGCGTTATCTTAATCATTACAACAGAACATGTTTCAATCCCTAATAGGGATTCGTGAAAATTGTAACATTAATTCCCCGACTCAAAAAGTCAAAAGCGTCTGGTTTCAATCCCTAATAGGGATTCGTGAAAATTGTAACGATGTCTGTGTCGCGCACCGGACCACTGAAATATTTAGTTTCAATCCCTAATAGGGATTCGTGAAAATTGTAACCGCTTGTTTGCTGAAGGATGACGATACGGCAGTGATGTTTCAATCCCTAATAGGGATTCGTGAAAATTGTAACGCTAGAGCGAGCTTATCAAGCAGGTGACGCCGCGTTTCAATCCCTAATAGGGATTCGTGAAAATTGTAACCATCAATCCAATATTCACAATAATATGGAGTAAAGTTTCAATCCCTAATAGGGATTCGTGAAAATTGTAACCCCAAAGCACTGCTAATTCAGCAGTATATAAAGCAAATAATGCGTTTCAATCCCTAATAGGGATTCGTGAAAATTGTAACTTTTGTGCCTCCAGTTCAGTAGAAATAAATTTCAAGCGTTTCAATCCCTAATAGGGATTCGTGAAAATTGTAACCAGCCATAGCAAGAAAGTATTAACTTCATCCTTTATGTTTCAATCCCTAATAGGGATTCGTGAAAATTGTAACCCCTGCCACCGATGGCAAGGGTGGTGCAATGCGTTTTGGTTTCAATCCCTAATAGGGATTCGTGAAAATTGTAACTCTGGGCATAAAATGCAGAAATGGATATCTCTAAAAAGTTTCAATCCCTAATAGGGATTCGTGAAAATTGTAACCTCTCACCCATTGACTCCAACCATTGCTTTTATATACCGTTTCAATCCCTAATAGGGATTCGTGAAAATTGTAACATCGACGAATTAATGTCATTCGTTAAACATCTGTTTCAATCCCTAATAGGGATTCGTGAAAATTGTAACACGGCGGACGTATCATGTGGATAGCGCCGCGAATTGTTTCAATCCCTAATAGGGATTCGTGAAAATTGTAACGAAACACGCGTTAATCTATTCGGCGTATCTAGGATATCTGCTGTTTCAATCCCTAATAGGGATTCGTGAAAATTGTAACTCCTTCGAGTAAATCCAGTTGTTTACCGAACGGTATGTTTCAATCCCTAATAGGGATTCGTGAAAATTGTAACAGCTGAATCGACCGACAGTGAAGCGATAAGGCAGGTTTCAATCCCTAATAGGGATTCGTGAAAATTGTAACTTCGGTTTGTCGTCGGTAGTTCTGATTTGATCGTTTCAATCCCTAATAGGGATTCGTGAAAATTGTAACACTGCATTTTAGAGAGGATGCAAGCGATGTTGAACATGTTTCAATCCCTAATAGGGATTCGTGAAAATTGTAACCTCTAAAATGCAGTTGTACTTGTGGTAAAAATACGTTTCAATCCCTAATAGGGATTCGTGAAAATTGTAACTTGATTCCAGTCTAAAAAGCTTTATGAATAAGTTTCAATCCCTAATAGGGATTCGTGAAAATTGTAACCCCCCAACGTGAACGGCAACACTCCGCCCCCAACTCTCGTTTCAATCCCTAATAGGGATTCGTGAAAATTGTAACTCAGTCGGCTGTGGTGTGTCTGTTGGTATAGTTGTTTCAATCCCTAATAGGGATTCGTGAAAATTGTAACCGCAGGCACCGGAAATCCTTACTATATTTACTTTTCTAGGTTCAGTTGCGCGGATGGGTAAAAGAATACCGTTTTCAGACGCAAGTCTCAAACTTTCTCCTAAATCATACAAGCAAAAACCTTGAATTGGCAAGCTTTTGAGAGGTTGCGCGGATGAGAAATTGGTTATTATCTGCCCAAAGTCTTGTGTCATGGGATGTTCAGCGATTTTTTAACTTTAGTCCAAAAAAACACCCACCCCTCCGCGCAGATGAATCAAGATGATGGTACGACAGGTAATAAAATTTGCGATGAACTCTCACCCCCGCAACTTACCATCAATGTGATAATTTCAGCATCTATACCGAAGGCTGAATTATTTCCAGGATTCATTGCATAAGCGGGGAAACACGCTGCACTCAAACTCAAACGCAAGGCATGACCTATGGAAATTTTCGCACAAGTTGCCTGCAATTGAATTGTTCTTTTGACGGGATGAGTTCCGTCTGAGCAACGAAGATAACCTTGGGTTAAATTGTAGACTCGTCCATCAGGGTAAACATCTGACAGCACTGCACATAAATCATAACTGGGTTTGTCGGATACACAATAGACTTCAACTACAACATCACCCGCCAGAAACAGGTCTGTCTCAAGAGGTTCAGTCGTATAAGTTAAGACATCTGAACGGGAATCGATATGCGTTCTGTCAAAACAACCGGCAGGAATTCCAGCATGACCACCTAATGATGGAACGGGTCGCCAAGGGTCATGAACTAATACGTTATCGGTGGAAGTTTCCGGACAAGTTGTGGTGAGAATGCCTTCGCCTTCGCTGATACTGGCAAGTCCAGTGGTTGACAAAAAATACGATAGCGTATCTCCTTCGGAGACGCTTCGCGAACGCGGAGCGTGTGCTTTGGACTCAGCGCTGCTGTTTTCAGCAGATCGCCCGTTTAATTTAAATAAAGTGGGAAAACGTTGCCATAAATTACTTCCCATCTCGAATAGCCAGATAGGCAACTCATTCAGTAATCCTGTATCCACACCTTTAAGGAACTGGTCAAACCAGCATAATTGCATCCTATCTACAGGACTCGCCGCGTTGACACCAAAGTCAACGGCACCGACTTTGCGATTCCAAGGCAAATGTGCCCAAGGTCCGACTAATAGTTGTTGTCGGTATGCGCTTCTTGCCGACATATCCTTATATAAATTTAGAGTGCCGCGCAGATACCTATCAAACCATCCCCCAATATGAAACATCGGCAAATCAACATCTTTGAGGTGTGTTTTGGGGGAAAGTTTTTTCCAATATTGATCGGGTTGAGAATGTGCCAGCCATTCGTGATAAAACGAGTCTGGGGCAAAATTCTTCAAGAGTTCTGGATCAGTGGGAATTGGATCATGTAAAGGCAGATGGCGCGAAGCCGCAAGAAGCGCTTGATAAGCGTTTTTATCTTTTTTTATGCGGGCGGTTTCTGTAGCTAATTGAATTGCCCAAGCAAGATTACTTTGTAAGCAGAAAGCGCCTCCTTCATAAGCCCAATCTGTATACAAATCATAGCCAATCATAGCGGGGCAAATTGTTTTTAGGGCGCTTGGTTTGGCAGCAGCAGCATATAGTTGAGTCATTCCCTGGTAGGAAAAGCCATACATCCCCACATTGCCATTACTTCCTGGTAGATTTGCTGCCCACTTTACTGTATATTCTCCATCTTCAATTTCGTGGGCAAAGAGTTTGAATTCTCCTTGTGATGTACCGCGTCCCCGGACATCTTGAATAACCACGATGTAGCCGTGGGCAGCGTACCAAGTAGGATGGGCGTAGACAACAGTAGAGGCGATCGCCCTGCCATAAGGTTGTCGCATTAATAATACAGGAAATTTCCCTTCAGCAGCGGGGCGGTAGATGTCTGCATCCAAGCGCACACCATCACGTGTTAGCATGGATGCGGTTTGTTTGGGATGAACTTTTAGCATGGATATGATCGAGGAATTAATTAAACCACAGATGGACACAGATAATATTGATAGATTTACGCAGAAAATTCTTGGATGTGTGTATATGGATTTTTAGCATGGTTATGATCAAAGAATTAATTAAACCACAGATGGACACAGATGGACACAGATGATATTGATAGATTTACGCAGAAAATTCTTGGATGTGTGTATATGGATTTTTAGCATGGTTATGATCAAAGAATTAATTAAACCACAGATGGACACAGATGGACACAGATGATATTGATAGACTTACGCAGAAAATTCTTGGATGTGCGTATAAAGTGAGTAATGTTTTGGGTGCTGGATTTTTGGAAAAGGTGTATGAATTTTGGTAATCCTAAAGTTGAAGTTAAGCGGATTATACAATAAATAAAAACACAGATAAACCCAGATACACACACACAAGAAAAACATCTGTGTCCATCTGTGTCCATCTGTGGTTTTTTAATCTTTTCAATACAGCATTAACCTATCCACTCTCCGCAACACCATCATATCTTCCTGCTCCAACTCCACTGATACAAAAAATAAAAACACAGATAAGAAAAACATCTGTGTCCATCTGTGTCCATCTGTGGTTTTTTAATCTTTTCAATACGGCATTAACCGATCCACCCTCCCCAACGCCAACCTATCTTCCTGAACCAAATCCACTGATACAAAAAATAAAAACACAGATAAGAAAAACATCTGTGTCCATCTGTGTCCATCTGTGGTTTTTTAAACTATTCAATACGGCATTAACCGATCCACTCTCCCCAACACCGCCATATCTTCCTCATCCAACTCCACTGGTATACCACTACGAATTAATTCCGAAAAATCTTCATTAGGAACCATAAAAGTCAGCGTATATAACCGACTAGAACCAGTATTTTTAATCAAATGAGTGCCAGTAGGAGGGACTAACAAACTATCTCCGGCTTTAATTGGCACACTTTTGCCGTCACAAATTGCGGTTCCTTCTCCTTTAAGGACAAAAAACATTTCTACCGCCCACTGATGACGGTTTGGGGGTGTTTTGCCATCAACATCAAAAATTTCTACACAACAAGTCAAAGAAGTATTTGCACTTGCAGTATCGAAGATAATCGCCAAGCGATTTGTGTCATCGGGACTGATACGATATACTTGGTAATCTTTAGGAGACTTGACAACGGGAATTACACAACTAGTGGTACGCATTATTTATCTCCTTATATGTCTTAATAATAAAAGTTCTAGGTTGCGAGTCCTGAGTTTTGAGGTGTCAATTGTTGGTTGCATGGTTAAATAGTAACTAACAAACAGGACTACTCAGCACTTTCTTGAAGTGCTACTGAAATCGCTTGGGAGTCGGTGACAAAGCCAAAGCACTGCTTGACGTTGTAGAGTGTCGCCAGCCAACAATAATCAGGAGAAGTTGTGGCGGTACAATCTTTGACTAACAAGCAGTCATATCCTAAGAAGTTAGCATCTTGCAAGGAAGCCATCACACATTGGTCAGCATTGACACCTGTAAAAAATAGTGTCGTTCTTCCCAGGTTCCGCAGGATACTATCTAGGGGCGTATCCCAGAAACCACTCATGCGGTACTTATCCACACGAATATCTTGGGGTAATTGTGCAAGTTCATCTACCACCGCCGCAGCCCAACTACCCGCCATGAGTACTTTAGCACCGTTACTAGGCAGTGGATCGCCCAAGCCGACGCCTTCACCTGTGGGGTTGTAGACGTGAAGTACATTAGCACTAATATTGAGTAAGTCGGGACGATTTCCCCAATTAATCCAGATTACGGGGACGCCCTTCTCGCGAAGTACAGGTAATAAGTTTTGTAAAGGTTCAATGGGTTTTCTTGCTGGGGTGACATCCACACCAATATGCGCCAACCAGCCATCGGGATGGCAGAAGTCATTTTGCATATCAATAACGAGGATGGCAGCTTTTGCCAAGTCAAGGCGCAGGGTTTTCGTTTCTGTTGATAAGATAACGGGTTGTGGGGTTTGAGGAGGACGAGTGATATCTGCAAACGTATGGTTGACTGCCCATGCGTTTGGCGCAATTCCTAAATTCCGAAGAGGTAGATTCATAAGACTCCAATACCCAACACCATTCTTTATTTTGTAGCTTGAAAATCTCCTGAACGTTTCATTACTTAATCAAGGTTAAAATCGTGAACTTTACTATCCGAAATGTTTTGATTGCGACTGTTGATGATTATGCAACCGTGGATGTGCAGGTTGTAGACGGGGCGATCGCCGCTATTGCACCCGGTTTGGAGGTTGTCGGTACAGCAATTAACGGTGAAAATAAACTCCTCCTACCAGGATTTTTCAATGCCCACACTCACTCCTCGGAAATGTGGCAACGGGGAGCGATCCCACCTTTTCCATTAGAATTATGGCTAGCTGAACTTTACGACTTTGTCCCCCTCGATATAGAAAAAGTTTACCTGAGTGCTTTGGGAACGGCAGTAGAAACGCTACTGACTGGTGGTACAAGTGTCGTAGATCATCTCGTCCTTATTCCAGGCAAAGAGTTAGAAACAATTGCTACCGCCGTTCGCGCTTATAGAGAAGTTGGCATTCGCGCCTTTGTCTCCCCCCTGATTCAAGATGAATCCCTCAGCGCTGGGATACCATCTGGAGAAACCGAGCAAAATCACGAGCCTTATTTTCGCTCAACCCAGGCTACACTGGATTTGATAGAAGAAGCAGTCAGACAGTTTCACCGCCCGGATGAAGGTATAAATATTTTAGTTGCACCTACAGGAATACAGTTGTGTTCTGATGCCTTGTTTGAGGGGTGTAGTGAGTTAAGCAACAAGTACAATCTTTGCCGTCACTCGCACTTACTGGAAACCAAAGCACAAGAAAAATTAGCGCAAGAAAAATACGGCTGTAGTGCGGTTGAACATCTCAAGCGTATTGGTTATTTGAGCGATCGCACGTCCCTTGCTCATTGCGTCCATTTGACTGACACCGATATTGCCATCCTAGCTGAAACCAAATCCACAGTTGTCCACAACCCCTTAAGTAACTTGCGTTTGGGTAGTGGCATCGCTCCCATTTTGAAGTATCGCCAAGCCGGAGTCAACGTGAGTTTTGGTTGTGATGGCGCATCAAGCAATGATTCGCAAGACTTACTAGAAGCCATCAAAATTGGTTCACTACTGCATAACGTCACAGATTTAGATTATCAGCACTGGATTACGCCTCGTCAATCGGTGGAGATGGCATCTTTGGGTGGTGCAAAGGGGTTAAACATGGCAGATAAACTCGGTTCTCTCACCGTTGGTAAAAAAGCTGATTTGGTGATGTATGACCTCACCAGCTTATCACTCTTACCCCGTACAGACCCGATTGGTTTATTAATTCTTGGTCGTCCCACCAATGTTGTACACAGTGTGTGGGTGAATGGTAAGCAAATAGTCGCTGATGGTAAAGTAACTACTATTAATGTGGATGAGTTGCGGCAAGAACTATTCAATCACAGTCAATGGCATACAAAGCGCAAGTCTGAGACTGTTGCTGAAATTGAAGCTCATTATCGTGCAGTCATGGGTTTATAACTAGGGGTGTAGGGGAATAGGGGTATAAGGGTGTAGGGGACGCCACCAAGAGCGGGATGGGATTTTAAACAAGGACGCCGTGTTTTTTGCGCTATGCTCTTCAACATTTTTTTTCTTTTCTCCTTGAAAGGAGAGGCTTCTAACCAATCTTTCTTTCGGAGCCGTTAGGCTTACAGGACAGGTTTTCCCCTATACCCTTACACTCTTACCCCCTTACCCCCGCACCCGTTGCGGACTTGGTGAAACGCGGGAAAGTGGGTTAATTGGTACGAGATTTTTCTTCTAGCTTTCCATAACCCAGTCTCCAGTTAGCTGGCTGCTTTAACTCATCTGCCTTCCCTTGAGCAATGAGCCAAACAGCAGCCCGACTAAGGAATAATGCTTTCATCAGGTAATGTCCTGGTTTGGCAGTAACGCCATAGGCAACGGTAGTGCCACCAAAATCAAGTTCTCCGCAGAAACTGCCAACGCCTTTTATTGTGACTGTAAATAACTTATCATTGACATAGCCACCAGGAATCATGAAAATCGCGTAAACGTGATGCTCACCCCGCCAAGGCTCAATGACAATTTTGTCGGGATGTGTATAATGTCTCTCACCTGTTGCTCGAATAACATTTGATTGCTGGCAAGTCAACGCGTTTGGTAGCTTCGCGATGGTTGTCCAGCTAAGGATAATGAGTAAGGTCAGTGTAAATAAAACGTAAGTGATTTTACTTTTATACACTTGTGATTTGCAGCACTACATATCCTAGGGTAACGCATTTTGGATTGTGAGGCGCGATGCTCCGGAGCATCTCGCTATTTTAAAGCGAACTGTCACACTGTATGCGGAAGATGAATGAACGAGTCCTGTATTGCTAGGATTTCGTGCTGTAGTTAAGCAATTTTTCGCTCTTTGAGGTGTGGGTTACATGACTTAAACCACATATAAGTTGTCATCGTCACACTAAAAGAAAATTAAGTGTAGATTTCCCTGGCTTAACGAAATCAAGTTAAGATTAACCTTTACTTTCTTCTTCTACACTTTTACGAAGTTCGATAAATTGCTTACCAGAATCTGTTACTTTCAAATATTCTGAAAGATTATTACCTTCATACGGAATGTCACGAATTCTACCTACTTCTATATACCCTAAATCCTTAAGGTGATAAAGTTCTCTTTCTAGAACATCACTTATTTGATAAGGACTAAAGCTTCCTGCTGCAACTTTCTTGAGAGTATCATACATTGATTTTGACATAGATAACAAAACTAGCTTGTCACTTCTTGCCTTAGTTGTAGAAACTTTCTTCCCGATGGAATTTATCTTACTTTCTAGCTTTCCTCTGTCAAAAGTCAATGCAATAACCTCATCAAGCTGAGGAATGAGAAACAACAGAAATGCAATAGCAATGATTGCTACAAATAGTAGTGGAGTCGGTTGTCTAGAAATTAACAAAATGAGCAGCACTGCTTCGATAAAAGCAATACATATAAATACTGCCCACCATTTAGCTGAGTAATCTTGAGTCACGATTCTTCTCCTGATAACTGTAAAAGTTAATGTTTTTCCTCGAATGAAATTAATTATAATTGTTCTTTCCTAAAGGTTCTACAATCATCAAATAAAAGCCTACTTTTAAAGCAGATTAGGTAAATGTGTACAAATTTTGTACCGAGTTACTCAAATTATTTTTCTTGTCATAAATTAAAAAGCTATTGATTAAACCTTACACTAGGTATACTATTAACCTGATGAGTCAAATAAAAGTTTGAGTTGCTAAACATCGTGTTAGCTTTCTGATCTAAGTCAAACTGTAACTGAGTAAAAATACTAATTTTTTTTCGTGAGTCGTTTGTAATATTTATGAGCCAAGAGAGTGTAAAATGCGCGATCCACAAATTAAGATTTATCCGGGAACTCTCGTCTTGATTGTGTCTGTCCTTCTGCTGTTACCGCTTCTGCTTGCTGGTTTCTTCTTTCAATAAAATCTAAAAATTGAGATAATTATTATGACTGCAACAACACCATTTGCGAACTTACCTGTTTTGGAAGAATTCCGGACAGGATTGCCAAATATTTGCGGCTGGGAAGCAGAAATTCGTTCGCTGGTTCAACAGGATAATCCTGTGTTTTTAAATAACACAAATCAATCCTTAGAAAATATCACGGCTGGGTTTGCTTGCGCGCTGCATATGCATCAACCAACAATACCTGCGGGTGCAAATGGGGAACTCATCAGCAATCTCCAGTATATGTTTGAACATCCCAACCAAGGAGATAACCACAACGCAGAACCATTTGCCTGGTGCTACAGCCGTATGGGAGATTTTATCCCCCAACTTGTGAGTGAAGGTTGCAATCCTCGAATTATGCTCGATTATTCGGGTAATTTGTTGTGGGGATTACGACAAATGGGACGAGAAGATATCCTCAACAACCTCAAACGCATTACCTGTGATCCCCAGTACCAACCTTATGTTGAATGGTTAGGAACCATGTGGAGTCATGCGGTTATTCCTTCCACACCAATTCCTGACATTAAACTGCATATTCAAGCGTGGCAACATTATTTTGCAGCAATTTTTGGCTATGATGCTCTCAAGCGAGTGAAGGGCTTTTCTCCGCCAGAAATGCACTTGCCTAATCACCCAGATACGCTGTTTGAATATATCAAAGCTTTGAAAGAATGCGGGTATCGTTGGCTGATGGTGCAAGAACATTCAGTAGAACGTTTGGATGGTTCTGGGCTACACCATGACGATAAATATATTCCCAATCGGTTGGTGGCTCGCAATTCTCACGGTGAAACTATCAGCATCACAGCATTAATTAAAACCCAAGGTTCTGATACAAAATTAGTCGCTCAAATGCAGCCCTATTTTGAGGCAAAAGGAAGAGGGAAACAGCAAATTGGAAATGTGAGCATTCCTTCTTTAGTCACCCAAATAGCCGATGGGGAAAATGGCGGCGTCATGATGAATGAATATCCCCGCGATTTGATTAGGGTATATCATGAAATCCGCGATTCAGGAGGTAATCATTCCGGAGTGGTTGCACTCAATGGTACTGAATATTTGGAATTAATTGAGGCGGCTGGTGCTAATCCTGATGATTATCCGACTTGTCAAGCCGTACAACAACACAAAATTTGGCAGCGAGTAGACACAGAAAAAGCAACACCAGAAGCAGTAGAAAAGGCAATAGCAGAATTAAAAGAAACAGATCATCAATTTCACATGGATGGTGCTTCTTGGACAAATTCTTTAAGTTGGGTTCAAGGCTACGAAAATGTCTTAGATCCGATGAAGAAACTGAGCGCTTTGTTTCATGAAAAATACGATACACTCGTGCAGCAAGATCCTTCAGTGACACAGAGTTCTGATTATCAGGAAGCATTGCTGTACAACTTATTATTGCAAACCAGTTGTTTCCGGTATTGGGGACAAGGAATGTGGACTGATTTTGCTCGTGAACTTTACCGACGAGGTGAAGCGCTGCTGGGAGTAAATCAGTTAACCTAGTGGTTCATGTCATTAATTATGGTAGTAAGCGCTTTAGCGCTAAAGCGCTTACTACGAACTATTTCAACCCATCATAATTAACGTGATGAACCACTAGTTTGAGTGGTTCATTTTACCTCTGTCTTCCCAGAGTCGTAATATACAACACCGCTTCCTCCCCAGGAATGCCGAGAACTTCGTTCACTTGATCATCAAAGAAGCCGCCGATACCGCTGACGCCTAAACCAAGGCGAATCGCGGCTAAATTGAGCCTTTGTCCCAAATGACCGGCATCCATGTGCAGATAACGATAAACGCGATCGCCATACTGAGCCACAGATGATTTTAAATCTGATGTATGAAAAACGACTGCTGCTGCATCCCTTCCTAACTCTTGCCCCAAACAGAGGAAGTGCAATTCTCTTCTGAAGTTTTTAAAACGAATTTGTCGCAATTCTTGCGCTTTAGGTGCGTAATAGTAACAGCCAGCCTCAAGACCTTCTACCCCAGACACAGCAATAAATGTTTCTATTAAATTCAGGTCAAAGTAATCAGTTACATTATCAAAACCTTGGTCAATGTAATTTTGAGGTTGGTAAGTAAAATCGAGTAAAGCTTTTAGTTCCTCGAAGGTTAAATCCTCACCACTGTAGGCACGAGTAGAACGCCGCTTGAGAATCGTAACTTCTAGTGCTTCCAGTTTTTTTTCCCAATCAATCGGCTTGCTGGCGGTAGGAATTTTTTCACAGAAAGGAAAGTTATATTTATCTTCCAAAGATTTTTCTTTCACTGCAGGCAAATTAAGCTTACTTGTTGTCCCTGCTTGAATCTGTGTACGGTAATGAAAATACGTCAGGAGTTCACCATCGGGAATCTGAGGATAGTTAGTTTCAGTGGCGGAAGGTAAGGCGGTTCGCCCTGTAGGTAAGTTTTGTTTGATATCCAGCAAGTCTGCTAGGGGAACAACTGCGATCGCTCCTTCGTGTTGGGGATCGATGTATAGGAGTTCGTTCACCGCCTCATCCACAAAGCCACCTATAAGATGAGGGCGATAGTTAGTCACAGCGCCAGCTAACTCGATATTACCCAACAGGTGTCCTGTATCCAAAAAAATTCGTCGGTATGCCCTATCTTCATATCGCCACGCTGAACGATAGAAAACCGAAGTAATAATAATTGCCAACTGGCTACTTTCTAAAGTAGGATGCCAAAAACAAGCTTCTTGCAGTTTCTGCCAAACATCACTTTCCCAGTAGTGCATGAGCGAGTGAGATCGACACTGGTAATTATACAGTCCTGGTGGCAACAACGACGTGCCACGGGAAACGATATACATCTCCGCAGGGTACAAGCCACCCGCACTAGGTGCAGATCTTAAATATACCGCACTTCCCATTGAAGGCATTTTTGCCGTTAGTCCATAGCTACAAAACAGCAGCCGTGACAACCTCTGCCACCACTGAGCATCTGTATTATCAACAAAGGCTTCCGGTTTTTCTTGGATATAAGGTTTGAGGTCATAAGCAGAGCCTATTTTGTATTCTTTGAACGGCACCGGCTGCTTAGACCAGTCTAACCCCTTATTCTTAGAGGCGATCGTCTGTGGGTCGTACTTAGTGCGTTCGTGGTAGTGCTGAGCGATCGAGTGGCGTAGTTCTGGCATAAGAGTTTAAATATGCTTCTGCTACATATCTTGGCATTTTAGAGGCTCATCATTTAGTCTTAATTAGTACAAATGATGAGCAAACAGAGGAGTTAACGAGCGAATAATGCGATAAGGGGACAAACAGCAGAGGTTGTTTAATTTTTGATTAAAAATGCAAGATTCAAAATTTTTAACTTTCAATTTTTCATTTTTAATTTACAAATCCCCCTCAGGGAGTAGAGTATAGAACAATTCAAGATTCGCAGGCAGGAGAAATTCTCCTACACCCTTAGACTCCTAACTAAATCTATCAGAGTTACCCGATTCTGGTGTTGATGCTACAGGTTGTGCATTCCGTCGCCAACGAGTCAAACCATAGATGACAGCAGCTAAAATCAACAAATAGGGACTATACACAATTAACCAAATACTTAACTTCATTAAGCCAACAGAAAATTCTGCCAAAGAGCGAGTGGAATTATTCCAGGCTGACTGCATTTGTGAACCGAAAGCACGCTGTGGGACGCTACCAGACACTGCTGCTTCTAGGTTCAATGTGATGGTAGAGTACGTAACTTGATTTTGTAAGTTTTTCAACTGGGCATCAATTTGCTCTATTGACTGTCGCACGTTGCTTAGTTCTTTAGCAACACTCAACACATCCCTCACTGAAGCAGCCCGATCCAGAATCTTCTGTAAATTGCTTTCTGTTCTCCGCAAATTGCTTAATCTCGCCTGAATATCTACAATTTGGTCCCCGACATCAACAGTTGTGATATTGCGACTTTCCACAGATCCCAGTTTAGTCAGTTTCTCTAAGGTAGGTTCGAGCAGATTTTGAGGAACCCGCAACTGTATCATTGCTGTATGACGGGCAGATTCATTTTTGGGCTGTTGTTCTTCTAGCCTGATTAAGTCCCCTTGCTGTTGACGGATAATTTGAGAGACAGCATCGATGCTCTTATCCACAGAATTAACAATCAGAGCGATCGCTGCTTTTTTAATAAGTTGCGGACGGGAACGCGTGACTTGTGCAGCTTGAGCTGTTGTAAATGAAGTTTCACTCGCCTCAGTTGGTGCTCCTGGTGCTGCTGTATCAGCCATTTGATTGTTGAGTTGAGCTTTAGGTAACGCTTGGTTTGTAGACTCAGAACCAGGAACAGAAGCACAACTGGTGAAAATGACCCCTCCCGCCAGCAGACTCAGAACAAGAGTTGATTTACGTATTACTTGACTATACATAACCTACCCATAGATAGATGAACGTATTGCAAGTATGGTTGAATCAAAAACCTGTTTCTGGCATTGTTGCAGTTTGTGTAACAGTCATTTTCTTTTACCTCTTAGGTCAGACGTAAAAAAGCAAAGTTTTTCTTAGCGTCTTTGCGACTTTGCGCGAAGTTATCATCCAAGTAATGACGCTGAAACTTGAGTTAAAAACATGGAAACAAAACAGCTAGGGAAAACAGGTGTCTCCGTAAGTGCGATTGGTTTAGGGGCTATGCCGATGTCCATAAGCACTCGTCCCCCAGAGTCGCAGTCCATTGATGTCATTCATCGTGCGTTGGATTTGGGTATCACGTTGATAGACACCGCCGACTCCTACTGCAAGGATGAATCAGACAAGCACCACAACGAGCGACTGATTCACAAAGCATTGCAATCTTACAAGGGTAATGTAAGCCATGTTGTTGTCGCGACGAAAGGCGGCTTGATGCGTCCTAATGGAAATTGGACAGGCAACGGTAATCCAGAACATTTACGCGAAACCATTCGCATCAGCTTTGAGGCTTTGGGCGGCAATAAACCTATCGATGTCTGGCAATACCACGCTCCTGATACAGATTACACCATAGAAGAATCCCTGGCACCAGCCAAAGAAGCAGTGGATGCGGGTTTGATTCGGTTCGTGGGAGTTTCCAATTTTTCTGTAGAACAAATCAAACGGGCGCGGGATGTGGTTGATATTGTCTCTGTGCAAAATCAGTACAACCCTTGGTATCGTCAGCCAGAGTTTGATGGCGTGCTGGAGTATTGTGAAAATGAAAGTTTGACGTTTCTGCCTTGGAGTCCCTTTGGAGGGAGTCGTCGCCATCAAGGCTTGGAAGATTTTGAGGCGATCGCCAAACTCGCAAAGGAAAAAGGCGTATCTGTGTACGGTATTGTCCTAGCGTGGTTGCGTTCCAAGTCGCCTTGTATCTTGCCTATTCCTGGTGCAAGCAAGACTTCTAGCATTGAAGACACAGTGGGTGCTGTCGATGTGAAATTATCTGATGACGAAGTACAAAGAATAGATCGCCAAACCTAAAAACATTACCTTGCCTTCCGCACTCAGGGTATGTTGGGTTGAACTATAAAGCAATCTCATTTAATTTGTGAAATTTTCGTTAATCTGCCTTGGAATATAGACAATAGCCGACAAAACGTCTATCTTCACGAATTCTATCAGTCATGCTATAGTGAGCACCCAACAAAAAATGTTTAAATGGTTGGCTTTCCGCGTTATTGACTCAACTTATTAAAGGCAGAATGGGATAATCACAAAAATATAAAAATCACTGATGAAATCTGTTTTAAACAACAGATTTTTTTATGCTTACTTTTTTATGAAATCTAATATAATCTGCTTGACAAGCTTTTCCTGCATAAATAATAAACAAAAAGACTATAGTATTCCTGAATGATTTGTAAAATTTTGTGTAAGTCTTTACTCTGCGTTCTCTGTGATTCGTGAAAAATGCCTATTTCACAAATCCAATAGGATGACTATATGTATTTGATATATCAAGATTTATGAAGATATTGCTGATAATAAATTTGACTCTAATCAAGAAAAACAGCTATATTACGTTTGAAAGCGGCGAGAGAAAACATGAATTTTAGTGAAAACTCTCACAAAGTTTTACTGAAGATATTAAAAGATTGGGGTTGGTTAATTGCTTTTTTAAGCATCAATGTCTTTAACGGTTGGTTAATAAAAGTATCTTCTGCTTCTGTTCCTATTGTCATTTATTTTGCTGTTTTTCCCTTAGCTTCTATTATTTATAGTCGTATTTCCAAAAAGACTTGGATATTGGTACTTATTTTAGTAATTTCACGTTCTATTTTAGCTTTTAGTTTCTGTCTTTTACCTTTGCCGGATATTTCACAAATAACGATGGTTATGTATTGCATCAATCTTTTATTTTTCGTTTTTTTATTGATTGATGTAGCAAGCACGCGTGGGATTGTGGTTCCAGCTTTAACAGTCATTTTGATAATCTTGCTGTGGATGATAATCGGTTGGCAATCGATGCTCCGTTTAGTTTTGTATTGCAATTTAATAGTGACTTTCAACAAAACCGGGCGAAGGTTAAAGAAATATTTTAATAGTTTCAATGCAGCTATGCTAGTTATGACTGGAACCGCAGCGTTTGGATTAGCACTGGGATGGATGCTGGGTAACTTATAGCAATAGAGTTTTAACAATTGGCAGGTGGGGTCAAGTTTTGCGGTAAAATCATACCCTTGCAATGAATCACGATGCTTGCTGACTGGAGAAGATATTATGGCCCGGATGTACTACGACGAAGATGCTAATTTAGACCTTTTGGCACAGAAAACCATCGCCATCATCGGTTATGGTTCCCAAGGTCACGCCCACGCCCTTAATCTCAAAGATAGTGGTCTGAATGTGATTGTCGGGCTATATCCGGGTAGTAAGTCAGCAGCGAAGGCTGAAGCTTCTGGACTGACTGTGAAAAATGTTGCAGATGCTGCCAAGGCTGCTGACTTTATTATGATTTTGTTGCCAGATGAGGTGCAAAAAACCGTTTACAAAAACGAGATTGAACCCAATCTGGAAGAAGGAAATGTTTTAGCATTTGCTCACGGCTTCAATATCCACTTTGGTCAAGTCGTGCCACCTGCTAACGTGGATGTGGTGATGGTTGCACCTAAAGGACCAGGACATTTGGTACGCCGGACTTATGAACAAGGACAAGGTGTACCGGCTCTGTTTGCAGTGTACCAGGATGCAAGCGGTCAGGCACGCGATCGCGCGATGGCATACGCTAGAGGTATCGGTGGAACCCGCGCCGGTATTCTCGAAACCACTTTCCGCGAAGAAACCGAAACCGATTTGTTTGGTGAACAAGCAGTATTGTGCGGTGGTTTAAGTGCTTTAATCAAAGCCGGTTTTGAAACTTTGGTGGAAGCAGGTTATCAGCCAGAGTTAGCGTATTTTGAATGTCTCCATGAAGTCAAATTGATTGTTGACTTGGTTGTGGAAGGTGGCTTAGCCAAAATGCGCGACAGCATTTCCAACACCGCTGAATATGGCGATTATACCCGTGGACCTCGGATTGTTAATGACCAAACTAAAGCAGAAATGCGTAAAATTCTGCAAGAAATTCAAGCTGGTCAATTTGCACGGGAATTTGTTCTAGAAAACCAAGCTGGTAAACCTGGATTTACCGCCATGCGTCGTCAAGAAGCTGAACACCCTATTGAGGAAGTGGGCAAAGATTTACGCGCTATGTTCAGTTGGTTGAAGAAGGATTAATCCGATTTTGGATTTACCAGTAGGTAGGGCATATACCCACCTACACTCGTTCCCAGGTTCTACCTGGGAATGCCGTTAAAGTGGCTCTGCCAGTTGATATAGTAAAAGCGGAGCTTCCAAAAGTATCAATTTATGTAATCAAATATGGTGACACATATAGTCAAGTGGGTAAAAGCTGGATTTGCTCTCCTTCTATTTGCCTCCCCAGTTTGGTTGCACAATCCAGTTTACGCTCAACAGCAAGATACCAAACTTATACCTTTTTTTGATAATCAAGATAACCCAGTTCCTGTTGGTTTCCCAGCAGGCGAAAAGCTAGACATTTCACCGCCAGCACCTACACTCAACCCTTTTGATAAAGCTGTACTAAATACCTGTGGTTCTATAGGTACCAGAGTCAGTCGCAGTAAATTTGAACAGCTTTTATCCTATTATCCAGATGTGTTAGAAAAACTTCAGAAAGTGACTAACGGTGAACTCCGTTCCGGTCGTAACACAAAAGCAGAATTTTTGGAAGATTTAACTGATATTTGGTTCAAGAATAAAGGATTTGAACACATTTTTTGTGGAGAGATATACAACGCCAATGATATTGGTGGGTTGCATTTTTATGGCAGATATTTAGAATTACAAAATAAAGGAATTGGAGGACGACTTCCAAATAATTCCCAACGAGAAGAAGTTGTTCCAGGTCTCATTTATACAATGGGCGTCGTTATTAAACAGGGTAATCGCACTGTTAGGGATGTTATCAAAGGCTATGGCTACCAAAGCACAGCCCAAGAAATGCTTTTAGACGCAACTAAAATCTTTAAACTTCAAGGTGATACAGACGGAGCTTGTATTTTTAATGTACAAGACCAAGAAACAGGCAAAACTTTCCCCGCAGTTTTTGTGAGGAAAGAAAAAGCGATAATTACCTTTTATCCTGATGCCACTCCTAAGGGTGAAAAATGTCAAGGTTCTTAAATGAAAAAATAAATGCAAAGGTGTGTGGCAAGTGGGTTGACTATTCTGTTAGCCGAGAGTCGGCTCGCACCAGCACATACAAATTCTGCTGATTGCCACGCATAAGGCGCAAATTTTCATCCACATAGGTAATATCCGACCAGCCATTTCCAGAAAGTGTGGATTCGAGAGCGGAGTTTTGCTCTACTCCTAAAGCTTCTCGAAAAGCGGAGTCACTCAAATCCTCGGTGGCTTTGATAACGGAAGTTTCCAAGAAATCAATGACCAGACGCCTGGAGTCCGCTACTGTGTAGCGCGCTGTAACTACAGTAATACCTTTGACACCAGAGGGAACCGTAAATTCAATAAGGTTTTTGTACTGCTGACCAGCAGTATAAATCTCTTGGAAGATACCAGTAACGCTAACCGCCACATTCGGCAGCTTTCCAAAAGAAAGACTAGAAAGATTTGTTTCCCGTTCTAGTCCAAACGTGCTGTACAGAAGCCGCCAGCGCCCTTGCACCAACTCCATACGGCTTGTAGGTTCACTGTTTTGATTAAGAGCTTCAATGTTTTGCGCTAATGTCTCGATTTGCTGCTTAATCACTGGAGTGCAGTTAAAGCCAATGTCGGTAGCCGCTGAAATAGAAATCAACTCTTGTTTGAGGTTTCCTAGTGTGCTATGTTCCATAAATTCTCTCCCCATAATCTTCTTGTGTCTTAAGAATGTTTACAACTTAAGGAGGATAAGGGCAAGAGCGATGGCGCAGAGCGCCCGCCGTAGGCGATGCTCCAGCTTTCTCGCCGCGCAAGGCGCGATCGCCTATGGACTGCTACAACTAGAGACACTATATCTTCACAGGATTGTTCAGCGGTTGAACGATGAGAAAAATCTGGCTGTTTTTAGGAGCGCTCATGAGTTTGGGGATGCTGGTGCTATTTATCTGGCGTTCCCCACAACACTCTGTACTAGGAAGTGCGATTGTACAAAAAGAAACATCATTATCAGAAAAAACTATCCGTTATGAACAGCGAACTTTAGCACAAAGCGAAGTGCACATTTTGTTGATTCCATCTGAGAGTCGATTTTTGGTTACACCAGCATTGTCGCCACACTTAAATACTGTAGAAGAGTTTGCTCAGAAACATCGGGCGATTGCGCAAAGCGCAGTGCCAAAGGCGATCGCCATCATAAACGGTGGCTTTTTTGACCCAAATAACCAAAAAACTACGTCAGTTGTTGTCCTGCAAGGAAAGCTTGTAGCTGATCCCAGGCAAAATGAGCGGCTCATAAACAATCCCAACCTCAAACCTTACCTTGCTAAAATACTCAACCGTAGTGAATTCCGGCGCTACTTGTGCGGGCAAACTGTCCGCTATGACATTGCTCTGCATAACGCTCCATCACCAACAGGTTGCCAGTTAATCGATGCTTTGGGTGGTGGTTCACAACTACTACCAGAATTAACCTTGGAGCAAGAAGGCTTTGTGGATTCTGCTAATTCCCGAGATGCCCTAGGTAGCACCCAACCCAACGCCAGAACTGCCGTGGGTATCACTCGTGATGGCAGCATTGTTTTGGTAATGGTAGCGCAAAAACCAAAGGCTCCTAAGAATTCTGGGATATCATTGCCAGCACTTGCAGATTTTCTGAAAAGTTTGGGCGTCCAAAAAGCGATGAATCTTGATGGTGGAAGTTCTTCTTCCCTCTATTACAACGGCAAAAGTTTTTATGGAAAGGTTGATTTGGATGGAAATTTCATCAAGCGACCTGTGAAGTCAGTTTTACTGGTTCAGGAAAAAGGGATTGGTGATTCAGGTGAGACAGTTCCTTAGAATGAAAATTTAGCAATAAAAATCCTCTGCTGATGCAGAGGCTATTATCACTATGGGTGTTGCTCAAAATATTTCTAAGTGACTCAGAGAACATTAGTATGCTCTGCGGGCAAATTTGTAGTACAAGAAAATAGCGATAATTGCACCCAATACTGCTACGAACAAGCCAGGAAGAGTCAGAGATGCAGAAGTCAATGCCAAACTTCCAGTTTGCAGTATGTTGACTAATGTTCCACCAATGAAAGCACCAACAATTCCTAAGAGTATAGTAGCTAGAATTCCACCACCTTGATAACCAGGATAGATTGCCTTGGCAATAGCACCAGCCAGAAGACCTAAAACTACCCAAGCAATAAGATTCATTGTTCTAATTCCTTACCATGTCTTTCACTAACACTTTTTATTTAAGCTTATGCAATATTTCCTCTTCATCTTTCATGGGAAACAATTTGGCATTCTCTTTAGGAAGAGAACAATAGTCATGCAAGTGACAATTAACTAAGTCTTAGTTAATTGCGTATAATTCCAAAGTTATAATTCTATTTGGTTATGCCAAATTATCCACGAGTCAACAGTTCCAAGTTATGACCGTTGGGATCTAGGAAATAGAAGCCACGACCTCCTTTCCTATGATTCATTTGACCTTTATTTTGGTGCATGGGGTCACTACTATATTCAAGACCAGCCTCTTTAACTCGCGCAAAAATTGTATCGAATTCTTCATCGCTGACATGGAAGGCATAGTGGTGCGACTCGAATTTCTCAGAGTCAGCAAAATCAAGCGTCAGCGTGTCATTGACATGTACTACGGCAAAGTGACCCAAAGGAGCCTCGACCTTGAGACCAAAAATACGTGCAAAGAACTGTGCCGAAGCTTCTTTATCATGTGCAGGTACTATAGTGTGATTTAGAGTGATTGTCATACCATTTCTCCAGAGTGACTCCTGTAACTCTCAGCATGGCTCCTCACACCTTATTGTTGCTCTGCGTATTTTGGCAATCATGACCACCAGCTTTTTGCCAAAGCGGAGAACAAGGAAATTTCTTACTGTTGGTATAGTATTCTTCTATTATATCTTCATCGCAGTGACACCAGATAGGCACTCGTGCAACGAGGCAGAAGGCATAGCGCTATACCTCCTCGTCGGTCATCGGTGATGTAATGGAAAGCTTGGATTACAAAAAGTAGCACCGGATAATTAACAAACTTAACGGATGAGGTATCTGTGAGGGTGACAGATATCTCATCCGTTATATTTGCTGCAAAATGCGTTGCTAGCCTAATTAAGCTGTGAACACTTCTGCAGGTAAGCGCTTAAAGGAAAGGCGCTCATTCTCGATATCCACAAAGATGGTGTCACCATCGTTGAATTCGCCGCGCAAAATAGCTTTGGCAATTTGAGTTTCTAACTCGCGTTGAATTGCTCGCTTCAGCGGACGCGCTCCAAACACAGGATCATAGCCTACTTCTGCTAAAAAGTCAAGAGCAGATTCCGAGAGTTTGAGAGACATCTTGCGATCGCTCAGTCTTTGCCGTAGTCTATTTACTTGCAACTGCACAATCTGCCGCAATTCCTGTTTGTGCAATGCATGGAAGATAATCGTTTCGTCGATGCGGTTGAGGAACTCAGGACGGAAGCTATTTCGCATCGCCTCCATCACCCGATGGCGCATTTCGTCATAGCGTGAGTCATCACCCGCGACATCTAAGATATACTGTGAACCGATGTTGCTGGTCATGATGATCACGGTGTTCTTAAAGTCTACCGTATGACCTTGAGCATCAGTGACGCGCCCATCATCGAGAATTTGCAGGAAGATGTTAAATACATCTGGATGTGCTTTTTCGATTTCATCGAACAGAAGCACTGCGTAAGGACGACGACGAATGGCTTCGGTAAGTTGTCCGCCTTCGTCGTAACCCACGTATCCGGGAGGCGCACCAATGAGGCGGGAAACGGCGTGTTTCTCCATGTACTCGGACATATCAATCCGCACCAGCGCTTCTTCGGTGTCGAACATATACGCCGCCAGCGCTTTCGCCAATTCGGTTTTACCTACACCGGTAGGACCGAGGAAAATAAAGCTAGCTATAGGACGATTGGGATCAGCGAGTCCAGCACGAGAACGCTGAATGGCATCTGCTACTGCTGTCACGGCTTCATGTTGTCCAATGACACGACGGTGCAGTTCATCTTCTAAGTGCAGCAGTTTTTCTTTTTCAGATTCTACCAACTTGCTGATGGGAATTCCCGTCCATTTAGAAATCACTTCTGCAATGTCAGCTTCCGTGACTTCTTCACGCAATAAAGATTTTCCACTGCGTTGTGCTTGAGCAAGTTCAGTTTCGACTGCTTCCAAATCACGATGCAAACTGGTTAACTTGCCGTATTTTAACTCAGCAGCGCGGTTGAGGTCGTAGTCGCGTTCTGCTTGCTGAATTTCCAAGTTCACACGGTCAATTTCTTCTTTGACAGACTGAATTTTGGTGATAATGTCTTTTTCAGACTGCCATTGAGTATTGAGTGTTCTTTGTTCTTCTTTGAGATCCGCAAGTTCTTTTTCTAGTCTTTCTAGGCGTTCACGAGATGCTGCATTGCTTTCTTTTTGCAGTGACAGCCTCTCCATTTCTAATTGCAGAATCTTGCGGTCGATTTCGTCCAGTTCTTCTGGTTTGGAGGTAATCTCCATTTTCAAGCGTGCCGCAGCTTCGTCTACCAAGTCAATGGCTTTGTCTGGTAAGAAGCGATCGCTTATATAGCGACTTGACAATGTGGCTGCTGCGACTAAAGAACTATCAGAAATTTTCACCCCGTGGTGAACTTCATACCGTTCTTTCAAGCCGCGCAAAATGGAAATGGTATCTTGGACGCTGGGTTGATCCACATAAACCTGCTGGAAGCGTCTTTCCAAAGCAGCGTCTTTTTCAATATATTTACGGTATTCGTCTAAAGTTGTCGCCCCAATACAGCGCAATTCGCCCCGCGCCAACATCGGTTTTAACAAGTTACCAGCGTCCATTGCGCCTTGAGTCGCACCAGCGCCGACAACGGTATGAATTTCATCAATAAATAAAACTATATTCCCGCCGGACTCGGTAACTTCTTTTAAGACTGCTTTGAGGCGTTCTTCAAATTCACCCCGGAATTTTGCCCCTGCAATCAAAGCACCCATATCTAATGCTATGAGTTTACGGTCTTTCAGGGATTGGGGTACGTCACCGGCGACAATCCGCTGTGCAAGTCCTTCGGCGATCGCAGTTTTCCCAACGCCCGGTTCACCAATAAGCACAGGGTTATTCTTGGTACGGCGCGAGAGAATTTGGATAGTCCGCCGAATTTCATCATCACGTCCAATCACTGGGTCAAGTTTACCTTGACGAGCAGCTTCGGTGAGGTCACGCCCATATTTTTCCAGTGCTTCGTATTTGCCTTCTGGATTTTGGTCGGTCACTTTCTGATTTCCTCGAACTTGTTTAATGATATTCTTTAGCTTGCCTTCGTCTAACCCAAATTCTTGGAATAACCCTTTGCCAAAGCGGTCATCTTTGGCATAAGCTAGCAATAAATGTTCAATTGAAATATACTCGTCTTGAAACTCTTTGCGATACCCTTCAGCCCGATCAAGAAGAGTATCTAAACTCCGTCCCAAGTATACGGAACTGCTGCTACCAGAGACTTTGGGGTGACGTTGGATAAATTGTTCTGTGCGATCGCGTAGTTTTTGCAGATTCACACCTGCTTTGGTAAAAATACCGCTGGTAAGACCTTCCTGATCCAACAGCGCTTTCATCAGGTGTTCGCTTTCAATCTGCTGTTGTTGATATTGTTTAGCAATATCTGGCGTGTGCGCGATCGCTTCCCAGGCTTTTTCTGTAAATTGGTTTGGATTAGTTGGTTGCATAGGCTTTTCTAGGAAAGAACTACTCCAAGCGCACAAAAAGCGCAGATAGAACAAGTGTATGGTTTGTTCTTATATGGTCATTGTAAAAAAAGGGGGGCAATTCACTGGATCGGTGTTCACGTCTTTCTCCAGGAGTATTACCGTCCAATGAGTCCTGATTGACTCCAAGCGCCGAGTGAGTCCAAACAGAAGAAGAATAAGTTTTGTTTTGATACCGTGATTGTACAAAGAGGGGCACAAATAACTGGATCGGTGTTCGCGTTGTTGTAGAGGAGTATTACCGCCCATTTTTTACTAATTGATGCAGCTCTTTGGGGCGCGTCATCTTATAAAAAGCTTATCATACAAGAGTTTAAGTCAAATAACCTTTGTGTTGCAAAAAGTGATGTTACTTTAGTTAAAGTATCATCTGTGTCAACTGCCTATAGCCATCACCCATAACACCCATCCCACCTCCCAGGATCTGGTCTCGTCTAAAAATTTTTGCAATACAACCGTCTTAATCGGCTCATGGCTCCAAAAATCTTCTTTACGAGAAGCAATCAAAATGCTCAAGTGACAAAGAAAAACCGATTTCCTGGATGGCGCAGAATCTTCTTTGGCGTTCGCACACGCATCTTGATCTCGTACATCGTGCTGATGATCTTCTCCACATTGGTATCTGTCGTGGCAATCTATGAGGTTCTCCTTGTCCGACTTGAACAGCAAGTTGAAAATTTTCTCATCAAGGAGGTCAAGGAGTTTAGACGATTGACTGCGGGGAGGAACCCCACCACGGCTCAACCTTTCGGGGATGATGTCGCTGCCATGTTTGATGTATTTTTATCCCGCAACATTCCCCACGACAACACGTTTTTGATTACGCTGTTGAATGGGAAATTCTACAAATCCAATCCTAAAACTTTGCCGGCTACTTTACAGCCGAATTCAGACTTTGTAAAACACTGCGAGAAACTCAAAAAACCTGAGCGAGGTCAAAAGAAATTAACCTCAACGAATACCCTCCACTACTTTGCCCAACCAGTAGTTAAAGGAAAAACTCACGGTGTCTTTGTGGTCGCATACTCAAATCATACCGCTCTGGAGGAGGTGAACCAGGCGGTTATCGTTATTATCAAGGTAACAATAGCTGTTCTAGCGATAGCATCGGTGCTGGCTTGGGTAGTGGCTGGGCGGTTATTGGCTCCCCTACGCTTACTTATCGAAACAGCCCGCTCAATTAGCGAGTCTGACTTATCTCAACGCATCCCCGTGCAGGGGGTAGACCAAATTGCCGAACTCACCATTACGTTCAACGAGATGTTAGACCGTCTCCAAACTGCTTTCGCCAGTCAACGAAACTTCATCAACGACGCAAGTCATGAACTCCGAACGCCGATCACAATTATCCGAGGTCATTTAGAACTGCTGGGTGACGATCCCCAAGAGCGACGTGAAACAGTGGAATTAGTGACTGATGAACTTGATCGCATGAGTCGCTTTGTCGATGACCTGCTATTACTAGCCAAGACAGAGCAACCCAATTTTTTAAACCTACAGACAGTAGATATTAGCTCACTGACTGAGGAACTGTATACCAAAGCCACAGCTTTAGCTGAGCGAGACTGGCGTTTGGAGAACAAGGGGATGGGGCGGATTGTGGCTGACCGCCAACGGCTAACTCAGGCAATGATGAATTTGGCTCAGAATGCGACTCAGCACACAAGTGATGGACATGTCATCGCCCTTGGTTCAGAACTTTTAAACGGTAAGGCTTATTTCTGGGTGCGTGACACAGGCGTTGGCATTGCTCCTGGCGACCAAGAGCGGATCTTCGAGCGCTTTGCCCGTGGCTCCCATAGTTATCGTCGTTCTGAGGGGGCTGGTTTGGGATTGTCTATCGTGAGTGCGATCGCAACGGCACACGGTGGTCGAGTAGAACTCAAAAGCAAACCCGGTAAGGGTTCTACATTCACTATTGTCATTCCACTAGACCCACCCTTTGGAGGTTCTGTTTGACTGATCGGATTCTGATTGCCGAAGACGAGCCGCGCATAGCCGCTTTCCTGGAAAAAGGGCTACGGGCGTCGGGGTTCACTACCGCAGTTGCCAAAGACGGTCATGAAGCGTCGAGCATGGCTCAAAGCGGGGAGTTTGACCTGCTCATCCTTGACATTGGTCTCCCTGGTAAAGATGGTTGGATGGTGTTGGAAGAATTACGCGGTCAGGGCGAACAGCTACCTATCATTATCCTTTCCGCTCGTGACGAGGTGAGCGATAAAGTCGCTGGACTAGAAGGTGGGGCTGACGACTACGTAACAAAGCCCTTTCGGTTTGAAGAACTGCTGGCGCGGGTACGGGCGCGATTGCGTGACAATCGCTTACCCAGACGACAGGAAGAAATGGTTCTTAAAGCAGGCAACATTGTCGTTGATTTGCTTAAACGTCAGATTTGGATCGGCGATCGCCCAATTAAGTTATCAGCACGAGAATTTACCCTAGCTGAAACTTTTGTGCGTCATCCAGGGCAAGTCATGAGCCGAGAGCAGTTGCTGAGTCAGGTTTGGGGCTACGACTACGATCCCGGCTCTAATGTCGTTGATGTCTGCGTCGGTTATCTGCGTAAAAAGCTAGGTCACGACTATATCGAAACAGTCAGAGGTATGGGCTATCGGCTGCGAACATGAAAATTTTCTCATAAATTTTTAATACACAATTAATAAGTTTTTATAAATATAAAAAAGAACTGTAACAATCAGGGTCTGTTGATTGTCGCCTATTGTCATTTTTTCAGCTTCATACCAAGTTGTGTTCAAATGTCTAACTTAGTGTTAAAGCAGGGTGAGTATGATTTTTAACTACAACTTAGTATCAGTTGGTGAGCTATTAAATGCCATTTTGAACGTCAGGAGAGTACCTACAACTCTCTCAGGTAATAGGCGCAAATATTTACGTCCTGTTTGCTAAGTTCGTGAAGATGATAGTTGAACGATATTTTTGGAAAAAAGTATTGTGATTAGTTTAACTTTTACAGCAGTAGTAATACTTATAGAAAATTACGAGAAAAGGAAGATGACAATCAGAGATATCAAAGATATTAAAGCTAAACGCTCCATCGTCAACGACCTAGTGGCGTCCGTAGTTGTGTTTCTCGTTGCTCTGCCACTATGTATGGGAATTGCGATCGCTTCAGGGGTTCCTCCAGAGATGGGAATCATCACAGGAATCGTTGGCGGAATTATTGTTGGCACTGTTGCTGGTTCACCGTTGCAGGTCAGTGGACCAGCGGCTGGGCTTGCTGTTATAGTCTGGGAACTGGTTCAGCAGTACGGCATTGAAATGCTAGGACCGATTCTAATGCTGGCGGGTTTGTTCCAGTTACTTGCTGGTGTCTTCAAGCTGGGACAGGTTTTCCGAGCAATATCTCCCGCAGTCATCTACGGGATGCTGGCAGGAATTGGTGTGCTTATCTTTGCTTCTCAATTCCATGTGATGTTCGATAGCAAGCCAAGCGCACACGGAATCGATAACTTAATTTCTATTCCCACCGAGATATATAAGACTATCTTTCCTGCCCAAGGCAACAACCATCTCATGGCAGGAATTGTAGCTTTAATTACCATTCTTATCCTCATCATGTGGGAGAACTATAAGCCAAAAAGATTAAAATTGCTGCCCGGTTCCTTGATTGCTGTCGTGATTGCAACTGCTCTAGCCAGTGTGATGAAGTTGCCGATTCAGTACGTCAATGTACCCGATAATCTTATCGCCACGGTTCACATCCCAAAGCTAGAGAACTTCATCGGTCTACTCAAGCCATCTTTGCTTGTCGAAGCGATGGCGATCGCCTTTATCGCCAGTGCCGAAAGCCTGCTCTCAGCGGCGGCGGTAGATCGACTTCAATTTGAGTCAAAAACTAATTTTGACCGCGAACTCGCAGCCCAAGGCTTGGGCAACATGGTTTGCGGCGCACTGGGGGCGCTACCGATGACGGGTGTGATTGTCCGCAGTTCTGTAAACGTGGAAGCAGGAGGCAAAACCAGACTGTCTGCGATTTTTCACGGAGTCTGGCTGTTGGCTCTTGTTGTTGTTGCGCCTTCTGTACTGAATCTAATTCCCACCTCCAGCCTCGCAGCGATTTTGGTAGTCACAGGCTATAAGCTGGTGAAAGTTGAGAATATCCGGAAGCTGCAACAATACGGACGCATCCCTGTATTCATCTACTTTGCGACCTTGGGTGGAATTATCACTGCTGACCTACTTTTTGGCGTGCTACTCGGTCTTGTGTTGTCAGCAATCAAGCTGATCTACAAAGTTTCCCACCTCGATATCCATGTCGTTGCGGATGAAAACAACCAGCGCGTTGATGTGTATTTGGAAGGGATGGCTACATTTATCCGGCTACCGCAACTTGCCAAAGCCCTTGAGCAGATTCCTCCTAAAAAGGAAATTCATATTCACCTACAGATGCTCAGCTACATTGACCACTCCTGTCTCGACTTCTTGTCAACGTGGGAAAAACAAGAGGAAAAGAAGGGAAGTACTATCATCATGCAGCGGGATCGGTTGGTAGAGCGCTACCGGAAACCGCGGTTTGGTGGGCGATCGCCTGAAGAACCACAGCAAAACCAATCGCACCTAGCAGCGTAGAAGTTTTCACTACTCTACTTTCACAAAAGAGGAGTTCACGATGAATACGATAGATGCAGTCATCTTAACATTGCTGAATACTATTGCTTGTTTTGCTTTCCCCAAACTTCTGTCTGTCATTATGGCTCCTAAAAAGAAACGTACTGCACCAATGTCTACTCCCATAACATCACAGACCGAAGCTTACCAAAATCCTTAAGCAGATTCCTCCTTCTCGTCTTCTCGTTCCCAGGCTCAGCCTGGGAATGCTATATCAAGAGGCTCAGCCTCCCATATTCACACCTCTACTCGTTCCCAGGCTCAGCCTACTCGTTCCCAGGCTCAGCCTGGGAATGCTATATCAAGAGGCTCAGCCTCCCATATTCACACCTCTACTCGTTCCCAGGCTCAGCCTACTCGTTCCCAGGCTCAGCCTGGGAATGCTATATCAAGAGGCTCAGCCTCGCATATTCACAACGAATGAAAATTTATCTAAAGAAATACTCGTTCCCAGGCTGAGCCTGGGAATGCTATATCAAGAGGCTCAGCCTTCCATATTCACACCTTTCCTTACTCTATGGGTCGTTCTCGCTACCAATTTCTAGAAAACCAGCCTCATTTTCTCACCTGCACAGTTGTTAACTGGCTCGCAGTATTTAGTAAACCAGACTTAGCTCAAATCATTCTCAACTCATTAGAATTTCTACAAAGCCACCAGCGTTTAGCTTTGCATGGGTATGTGATCATGGAAAACCATCTTCACTTAATTGCATCGGCTGAAAATTTATCTAGAGAAATAGCAGCATTCAAGTCATTTACAGCCAGATCTGTGATTGATTGGTTAAAAGAGAATCAAACTGAGTATTTGTTAAAACAGCTCAAATTTCACAAAAAATTACACAAAACTACCCAAGAATACCAGCTTTGGCAGGAAGGTTCACATCCCCAAGCAATATTTAGTCAACTGATGTTTAGCCAAAAATTGGAATATATGCACAATAACCCACTCAGGCGCGGCTATGTGGATGATCCTGCTCATTGGCGATATTCCAGTTACCGTAATTACATGGGTATGAAGGCAGTTTTAGCTGTTGATTTGATTGATGTGTAGTTGGAGCGTCAGGAGGCTGAGCCTCTTTGCATAGCGTTCCCAGGCTGAGCCTGGGAACGAGAAAATTTCCCAGACTCCTGCTTCCTCGTTCCCAGACTCCGGCTGGGAATGCCCATACTGAGGCTCAGCCTCACTTAGAGTCACAATCACAGCTTTCTATTTGAATAAAGCTTTTTTAATTTTACTTTTTCTCCCCATCCCCCAATCCAAAATCTACAATTGAGTCGGATCAAACAACCACTCATCACCAATAATCTCCTCTAGGCGTTGAGTGAGTCGCGGTATAAAATATTCTGGATCATCCAACCTTTGCTGAACAAACCAAGTATTGAACGCTTCCTGCGTCTCAACTCCTTGGGCACGCGCCACCGCTGATAGCATCCTGAAACTTAAATCCTGGAGTTCCTCTAACTGCGGATGCCCTTCGCCTCGGCTGTTGCAAAAGAATAGTGCTGTTTTCCCAAGCAAGGCTTCCAGTTCATCGCCTTGAGGTACTGCATCATACAAAGCACCAATTAGCTCAATTGTATCTGTTAAGGGAGCTTGAATTCTCAGCGTCAGCCAGATTGCTTGAGCCAGGTAAACCAAACGGTTACTTTCATCTGCTACGCCTAAGTTAAGCAAAACTGTCACCAAATCATCATAAGCACGAACGTGTGCAAATGCCGCAGCGGCTTGCAGATATAAGTCTAACTCCCTAGCTTTATCTCCGGTTTTACCTGCAAAATAAGCCATATTTGCCAGGGTAGTGGCTTTGCCACCGACATCGCCACCAATGTGCTCAAATATTTCCAAAGATTGTTGCCAAAGTGCGATCGCTCCAGAGATGTCTCCTTGTTGGGCAATCACCCCTGCCATGTTGTTCAGGGTTATGGCTTTACCACGGACATCGCCAATCTGCTCATATGTTTCCAAAGATTGTTCCCAAAGTGCGATCGCTCTTGGGATGTCGTCTTGTTTGGCAATTACCCTTGCCATGTAGCTCAGGGTTACGGCTTTAGTAACACCGATATCGCCAATGTGCTCAAATATTTCCAAAGATTGTTCCCACAATGTGATCGCTCTTTGGATGTCGCCTTCGGCAATTACCCTTGCCATGCTGGTCAGGGTTACGGCTTTACCACGGACATCACCAATGTGCTCATATATTTCCAAAGATTGTTGCCAAAGTGCGATCGCTCTTTGGATGTCGCCTTGTTCGGCAATTACCTGTGCCATGTGGCTCAGGGTTACGGCTTTACCACGGACATCACCAATGTGCTCAGATATTTCCAAAGATTGTTGCCAAAGTGTGATCGCTCCAGAGATGTCTCCTTGTTGGGCAATTACCACTGCCATGCTGGTCAGGCTTACGGATTTACCATGGACATAACCAATGTGCTCATATATTTCCAAAGATTGTTGCCAAAGTGTGATCGCTCCAGAGATGTCTCCTTGTTCGGCAATAAACCGTGCCATGTTGTTCAAGGTTGGTGCTTTGCCACCGACATCGCCAATCTGCTCAGATATTTCCAAAGATTGTTGCCAAAGTGCGATCGCTCCAGAGATGTCTCCTTGTTGGGCAATAAACCATGCCATGTTGCTCAAAATTACTGCTTTGCCACGGACATCGCCAATCTGCTCAGATATTTCCAAAGATTGTTGCCAAAGTGCGATCGCTCCAGAGATGTCCCCTTGTTCGGCAATGACTTGTGCCATGTTGTTCAAAGTTGTGGCTTTTACATTCAAGTCCTCCTCAGGGCAAAGTTCTAAAGCTTGTTGATAATGGGCAACAGCATCCTCAACTGTCCCCAAAAGCTTTTCAGCAGGGGCGATGGTTGCCAAAATGCGGTAGTCCACAAACTTTTGCAGGAGTTGATCACAAAGTTGGACAGTCTCCAAAAATCGGGAACTGTTCACCCAACCAGTTGCAATAGAGTGCCCAACGCTGACAGCAATTTCCTGCTCCTGTGTCAGCAGTCCTAACCTCACGATCTCCAGTCCTTGCGCTTCCGTGCGTTTATCAGATTCCTCCCACCAAAGTTGATAGAGTTTTTTTGCCGCTTGCTGTTGCGTTGTCTGCCACTCTTCCTCACTCAATATAGTTTGCAGCAACGGTTCTAAAATCGTCGTCACGCGATATTCGGCGGTTTGGGTGGCGTGAGTGGTGGCAGACTCAACTAAGCTGAAGCTTACTAATTTCTCCAACCATAACCTCTCGTGATCTCTTCCTCCCCTCTCTGCTTGCGGAGAGGGGCTGGGGGTGAGGTTCTGCGTAACAGCGTTCACAATATCAATTGTCACTGGCAGGCGAAAAACACTCAACCGTGCCAAAAACTTTTTTTCATCCACCTCCAACGCATTCAACAGCGTCTGCGCCAAAATATTTTCCCGAAACTCCTGCTGCGTATTCTCCAACCGAGTTAATAAATCATCCGCAGCTAAACCTGGTTGCTGAATTACCTGCAAAAGCCACTTCAACAAGCGGGGGTTGCCATCAGCAATGTCGAGAATTCGCTGTTGTCTAATTTCCTGCTTTACTTCTTTATCTAATGGACGGCAAATTTTATCAATATCGCTTTTGCCCATCGCCGCTAAAGATTCCACGTGCAGCCGATGCGGTGGTAGGGTATCTTCTTTGAGGTAGCGACAAGTGACAATCAATCGGCTCTCTGCCTGGTTTTCCTCCAGCGCCGCACAAATCGCCTCTAAAATACGGTAAGCTTCCGCCGTCATCCGCAGCGAACCATCTTCAATATTCGCTTTCGGGATGTTCTGCTCAAAGTCATCCAGTACCAACAACAACGGATGCTCAAGTGCTTCTATTCTCTCAAAAAAGTTTTGCAGTCGCCCTTTGAGGGAAACCTTTGGTTCATTCAGCAATGCGGGCAGATCTGCAAACCGCTCAAACTTACTCGAAAGTTTATTGAGTAACCCTACCTCATCCAACGGTCCAATTAACACCACCCGCTCAAAATTCGGACGCTGTGTCTGGACTCGCGTACACAACCGCGCCGCCAAAGAACTTTTACCCAGTCCACCCATCCCAGCAATAAATACCCCTATCTCGTCGCTGGTTTCTCGCAACGCCCGCAAACACCGTTGTAGCGGGCGTCTGCGTCCGACAAATTCCCACCGACTGGCGACTTTAACGATATTGTTCTCATCCAGAAATTCGCTTTCAGGCGGTGTTAATTTCAGCTTTTCCCGCTTCGGATGTCTCAGCGGTGTCACCAGTTGCTCAATTGGGCGCGTATCTCGATAAATCCGCAACAGATGCCAGTCGGGACATTCTTTGGCAATCATTTCTTGCTGCGCGGCTTTGACTGCTTCGTCTACCGTCGCCCCGGTCGCCAAAGCTTGATAAAATGCCTGTGCAGCAATAATACCCGTCGTGTCATACACCGGACGCGCCCAGCCTAATACCACACCCGCCCCCAGCTTCACCAAAGCCTGCGCCATCGATGGCACTGTTCCCCGGTTGGCAACTTGTCCTGTGTGACAGCCAGAAAGAAAAATCACCCGTGGGAAACGTCCGCGAAAAGCTTTCGCTAAGTCATCCACGGTAGTCAATTGCACATTACCCACCTCATCCTCGGTGATGAAGCAGGGCGTATTATCCTTAATTGTTCTACCTTTTGCCAGCAAACCGCCAAAATCTTTTTGAGTATAAATTATTCCGTGTCCTGTTAAGTGAAAGACATCAAAATAGTCTTCCGGATAGGATTTCACTAAATTGGCTAATTCCTCAACCGAGCCGCTTTCTTCGACAATCAACGCCAAAGGCTGATCCTTGGTTGCTTGCAGGATGTTGGCTTCTTCGTGTTCAAACTGAAGCGGCGGAACTCTTGGATCGTCTGGAGAAGTTGCCATAAACAGCGATCGCAATGGACGATTTTGCACGGCGATCGCACTGGTATTTCGTTGCTGCACTGCACGCACAGGCAATACTGCAATATCCTGCCGTTCTAGTAAAAACCCTGTTCCATCGTGTAGCAATTCCCACGGCAAATGCGCAAGTCCCAACGCCACGCGTTCCGTTTCCGGGTTCAACCCCCGCGCCTCACTCGTTTGGATCAAATCCAGATAAATCGTCTGTTCTTCAGCCTCATCCAGCGCCCTTCTCAGCCATCCTTCCTTGCCATCCAGCCATAGATAAAGCTGCCGTCCTATCTGGATAAGTAAGGGCAGGCGATCGCGCTGCTGGGCGTAGTAATTTTGCTCACATAGGTCAATTAGTGCTACTAACTCAACTTTATCTAGGCGACGTGAGCCATAATCACAGCGTAGTTCAAAGGTTTGCTGTTGACTGAGGGCGAAGCTGAAGGTTAGAGGCATGGCTTGAATCAGTAGATTCCATAGCTAACTTCACTTTGTTCTCACTATACTCCGGATGAGTTTTTCAGTCGCGCCTTAGTCAAGCTAGGAATTTGAAAATGAGTACGAGAAGGCAGAACACGCACGTTAAGCTAATGACTAATGACTAGTAACTAATAACTATTGACTTTTGACCAATGGCTAAAAAGCAGAAATTTCCTTACTTAGTTGGTTCTAAGTGGACAGCGCAGCAAAAAGTAGATGGCTGGCGACACTTCCAAGTCGTCAACCGCAAAAATCAGGGCAACTGGGTTTATGCCGAGATGGTCGCTGCTTGTGACCCCAATGTCCGCTTTTGGATAAATGCCAAATTGTTACAAGACCGTTCTCTGTGGGAAGCAGGCTGGCAATCCTTGCAAGAGATGAATTCACCCCAAGAAGATGTTTCTTGAATTATTTCAATCCCTGATAGGGATTCATCACAAATCACATCCTGCCAGTACAAATGGAATTGCACACTCAGTGATGCGAGGTTTTTTCGCTGTGAATGAAAACCGCTATAACTGATTTTGGCAGCCTCAAGACCAGTAGATTTGATATTTGAGACAAAGTTTAACAAATATTGGCATCGGTAATAATTATTTATATTTTTCAGGCAGTTGCTCTCAAGTCGGAATAATTTTGTCTTAGCCGTTGACAATAAACTGCCAATTTATTTGCAAATTTACTTTCAACGACCCTCTCATAGCTCTTACACTCATTTCTCTACCAAGAGGTATACCTATCCACATAGGTCTTTTTGATACGCACAATCGGTGTAGCGGGATTTTTATTTTTTGTATTTTGTAACTTATTTTATATAAAAGTATTAATAAGGTATGATTTTTTAAGTTATTTTAGTTTTAAAAGTGTTTATAAATCAAAAAAACTATAATTCATTGAATTAAGGCATAATTCACTTGATAGAACCCTAGTAGACTTGAACAGCCCCTTTATTTTCCGTGTGATTTGCACAATAATGGCACTCACAGACCTCACAAATCGCCATCTTCGGCTAGGTGCAGGGAATTGTTTGAGCGACGAGTTTGACAAGAAACTATAAGAGGCAAACTACAGTGAAACTAGCAGTTTACGGAAAAGGCGGTATTGGGAAGTCCACAACAAGCTGTAATATCTCCGTCGCCTTAGCCAAGCGCGGCAAGAAAGTGCTGCAAATTGGTTGCGACCCCAAACACGACAGCACCTTCACCCTCACCGGGTTCTTAATTCCGACAATTATCGATACCCTGCAAGAAAAGGACTACCACTACGAAGATGTCTGGCCCGAAGATGTGATCTACAAGGGCTATGGCGGCGTGGATTGTGTGGAAGCAGGTGGTCCCCCTGCGGGTGCTGGATGCGGCGGCTACGTGGTAGGCGAAACCGTGAAATTATTAAAGGAACTCAATGCCTTTGATGAATACGATGTGATTTTGTTTGACGTTCTCGGTGACGTTGTTTGCGGTGGTTTTGCAGCACCCCTCAACTATGCTGACTACTGCTTGATTGTGACTGACAATGGCTTTGATGCTTTGTTCGCTGCCAATCGTATTGCGGCTTCAGTCAGGGAGAAAGCCCGGACTCACCCACTGCGTCTTGCTGGGTTAATTGGTAACCGCACCTCGAAGCGCGACTTGATTGAAAAGTATGTGGAAACAGTGTCCATGCCAATTCTGGAAGTTTTGCCTTTGATTGAAGATATCCGTGTTTCCCGCGTCAAAGGTAAAACTTTGTTTGAAATGGCAGAATCTGATCCCTCTTTGAATTACGTTTGCGATTACTATCTCAATATTGCTGACCAAATTCTGGCGCGTCCAGAAGGTGTTGTCCCAAATGACGCCCCAGACCGCGACGTGTTCGCTTTGTTATCAGATTTTTATCTAAATCCCACTAAAACACAAGTTCCAAATTCAGAAGAGGAATTAGACTTGATGATTGTATAAATCATCTTAATTCCAGGATGGGGGACAATATGGCTTTCTTTGATAGTTTCACAGATTCTTTAAAGCAAAAGTGGTTGCAATTTTTCCAGTTAAATCGTGACTGGATTGCCCTGCACATGGAAGTGGAGTCTGTTTCCACCCCGGATGGTGGCAGACGCCCATCTTCGTACCTCATCCTGGGAGTCGTTAACGCGCTGGAACCTAAGCTGGCACAGTTAATGCTGCCCTTTTCCAAATTGAATCCTGACGCCGATACCTTGGTCGAGGTGCTGGAGTTAAATTTTGATCCAGATATAGCTCTCGGTAACCGCGCCCTTCCCAATTTACGTATAGAAAAATACAGGGAATTAGATGTTTCATATGAAAACTTCAATGATGAAACACTAACAAATTCTCAGATAAGTAGCTTTGGGCAAGAGGGAATAGCTAACAAGTTGGAGCTGGGAGATACACACAACCAAACCCTTAGAGTATCTCATCCAACAATCGATAATGTGACTCAAAACCGGGCCGGCAATTCCTCATCCAACGATACAAACTCGAACAATCAACCTCACCAAGCACATAACACAGTTAATGAGTTCGGTGAACTTTCTTTGGATCATTTGAACGAAGTAGACAGCAAAACTTCTGAGAGTGGCTTTGCCGGTGTGTTGTCAGATGCTTGGGGTGCTGAAAGCGCAACCCAAAAAGAGGAAGCGCATAAAGAAATGTTTTTAGGGGAAGAACTACCTTCTGGTTCTTTTGATGACTCAGAAGATGACTCCGAGATTGCTCGTCTCTTCCCCAACCATTAAAGAGTGAAGAATGAAGAATGAAGAAGGAAACTCGATAAATTCTTCTTTGTTCTATCTTCTTTCTTATAAAAATTAAGGGGAGAAAATACCAAAATGATTGCTCAACCAGAAGCTTTAACTTTTGAGTGCGAAACTGGAAATTACCACACTTTTTGCCCAATTAGCTGCGTCGCTTGGCTTTATCAAAAAATTGAAGATAGCTTCTTTTTGGTAATTGGGACAAAGACTTGTGGCTACTTCTTGCAAAACGCAATGGGGGTGATGATTTTTGCGGAACCCCGTTATGCAATGGCAGAGTTGGAAGAAGGAGATATTTCCGCACAACTTAATGATTATGAGGAGTTAAAGCGGCTGTGTTTGCAGATTAAGCGCGATCGCAATCCCAGTGTGATTGTGTGGATTGGCACCTGCACCACGGAAATCATCAAAATGGATTTGGAAGGCTTAGCACCCAAGCTAGAAGGCGAAATTGGTATTCCCATTGTTGTCGCACGCGCCAACGGTTTGGACTACGCCTTCACTCAAGGGGAAGACACCGTGTTAGCGGCGATGGCGACACGTTGTCCTGATAAAGCACCCGTGGCTGAAACAGACAAAAACGAACGCAACGCTATTTCCAAACTGCTTAACTTTGGTAAGAAGAAAGAAGAAGTCGTTAAAGAAGAATCTGAGTATGTGGATCATCCACCATTGGTGCTGTTTGGTTCCCTCCCCGATCCCGTTGTGACTCAGTTAACTCTGGAACTCAAAAAGCAAGGTATCAAAGTTTCTGGTTGGCTACCCGCAAAGCGCTTTACTGAACTACCTACCCTTGAAGAAGGGTATTATGTCGCTGGTGTCAACCCCTTCCTTAGCCGCACTGCGACTACCTTGATGCGTCGCCGCAAGTGCAAGCTGATTGGCGCACCTTTCCCAATTGGTCCCGATGGTACCCGTGCTTGGATTGAGAAAATTTGCTCGGTGTTCGGCATTACTCCCAAAGGGTTGGATGAACGTGAGGCTCAAATTTGGGAAGGCTTGGAAGAATACGTCAAATTGATTCGTGGCAAGTCTGTGTTCTTCATGGGTGATAACTTGCTGGAAGTCTCCCTGGCACGGTTCTTGGTGCGCTGCGGTATGACGGTTCAGGAAATCGGCATCCCCTACATGGATAAGCGCTATCAAGCTGCTGAGTTGGCGTTGCTGGAAAAAACTTGCCAGGAAATGGGCGCACCTCTGCCTAAGATTGTGGAGAAGCCAGACAACTATAATCAAGTGCAGCGGATTTATGAGTTAAAGCCAGATTTGGTGATTACTGGTATGGCTCATGCTAACCCATTGGAAGCACGGGGTATCAATACTAAGTGGTCTGTTGAGTTCACTTTTGCTCAGATTCACGGCTTTACCAATGCGCGTGACATTCTGGAGTTGGTGACTCGTCCGTTGCGTCGGAATAACAATTTGAAAGATTTGGGTTGGGATAAGTTGGTGAAGGAAGAAGCTAAGATTTAACCTTACTTCTAGATAATCTCTGTAATAAATTTCATTGGGTGCGTTCGTGTTTTTCGTAACGCACCTTATTTTTTTATGGAACCGCCAAGACGCCAAGGACGCCAAGAGAAGGAAAAGAGCGATCGCTTTCGCTGTGTTTTAAGCTGTCGCGCCTACAAAGGAAAAAGCGACAGCTTATCTGAGTTCTTGTGGGATGGGCATCTTGCCCGTCCAAATAATGCAAGTTAAAAGCAAGGACAGTCTAACTTAAAAGTGGCAAGTCTAAAGGCTTTTCTGGAATGATATACATTAAATTTGCCTTGTCGGGTTTTTCTTCTGTAGATGGAGTTAATTTAAGCCATTCATGGAAGCTGATTCCTAGTTGGGATATTGCTTGTACTTCTGCCTGATACGCTTCAAAACGGCGATTTGTTTCAATCATCGATTCCACGACTTCCAGCACTTGAGGAAGACGTTTATAAGCCTCTTTTTTCAAATCGTCGTGATTTGGACCGAACCAACCTCCTTGAACTTCAACACGAGTTAAAATTGCTGCTGGTAGCGAATCTACCCACTTACTGGGGTCTTGCGCTATCTTAATGAGATTTTCGCGTTGGATTTCAAATACAGTATTTTCATCCAAAGTTGGATTAATCCATTGGTAAATTCGAGTTAATCTCCGCAAGTCAATTTGTTCTTTAAACTCAGGCTGTAGGTATACTGCTGGATTTGAAGTCAGCAGAAGCTCAATATATTTCTGAATTCGTGAACGGAGAACTGTTGCACCTTCTTGGAAGCGACGAAGTGCTGTGTCATGTTCTTCTAATTCTAGATAACAACGCGCCTCAGCAAGTTAAGCTAACGATAAAGTCAGCAGATATTCATCAGCAATTTGGCTTTTTTGCTCAAGTTCGGTATCGGTGTAATCAGTGTAAATATGCTCTGCTTCCAAGAAGCGATTGATAGCTTGTAGAGCACTACTTCTGCGATTTTCGAGTTTGCTGATTGTAAAAGCATTAATTGCTAAATCTAGCGCAGCGCGAAAATTTGCATAGTGACCAAGGTCAATTTTGCGGTTAATTTTGTTTAAAAGTTCCTGTGCTTGTTGTAAGCGTTGCTCTAGCTCTTTGAGACGTTGTGCTATTACAGCAAAACTCATCACAGAAACGCCAAGATTAAGCATACTGGCAGCAGTAGTCACCTGCAAAGTTCCTTGAGTTAGTCGCAGATTTTTCCCTATTTCTCCTAACTGATTTTCTATTCCACCTAGTCGCTGATTAACATTAGTAAATCCTTTTCCTGAAACAGCAGCATTTATAGCTGTTGCAACCAGATTTGCTGCTGAGACAGTGAAATTGCCTAAACTTGCTTGTTCCACTTCATCCAGTCGCTGATTAACATCAGTAAATCCTTTTCCTGTGACAGCTGCATTTGCTCCTGAAAGTATTAAGTTCAGTAAATTATTAGATAAGGGAGAAGAATTTGGTTGAATGTCCCTTAACCAAGTAACAACTTGTTTTGTCGCTACATACCGAATTACACCTCCAACCCGTTCTAAAGTTCCATTAGCCAGTCCTTTGACAATCCAATCAGCAAGTACAAAGGTTGCTGTAACTGCTATCACAATTTTCTCCTAGTTGCTAAAACAAGCATCAGTGCTATTGCTAAACCGAGCCTACAAGTAGGCATCAACTATCTGTGCCTCACTCAGTATTCCCAAAGCGCTGCCAGTATCTAACAATTTTGTTATTCCCTGTTGATAAAGAGCCAACTTCTGGGTGGTTGCAGCCCTTACACCCGACAGCAACCTACTCCTACAACCGTCAAAGCTACAATGAGAGGTAAACGGGAAAGCTGCTTAATATTTCTTAATTTATAAATGCAATATATATGAGTAAAACACCATCTCAAAATGAAAGCCGCGAAATGTTGAAGTGGCTGAACCACAACCGCCACATGTTATTAGATTTATATCGAAATCAATATGTTGCTTACAATGCTAGTGGCTTAATTGCTCACAGTGAAAACTTGCGTGAAGTTTTAGAGTTAGCAGAGGCTTCAGAAGCGCTATATGCAATTTACTTAGTTCCCCGTAGCACCGCTTCTATCCAGATTTTGCCAATTCTCTTTCGTACAGTTAGTCGCCATGATTGGCAGCCAAATTATCATGTAAAGCTGAAGCACAGAGATATAAATATTTCTACAACAATGTTAGTAGACTCTGGTGCTGAACTGAGTTTAATATCATTAAAAGTTGGTCAAGATTTAGGATATGCTTTAGCTGATGCGGAATCAACTTTATTGGCAGAAACCATAGGCGGAAGAGTTGAGTATGTTTTACACAATGTTGAAATGACAATTGCTCAACACAGTTTTCTTGCTCCTGTGGCATGGTTACAAACTAATACAGGTGGAGAGCAATTGCTTCTGGGGTGGGAAGTTGTATTTGATAAGTTTAATATCGAGTTTAGGCAGGCTGACGAGCAAATTATTTTTAAATGGCGTGAAGATTTAAACTCATAAGGCAAAGCTGGTAAAAATGGCTGAAATCATTACCTTAGAACTCACATAAAGGCTGGCACAACAGGCAAAAGAAATCGCTGTCACTCATCGGCGACGGTCAGATCTATTAGTAGAATGGATAGACCGTGCAATTATGGAACTACCTATTGAGTCGCTACCTGATGAGCAAGTTTTAGTTCTATGCGATCTACAAATTGAACGAGAACAGCAAGAGGTTTTCAGTGACCTTTTGGCGCGTAACCAAGAAGGACAACTTAATGATGCAGAAGTGAAAGGATTAGATGATTTGATGGAGGTTTACCGACGTGGGTTGGTACGTAAAGCGAGAGCCATGAAAGTAGCTGTTGAACGTGGCTTAAAACCTGCTCTCAACTAACAGCAATGGCTCGTAGTTATATTCCTATTAAGAAGGACTTATAAAATTATCCAAGCACAGGGCTTTTATTGTTATCCTAAACAATGATGAACTCACATTCCCTTTGAAGTTCAGAACATGAGTCAAGAGGAATGAAAAGTTCCACTCCAGGTACAAGTACAATCACATCTTGATTAGCATCATAAATTGTTTGCCAACAAGTGCGATCGCCATAAAATTTTTCAGCAATCCTCGGTAGTGTGTCTCCATATTCTACGGTATAAAACATAACCTGCCTCTTTCATGAGTTGAGTTTTGGTGAGTAGAAGGTAACTTCTTCAAAACCTTTGTTCTGATTCTAAATATTTATAAGGCTGTGAAACTTACGCACTCTAAATAATTCTGGGCATGACGGTTGATACAGAATTACGCAAAGGCAAGCCTTCACAGCTTATTCCCCCAACTACCCGATCCTCTGATCCAGGACGTCGGTAGGATTGGAACCAAAAATCGAGTTTAGGATAAGGATTAAGGGTCTTCTTAAGAGCGGATAACACGGTAAAAGTGCTTAGTGTGTTGTACCTCTAACTTGTCTTGCAAGACGAGTTAAGAGGACGTTTGTTTCAAAAAAAAGAATAATTAAGTAGATATAGTAAAAATCCCCATTGGATTTGTATGTGATGAAGGCAATTTTAAATTAGTTAAGAATCATATTTTAGCCTAAAAACTACTATGAGACATGAGCAACCGCAGGATTTAGAGTCTACTTCTATTCAGGAGCCAGTGATATCAGCAGATACTGGACAAAATTCCCAGAAAGTAGAAGAAAAAGTTTCTTTTGAAAAAAAGACGGAACGCATTAGAGCTTGGAGTGACTTTATTAAGTCAGTGACTCCCTTTATATGGGCTGTTGTCATTATCATTGTTATTATTCCCCTGCTAGGCAAAGCTTTAATAGCAGTCGATTCATCGCCCGTAAAAACAGGAAATTTAGGTAATAATCCTAGTAAAGAAATCAGTGTAGTCATCCCACCACAAATACCCAAAGATATCGACCAAGCGCTTGTTACTGCTCTCAGGAATGCACACTCTCAATCAGAGAGTTTTGCTTCAGAACAATTAGATAAGTGGGTAGATGAATTAATGACCCGTGTTGATGATAGCTTTCTCGATTGGTATTTTAATTACTTCAATCAAAAGAAGATGGAGTTGAGCACTCCTTTTACATGGTTATATTCAGCAGTTGCTCATTGGACAAATAAAAATAACTTAGCTCCAGGACAAGCAGTCGCCGAAAAATTGACTGAGGATTTTCAAACAGAATTTGCCAAGCGTGTTCTTAGACCTAAAGTTGCACAGCTTGAACTTGAGAAAATCACAAGCGATAGTATAAATGTGTATGTGTCAGAATTGGGTAAAAATATTTCTAATATCCAAAGCAGTTACAAAATTCCCCAGGGAGATTGGGAGCGTTATCTGGGTGATATTGCAGTGACTATCAATGATACAGAAGGAAATATCTCTAATCTATCATTGAAGGTTTTGACGGGTGGAAGTGCGTATATACTTGCAAAAGCAATGATTCCAGCAGTGACAAAGGTAGGAAGTAAAATTGCTGTATCCTTTGCCGGAAAAGCTGGTGCAAAAATGGCAGCAAAGACTGGTGGTGTAGTGGCTGGAAAAATTGGAGCACAGTTATTAGACCCAATTGTCGGTATAGGTATAATAATTTGGGATGTTTGGGATTATAATCATACAGTTGCGGTCGAAAAACCTATTTTACGGGATGCTATTCACGATTATTTGAAACAAGTGAAAAATTCCCTGCTAGAAAACCCTGAAAATGGCATCCTGGTAGCCATTAATCAAGTGGAAAATGGTATTTTTCAGTCAATTAAAACATCTCACTAACCGTTACCATTATAAATTTTACAACACTTGTTCTCAATAACAGGGTCAGCTTGTTATTGAGAATCCTAAAATTAGCCTTTGTAAGCATCAATAAGTATTTTCTTATCCATCACTGCCAACATCACTGATAAATCTGGAGAAACTCTTTCAGATAAATTTAGTTCTTTCACAGCAGTATCAAAAGTTTTTCCTTGCAGTATTTGATAACCAATTTTCATGACTTCAGTCCAGGTAATATCGCTTTCAATATAAGCTTTAGCTACAGTTATGAGCAAATCTTGATATTTATTTCCCTCGGCTTTAGTCATCATAGTGTGAGGAATTTCAAAGATTTTATCAAAGTTGTGATACCAAGATTTTGGCAGTATATGAATTGCAGAGGTCGAAAATTTTAGTAATTCATGGTGGTTGATGGTTTGGTCGCTTTCACTATAAATAATAAACACTGGGACTGCTAAATCCTTTTTGACTCTCTCAGTAATTTCTTGCCCCATATCTAAAAAGAGCCGCAATGCTGGAATGCGAAAGCCGTCATAGCCAAAATTGCCTGGATTATCTTTATTGAGCCATTCATAATAAATGGGCAGAACCTCCACGCTGAAATTGACTATTGCATTGTTACCGCTGATATAAGGAGCAAATAATAAAGCTTTTTCAATTTGTTGGGGATGTTCTAAGGCTAAAGTTACTGCCAAATTTCCACCCGTAGACAATCCACCGACTATCACTTGCTGTCCTAATTTTTGTGCAACCTCCAACCAAGAAAGCGCAAAATCTTGATAAATTTCCCGTTCCGTCGGTAGAGGAGGGGGATTATCTCTATTCCAATTTCCTGCGACTCCATGACCTGGTTGTAAGGGAACCAAAACATTGTAACCTGCGTCAAATAATTTTTGTCCTATGGGTTCAAATTGGTAAGGGCCAGCAGTGAATCCATGAAAAAAAAGGAAAACTTTAGCAGTTGGATGTGGATGCAAAAAAAGTTTTGAGCGACAAGCATCGTTTTTTATTGGTAGTTCCTCAACGGATTTTGCTTGCTCAAGAATGGCTGCTGCTGTTGTGGAATAATCCGACATATTTGACATATTTTTTGACATATTTATGTATATTGAAACCGCTATAATTAAAGTGGATAACAAAATTCATTTAAACTGAGATCTTGTACCTGTTGCAACAGTGAGTCGGCGAAGCCTCCAAACGCTCGTTACCAGGTTCAACCTGGTAACGAGATATTAGAGCCTCTGGCTCTTGTTAGGTGCAAGATCTGAGCTTAAATCTACTATCAGACGTAGAACTGTAAAAACTTAAAATTATTAGATTTTCCGTATCTTTTTTAACAAAACTTTTGTATGTAGAAAACATAAGACAACAAAAAAGAAGGTAGCAATAGTATTCTATGCTCCTACCCTTGGCAGGTTAAACTAAATCTGATAACAGCCGCTCTGTCAACATATGAGGCTTTTATGGCAGCTGATCTGCAACAGATTGCTTATTTCTTAGACAACTTAGGTTGGGATTACCGTATTGACGAACAAGAAGAGCGTATTATTACAGGTGTTGAAAGTGATAACGTCGAAGATTTCCTGATTGTTGTCCAGCTTGACGAGGACGGAAGATTTTTCCGGCTATTTGCCCCTCAGGTGCTATCAGGCGTGACAGATCATCCTCACAAAGAAGCTATTCTTCAAACAATGCTTTCCATTTCCTGGGAAACCAAAATGCTGCAATGGGAGTATGACCCATCGGATGGAGAGATCCGTGCGATAATTGAGTTCCCGTTGGAAGACTCAATTCTCACAGAAAAACAATTTAACCGTTGTTTACATGGCTTAATTCAGCTTGTGGATAATGTCGCCATACCTCGCCTGATGGCGGTGATGGAGACGGGTCATGACCCAGGGAATCTAGAACTGGGTGAGAGAATTTTACTTAGCATTCAAGAACAGGCTCCTGGATTGCTAGAACTTTTAGAAAAGGCGATGCAAGCTCGGAAAAGGCGGGGAAGTTTTCCTAGCGAATGAGCTGGAACGGCAGTGAAATCGCTATACTCCAAAGTGATACCCTCAATATACTGAAGTTTTCTAAGGCTGGATATTATGACATCCTATGTAACCTCATCTGCTAAAGCGGAAATGAGTGAACTAAGGCGGTTAAAGGGCTTACTACCGCCAGAATTGCAAAGCTGGGTCATGGTTGAAGGTACGACTGAGGTCAATCCACCCATGATCCGCTCTGAAGAAATTGGCAAAGACCAAGTTGAAATTCAAATTGACTTGGCAAAATGGGATTCGCTGGCGATGGATCAGCGGAATTTGCTGTTCTGGCATGAAGTTGCCCGCATTCAAAATGACACCATTCCCAAAGATGGTTGGGAAATGGCAGCTCTGGCGATTGGTTTGGGCGGTGCTGTAGGCGAGTTGTGGGTACAGGATGGATTGTTGCTGGTATTAGCTATGGCTCTATGCGGCGTTTCTGGCTGGCGACTCTATCAAAAAAATAGTGGCGAAAAGCAATTAAAAGAATTAGTCGATGCTGACGATAAAGCGATCGCCTTGGCAACTCGCTTCGGTTACAGTATGCCCAATGCTTACAAAAGTCTAGCAAGTGCCTTGAAAACCCTTATTGACACCACACCTAGCAAGAGAGCGCGCTCTAAATACGAAGCAAGGCTCTCTGCTCTCAAACGCAGTGCCAATAAGGCAAAAGCGAAATCTAAGAATAGTGAAGAGGGCGGAATTTAGCTTGCTCCGACACAAGCCCTACACCTGACCCGTTTGCGCAGGTGCCGTATCTCCTCCGGAGACGCTACGCCTTCCTTCGATAGCCGTGGTTTTAGCCATAGGCATAGGGCAGTGTGGGAATTTTAGGCTAACGTCGCCGTTTCAGCCATAAACCGCTTAAACCCAGCAACATTAGCCCAGCAGTTGCCGTGGGTTCTGGCACTTTTTGTGGTGGGACAAATTTGCCTAGTTCAGCAGAACTCACCTTAAACGAGTAAAGGAACCCAGGAATTAACTTTTGACCTTCTGGGCATCCACTGTCAATCGCTTTTTTGCTATAGCTGGTACCGTTGGCATTCGTACAAATATCAAACTGAGTTATAGAATTGCTCTCTTGAGTGACACTAAAATCGTTGTCAGTGCCTATGAGAAGCGCGTAGGAACCATCTTTAAGTTGCGGACCAATCGCCAGCCCCTCCATCTTTTCTGCTATCTTTGTCCAATCACCTGGATTGTCAGGGCTTATAGCTGCAGCAATATCTAGAAATAGGGATTTACTTACGGGGTTAACACCTGTGGGTAATGTATTGGTGTTTGCCAAACTGATAGCGCTCACATCGGTTGCGTTTGTGAGGTCAATTTTGTAAACTCGCTTGCTACCAACAGGTGGTGGTGTCTCGTTTGGATCATCCACTAAAGCGTTCAATGCGTCCACCCCAAACCCACGATTATCTCTTTCCAGCACCAAAAATTCCTTGTCATTGAGGGCTGTAATTGCACTGATACCAATGTTACGCCCTTGGGAATTGGCTCCAAAATCATCTGTTGTTCCAGGAATGCGCTGATTAATTTCTGCCAGACTTTCTAGCTGATAGATGTACTGTGCCGTACTCTGTCCTGTTGCTGTGTCAAATTCTACCAATCTTAAATTGCGACTGCGCCGTCCATCTGCTGAACCATCGTTAGAACCCTCATTCACCAGAGGGTCTTGCAGCAAACCATAGAGTTTTTTGCCATCTGGGCTTATAGTCAAACCTTCAAATCCTCTGTTATCTTGGCGACCAGTGGTAATGGTTGGACGACCATCAACAAAGTTGGGATCGCCGTTAGCAATTCTGGGAATGAGATTTTGTGGGGTCGTAAATGCTCTGACGAAAGAACCATCTGGTTTAAATTCATACACAGACGGACCATACTCATCCGAAACGTAGAAATTGCCATTGGGAGCAACAGCAAACCCTTCTGGATCATGACTCAAACCAAGAGTTCCGGCATTGCCATTCAGTAACCTAGGATTCAATCCATTAAAATTTATACCATCTTTTGTGAATAAAATGGTTTCTAGTGTTTTAAAGTTGGCAATCGCTCCTGTATTTTGGTCAACATCTACAGAAAATTTTTGGACTCGTGTTTGGTAGGGTATGACGCCGCCACCAGGACCGCGATCGCCTAATGCATAGTACACATTGTTAAAGCGATCGTAGTAGATATCCGAGAAAAATCCAAACCGATTGACGTTTGCACCATTCCCAGGTTGTAAATCTGTCGTTTCACCAGGAATAGAAAGGGTATTGCTCAGAGAAATTGCGTACGCTGATGATGCGTATCCTGTCATACTAACAGCAGACATTAGAAGCGTGCAACTTAATACAGAAAGCCAATGCCTTGCTTGAATCATGTATAAAACCCAAAGAATCACTTTTTTCAGCATCTGGCTCCCGTATTAAGAACAGTTTAACTCTCCAGTTATCTACTGTTTTTGACATCAAACTTTTATACGATTTGGCTTTTGCTTGATGACATCTTCATAAAGAAAAATTCATAACCCGATTAGGCTTTTCCTTAATCATGAATTTTCAATTCTTCATTGAAATCTTTAAATTTCTTAGTCAAAACATTCTAAATTACAACACATTGCAAGTAAATGAAATGCAACGTTGTTATCTAAAAGTCAGACAGAGAGCAAATTTTACTTCTGAGTTCCTAGCTGCGGTTTCTGAATTCTGCTGTATGAGTTTTCTTCTTAGAGCTGATTAAGCATTTTATGTGTTTGAGGAACCACGCGTACTTGCTTGACAAAACGCTTCATCAGAGATTGCCAATTTAAAACTTGACTCGGAGAAGGAGCAAGGACAGGCGGTTGGTTGAAGGCGATCGGATCATCTAATGGTGTGACAGGTTGTAGGAATACTGGGATAGATGGACTGACAGATGCTACCAATTGAGCGGAATGTTCCAACTCAGTTGGATCTGTGGTTTGAGAAACAATTATTTTGACAAAAACTTCTACTTGTGATTTCCAACAAACTTGGAGAAATTCTGCGTGTTCTCGCCAACGGTTTTCGCCACTCGTGCTTGGCAGTTTGAAATCCATTCCTACAGAGTCTAGATAAGGTAGTATGGTATCCAGTTGTTCTGGACGATGTCCCCCAGTCTCCAAGTATACAGGTAAACCTGTCACTGAGCGTACTTCGGGTAAAAATTCCAACAAAAATGGGGTATGAAGAAGTGGTTCGCCGCCAGTTAAGCTAATGGTATCGTGTAGACATGGCAGATTTTGGCGCTCTACCCATGAGAGTAACATCGGTAGTGGAACAGGATTTGAGTAAATTTCAAAGTCACGTAATCCAGGGGTTTGCTCTATCTTACAAGTGGCGGGTGCGTTCCAAGTATGTGCGCTATCGCAAAAGTGACAGCGCAAGTCACAAAGAGCAAAGCGAATAAAAATCTGACGTGTTCCCACATTCAGTCCTTCCCCTTGTATAGCGGAAAAGACCTCTATCAGGCGTGCGGTAGGTGTAATAGTATTCTTAACAGTCATGTAATGATAGCAACAAGTATCTGCTATGTCGGCACAAAAACAAGGATGTTTTTTACTAAAAAAGTATGAAGTCTCAAGTTAGAAGTATGAAGTTACGGCAAAAGTGAGAAATAGAAAGTATGAATTGAAGTATAAAGTATTTCATACCTGAACCTTTACGTTTTATCCTTTCTTTCATAGTTTATCCTTGATACTTCAAAGTATAGTTAGCTTCTTGTTCTATTGTGAATCGTCCCTGATGATATCCAATCTCAACTGAAGTAACTAGCGATGAGTCGTTATTCGTACTGATTAACACTCATGAGGTAAAGCTACTTGCTAAGACACAATAATGTTTGGCAGATTATATTGACATGGCAACGAAAGTGCAGGGCTTCATGACTAGCCAACCCAAAGAGGTAAATTTTCCGGTGATGTTCTCAAATGACACGGCAATTGTGCAGGTATCCGCGCGGTTGAGTGTGCTTGAGGCTGTAGCCTTTAAGCAAACCTGCCAAGAGATCACACGAGCAAATCCTGATACCAAACAGATTATCATTGACTTTCACCAAACTACTTTTATGGATAGTAGTGGTTTAGGTGCCCTAGTTAGCAATTTGAAAATTGCTCAGGAAACAAATATCGAATTTATACTGCGGAATGTCACTCCTCAGGTGATGTCAGTCCTTAACCTTACGGGACTGGATAAAGTTTTTTCAATTGAATCTCGAGGGGAAATGCCACCCCAAAAGAGTCAATTTGAAGAACAGTTACCAACTACACATCCTTCTGTCCGTTCTTGGATGAAACGATTTATAGATGTAGTTGGGTCACTTGTAGGATTGGTAATTACAGGAATTTTATTTATCCCAATCGCCGCTGCTATTAGACTCAATAGTCCTGGTCCAATTTTTTTCAGTCAAATCCGTTGTGGTTGGATGGGTAAGCGCTTTCAAATTTGGAAATTCCGCTCAATGTATATTGATGCAGAAGCGAGAAAAGCCGAATTAGAAAAGCAGAACCAGGTTCAAGGGGCATTTTTCAAAATAGACAACGACCCACGAGTTACCAAAGTCGGGCGCTTTTTGCGTCGAACCAGTCTAGATGAACTGCCCCAATTTTTGAATGTTTTAAAAGGAGAGATGAGTTTAGTAGGCACTAGACCACCTACGCCTGATGAAGTTGAACGCTATGAAGTCCCAGAGTGGCAACGTTTGGATGTCAAACCGGGAATGACCGGAGAATGGCAAGTGAATGGGCGGTCTACTGTCCGTAAATTTGAGGACGTTATTCGCCTAGATTTGCAGTATCAAAAAAACTGGAGCTTGATGTACGATTTGAAGTTGATTTTTAAAACAGTAGCTATTTTGTTTAACAAAAACAGTGGTGCTGTTTAAAACTATTTTTAAGGGTGTAAAGAACTAAGAGTGTAGCCAACCTACTTAACTTCTTCACTGCAAAATTTAAACAACTCATGTTGAATCTCCTGGCATAAATGCCGGGTTTTTTATTGTCTAATGATATTACCAATCCTAAATTCGTGGAAAAACAAGATCCCCGACAACTTTTACGAAGCCGGGGATCTGAAGGGTAGTCAATTTGTGCGCTTCCCTCCGGGACGCTATTGGCACAACCCTCCTTTAGACTTACAAAGCAGGTTACGCCCAGAAAAATATACAGAGGATTGCCATATTTAAATATATTTTTTTTATATATAAAACCTATGGAACAATAAAATTACATAACAATAAACAATACAGACAGCGTTTACGTAATTATAAGGATAAAAAAATATATAATATTCAACCCTTAACAAAAATACCAATCCATTTTTCAGAAGTCGTGTCAAATTTTACTCAATCTTTAATGAAGAATGACTGATATTAAAAGAGTCTGAAGGCAAAATACAACAAGGAGGCGCACTTACGTGCGAAATGATGTTGCGAACAAATGTTGTCATAAAACAGGACACCGGGTTTCTTCGGACGAAGACTAATTTGTAATGCGCATTTTGATTTACTCGTACAACTATTACCCAGAACCAATTGGTATCGCCCCTCTCATGACTGAATTAGCAGAGGGACTGGTCAAGCGCGGACACCAAGTGCGCGTAGTGACTGCTATGCCCAACTACCCTGAACGTCGGATATACCCGGGCTATCGGGGCAAGTGGCATCTCACTGAGTACAAAAATGGAGTTCAAATCCAACGTAGTTATGTTTGGATTCGTCCGCAACCCAACTTCATAGATCGGGTATTGCTAGATGCTAGCTTCGTGCTTACAAGTTTTCTGCCAGCGCTTACAGGGTGGCGTCCAGATGTCATTCTCTCAACCTCACCATCCTTACCTGTTTGTTTACCAACAGCCCTTTTGGGATGGCTACACGGCTGCCCTGTGGTCTTAAATCTTCAAGATATATTGCCGGAAGCTGCCGTACATGTTGGTCTTCTAAAGAACAAATGGCTGATCAAATTGTTTACAGCGTTGGAAAAATTTGCTTATCACAGTGCTACCAAAATTAGCGTTATCGCTGATGGCTTTGTAGAAAACTTGCTTAAAAAGGGCGTAGCACCCAGAAAAATCGTACAAATTCCCAACTGGGTTGATGTCAATTTCATCCGACCTTTAGCGAAAAAAAATAATCCTTTCCGAGCAGCCCATAACCTAGATGACAAATTTGTAGTACTATACTCTGGCAACATTGCCCTCACTCAAGGCTTAGAAACTGTTGTCAAAGCTGCTTCTTTGTTGCGGCATATTCCAGATATTGCCTTTGTGATTGTTGGTGAAGCAAAAGGTTTGCAGCGATTGCAGAAGGTTTGTCAGGAATCCGGTGCAACTAATGTTTTACTACTGCCTTTTCAACCTCGTGAACATTTGCCAGAAATGTTGGCAGCTGCTGATGTGGGTTTGGTGGTACAAAAGAAAAATGTCATATCTTTCAATATGCCATCGAAAATCCAATTGTTACTCGCCAGTGGTCGCGCATTGCTGGGATCTGTGCCTGGAAATGGCACAGCAGCACGAGCTATCAAACAAAGTGGCGGTGGAGTCGTTGTTCCTCCAGAAGATCCTCAAGCTTTAGCAAAGGCAGTTTTGGATTTGTACAACCACCCAGAAAAAGTGAAAACATTTGGTTATAAGAGTCGCCAATTTGCAGTTGAGCAATATGCTTTTGAACAAGCATTAAATCAGTACGAGTCTTTGTTCTACTCACTGACGGCTGAGCGTTCAGCAATTGAGCCAGTCGTCGTGTCCAAGCAGGAAGTTTAGCCTATCTAGGTTTTGGTCGCTCGACACTTACCGCAAATCTGGATATCTCTTTCCTCACGATTGAAAACAAGGCTGCTCGCCACAACAGGGTACTTTCTACTCAACAGTCATAGCTCAATCAGCGTATGGTTATCCTACTAAACAGGACTAAGTACGTGTAGCCTTGATGATTATTTTACTTTTAGAGAATATTTTGATACACTCATATGACAGAATTGTCAGGCTCGCATCTATGGCTCCCGTCGCCCACGCATGTGGTGAACATCTAGGCTGAAAAATAGGTCATGCTTAGGGCGAAGCAATCCAAAGTAAAACTTCGTTAGAATAGAATTACATCTTTATTATTCACTGTATTCGTGGCACAAAGTATTCCTGCCACAAACCCCAATTCTAAGAGTACAGCCATTATGCACGAAAAAGTCTTAGCCTGGTTAACAGAGAATGTTCCAGTTTCTAGGGTCAACCACATTCTTAGGGTTGAGCAAATGGCGGTGGATCTGGCGGTACACTACAAAGTGGATCAGCAAAAAGCTTCAATGGCAGGGTTGATGCACGATTTAGCAAAATATTTTAAGCCGCACAAACTCTTGCAAATGGCACACAAAGAGGGATTGGAAGTAGACGAAGTGATGCAAGCAAATCCGCATTTGTTGCATGCAGACGTGAGCGCTATCGTAGCAAGAGATACATTTGGCATAGAAGATAAAGAAGTATTACAAGCCATTGCCAATCACACTTTGGGTAGACCAGGCATGAGTGTACTGTGCAGTATCGTATTTTTAGCAGATAGCTTAGAGCCAGGACGTGGGGATAGCTCGGAATTACAAGCTTTACGACAACTTAGCCGTCAAGATATTAATCAGGCTGTGTGGAAGACAAGCGATTACACTCTCAAATTCTTGCTCGAAAGTTCTTGTTTAGTTCATCCGCGAGTCGTGTTTACGCGCAACTGGTTCCTACAAAAATGGAAGGCAAACGGTCCAGTTGTACAACAAACCGCGTAGACACCTCTTTTTTTTGTTAGTATTCAAAAAAACCAGTTCTCACAGTTGCAATTCCATCTTAATTTTTGTTTGTTGGTAAAAATTGTCAAAAATAGTTACACAAAAAGATAAAGCAGCTGAGGTTTAATGTCTGATTATTTCCAACCAAATTTCCTAAGACAATCCGTCGCAGTGACAAACAGCCCACTAGGAAATCCAGTGGGTGACGCCAACGATGTAAGTGGAAACATAGCTTTGAGCATTGCCGAAGCGGCATCAGACCGCAAAGCAGGTGATATATTACTGCTGAGGGTAGCAGATGTCTCTTACCTGGCGGATTATTTTGTGGTAGTGACGGGCTATTCGAGGGTACAAGTCAGGGCGATCGCACAAGCAATTGAAGACAAAGTGGAAACAGAATGGCAACGGCGTCCCCTGCGCTCAGAGGGAAAATCTGAGGCAAGTTGGGTGGTGCAAGACTACGGCGAAGTCATTGTTCACATCATGTTGCCTTCTGAGCGGGAGTTTTATAATCTTGAAGCGTTCTGGGGACATGCGGAACGTATCGAGTATCCAACAACCGTTGACGGTGGGGGTAAACCAACATGATTAAGTCTTCAGTCTCAAATTGCCCAGTTCCTGCAGAACAGCAACCACTCAATGAGTACGAAGAGTTAAAATCCTCTTGGCTGTTTCGTGACTGCACCTTAAGTTGGCGCGACTATATTACAAAAATCGCTCTGATTTGGGGTTTATCGTGGTTCGTGGCAGGACCAGTAGCAGCCACTAGCTTTCCCCCACATAAGCATACTGCACAGTTTATTCTCAGCAGTTCAGCAGGAGCAAGTGTCGCTTTAGTGCTGGTACTCGTGCGGTTATCTTTGGGCTGGTCTTACGTTCGGGATCGCCTGATAAGTCCAATCATCTTTTACGAAGAGTCAGGTTGGTATGACGGTCAAACTTGGACGAAACCAGAGGAAGTGGTAACACGCGATCGCCTGATTGTTTCCTACTCGATTCAACCAATTATTCAGCGATTACAAATTACCTTTGCTGGCTTGGCTGTGTTGTTCGTTGCTGGTACGATAGTTTGGCACCTAGTGTAAATAGTTAGGAGTTAGAAGTTAATAAGTTGTAACTCCTAACTCATAACTCATAACTCATAACTCAAAAAGGTGGTACATTTTAACCCATGACAATGGGAAAACGAACACAAGCCGCCGCATTAGAAGTCAGGTTACTGCGTGAAGGCATTATAGAATCAAAGCATATCGTCCAGGCTGTGGTATGCGACGATCGCGGGCGGGTGCTTTCCGTTGCCGGAAACTCCGAAACTGCGACATTTGTCCGTTCCGCACTCAAACCATTTCAGGCGATCGCTGTAACCAGCACCGGGACTTTAGAACGCTATAACCTAAGCGATAAAGACCTAGCAATTATCACAAGTTCCCATAGAGGAACAATAGAGCAAGTCCGACAGGCATTTAATATACTTTGGCGAGCTGATGTAGACCCAACAGCACTCCAATGTCCAATTCCAGAAGGTAAGCACAGTCCTTTGGAATACAATTGCTCAGGCAAACACGCCGGAATGCTAGCCGTTTGTCAGCTATGCAATTGGTCCTTAAACAACTACTTACAGCGGAAACACCCTGTACAGCAGCTGATTTTAAGCAAAGTATCAGAATTGCTGCGAATGCCAGCAGAGGAATTCATCAGCGTTCATGACGACTGTGGCGCACCAACGTATCTGATGCAACTCGCTCACATGGCGTCATTGTATGCTCATCTCGCTGCTCGTAGCAGTTTGGATATGGAGCGCATTGTCCGTGCAATGACTCATCACCCAGTCATGGTGGCTGGAGTTGGAGAATTTGATACAGAACTGATGCGTTTAGCCCCTGGGGAAGTCGTCAGCAAAGCTGGTGCCGAAGGAGTACAGTGCCTTGGCAGACTGGGTGAAGGCATGGGATTGGCAATTAAAGTTATGGATGGAGCCAAGCGAGCAAAATATGCCGTTGCCATTCACTTACTCAAGCAATTGGGCTGGATTAGTCCCAGCGTTGCCGAAGCCCTGTCGGAAAAGTTTATGAACCTAGGTAAATACAAGCGTTTAGAAGTTATTGGAGAATTATCGATTTTATAGTTGCCAAATTTCTGAGTTTGGTGTTATAGTTAAAAAGACGAGAAGGCGACGCGGGATAGAGCAGCCTGGTAGCTCGTCGGGCTCATAACCCGAAGGTCAGTGGTTCAAATCCACTTCCCGCCACCAAATGAAAGATAAAACAAAACCCTGCAATCTTAAAAGGTTGTAGGGTTTTGTTTTACGCCAATTTAATTTGTTTAAAAATCCAGTCTCTTTGATCAATAGTTCCTGGTAGCATACCTTCGCCAATTACAAGTGGTTAACGCTGTAAAAAACCTGAGCCAATAAAATTCGCTCAGGTTTTTGTGCAAGACATTTTTATTACCTCGTTCATATGATTGGAGCTTCTACATTTTGCCTAATGGTTCAGCACCCTTTGTTTTGGCTTATCTTGGCAAAAGCCCCACATACAACCGATTTGGCAAAGGTATTGTTTGATAAAATTGGGATTTTATTAGATTTAGTTGCTAGGTAACGATTTTGATCAAGCGAGAAACGGTGATGTCAATCAGCTTATCTTCAGTTGAAGCACTATGTCCTTGAGGACTCTGTCCGGAAGGACACAAATCATCTTTGTTAGGCACAAATGCCCAGTTAGATGGAGAACATCCTTTGTAAAAGTGTCTGATCATTTGCACCCGTGCCGTTGCCACAAATTCTCCGACATTGTTATAAGTTACCGAACCACTGCCAACTAAGTATTGAGCAGAAGTCGGGGAAGGAGGCTGATCTATAATTCCTGCATGTCCAAATTCTTTCGTTATCTGTTGTGGATTTGATGGATCGCCAGAGTTGAATGTAACCTTGTTATTCGTGAAAACAGTTTCTGCCGAGGTAGGATAGTTAAGTGGCCACATAGGACCTGCACCGACATGGGGAACATATTTAACACCATCTTCGACATAAGACGCAGGTAAGAAAGATTGAGGACCAATAAAAAAGTTGACTGATTCTCCTGGTGTAATAACCAATGGATTGGGAGGAGAGGAGGTTCCACCGTAGTAAGCTCCAAGATTTGGGCTAATTAATGTGGTCTGTCTTCTCTGGGCATGATGTTGAGAGCTTCGTAAACATTAATATCCAAGCACTTCTGATTTGTATTAGCAGGACAACCGACTGTTGTTTGAGCTGATACTGCTGAAGTTTTTGTTTGTCCCCAAGTATCCCAAGTAATAATTCCTGTTGTAATACTGGCAATGGTAATACAAGCAACAATTGTTGTTGTTATAAATGCTAGAACCTTACGCATAAGTCAAACTCCAAGTTATTCAAAGCTTTAGACACGCAAAAGACTGAGCTTGATTAACTCTTCACCTGTAGCTTCAGCATTACGTAATGCGTTATAAAAATTTATCTAAAGGAAAAAGTGATAACAGCCTAAATCTGTGTTTTTATGATGTGTTCAGGGATTGAAGTAGCTAAATATACTTAGTTTTTTATAAGAAGCGACAGCGTAAACCTGGCTCCGCAAAGTATCGCGGCGTTTGGAAGTTGATCTTAAAAGCATCTCTATGTAAAGAAAATTTGATGCCTCTGCCAGTCGGATTCCCATAAGCGGGTTTTGAGCTAATCTGGAGTAGAAGCCATCCAAAAAGCGGGGAGAATCATAGTTGTGAAGTTGCGGCGACCGGTTTTAGTGGGAGGATTGGGACTGTCCTTTTCTTTATGGATGTTACAAAGTTGGCAAGATTCACTCGTGCAGGTAGGTGAATTTGGCTTATTAAGTCTCTTAGCAGTTGGCGGCGGTTTGTGGTTGTTAAAGCAAAATCGCACTCAAGATAATTCTGAGCTGCTAGATAGTCTACCTGTAGATCGGGCAACAGTGTTCGGGGCGATCGCCAAAGCCGAAGCCGTCGTTAACCAACTGGCACAAGAAGCAGAAAATCATCAAGCCTTGGCGACACTGCGAGAACAAGTTGCCAATCTCACAGCTGAGTTAGACAGACAAGAGATGATTGCTGCTGTCACGGGCGGTAAGTCGGTAGGTAAAACGAGTTTAATTAAAGTATTAAAGCAAAATCTAGAACTCTCGGATGCAACGCCTCTACACTTTCAAGAGACACAACCTTTGTTTGTAGAAGCAGCCGAAAATTCAGATGCAGCTGTTTTGGCAGAAGCGAAGACATCTGATGTTGTTTTGTTTCTGACAAATGGTGATTTAACAGATTCAGAATTTCAGAGCTTGCAGCAGCTAAAAGCAGCAAATCAAAGCACAATGCTGGTTTTTAACAAACAAGACCAGTATTTGCCAGAAGAACGCGTGTGCGTGTTGCAGTCGCTGAAACATCGGGTGCCGTCAATTGTCGTAGCAACTGCGGCGTCTCCTATTCCCATCAAAGTACGTAAGCATCAACAAGATGGTTCCGTGCAAGAGTCGCTGGAAGTGCCAGCGCCAGATATCCAACAGTTGACTTCTGTGTTGGGTGAAATGTTCGCACAGCAAGGACAGCAGCTGGTGTGGGCAACTACGATGAGGAAAAGCCTATTGCTGAAAGCTGAGGCGAAAAACTGGCTGAATGGAATTAGACGCGATCGCGCTATACCAGTCATTGAACAATACCAGTGGATCGCTGCGGCGGCAGCATTTGCCAACCCAGTACCAGCGCTTGATATCCTGGCAACAGCGGCAATTAATGCCCAGATGGTTATGGATTTAAGTGGTATCTATCAGCAGAAATTTTCCTTGGAACAGGCGCAAACTGTTGCTGGAACAATGGGAAGTTTGATGCTGAAATTGGGTTTGGTAGAACTGTCTTCCAAGGCGATCGGTACAGTACTTAAGACTAACGCTATCACCTTTGTTGCTGGTGGCGCAGTACAGGGGGTTAGTGCAGCTTATCTGACTCGCATAGCTGGTTTAAGCCTAGTCGAGTATTTCCAACAGCAGGAAGTCGCTATGAATTCTGAAGGTGGCTTGAATCTCGACAAGTTGCGGCAAACCTTGCAAAACGTGTTTCAGCAGAACCAGCAGATTGGTTTGTTGCAAAGTTTTGTTAAGCAAGGAGTGGGGCGTTTGTTGCCAGAAGCACAGCAGCCACAGCTCATTGAATCTCAGACAATTGCCTAGCCTTGGCGACTGGAAGTCGCAGAGTTTACGGGCACACAGACGAAGTCCGCCTACGCGGACTAAATTTCCTGAAACCCGCGCAGGCGGGTTTTGTCTGTGTAGGCGCGATTTCTAATCGCCAGCTTTATAGTGAGTATTGAGTATTTGTGTAATTAGTTATTAGGGTGGTTAATGCCACCCTATTTTATTGAAAATAGTCATTGCATTAAATTTATTATTTTTATTTCAATATAAACACTTTCAAAATCAGCAAATGAGAAATTGCCCTACTATCTTCTCCTTTTTTGCAGGTTCAGGTTTTCTTGATTTAGGTTTTGAAAGCAGCGGTTTCAATATTGTCTATGTCAATGAAATATTTTCTCAATTTATGGAAGCACACCGCTATTCACGTCAGCTTCTCAATTTACCATCACCAGAATATGGTTATCATCATGGAGAAGAGGGGGACGTAACTAAACTTACTGAAGGAGTACAAGCAATTCGCCTACAAGAATTAATAAAAGATTGCCGAAAGTCTACTAATATTATTGGATTTATTGGTGGTCCTCCATGTCCTGACTTCTCCGTAGGTGGAAAAAATCGAGGTCACTTAGGAGATAATGGGAAACTTTCCGCTTCCTACGTTGAATTAATTTGCCAACAGCAACCCGATTTCTTTTTATTTGAGAACGTCAAAGGTTTGTGGAAGACAAAAAAACATCGTTTGTTTTTTGAAAGCCTTAAGCAGCGGTTAAAAAAAGCTGGTTATATATTAACAGAGCGATTAATTAATGCTATTGAATATGGTGTGCCTCAGCATAGAGACAGAATTATTCTTCTTGGTTTCCGAACTCAGTTAATTAAGGACATAGGAATAGAACTTGACAAGGAAAACCTTTTGCCTGAAGGTGCTTTTCCTTGGGAAAAATATATTTTATATCCTCTAGATAAAGTTTTTTATTACAACTGGAGTCAATCACAACCATTTAAAGAAGATTCTATTCTCTCTTGCCCTGATGGTATTCCTCAAGAACTCACAGTTGAATACTGGTTTAGAAAAAATGATGTGCTAAACCATCCCAATGCTGGACACTATTTTCAGCCAAGGGCGGGGATGAAAAAATTCGTTACCATAGATGAGGGAGATGATTCCAAGAAATCTTTTAAACGCCTCCACAGATGGCGTTACTCACCTACAGCTTGCTATGGAAACAATGAAGTCCATTTACATCCCTACAAAGTTCGCCGCATTTCAGCTGCTGAAGCTTTAGCTATACAATCTTTGCCTGCTAACTTTGTGCTTCCAGAGAATATGTCTCTAACTAATATGTTTAAAACAATTGGTAATGGGGTACCTTACTTAGCATCAAAGGCACTAGCTCAAACTATTCTTGAATTTTTAGCAACTTATAATAAAAACTATTTTGGACTGACGAGCTTAACTAAACTTAATGTAAATTAGAAGACTTGCAGAAATTTAGTAAATTTTCTAGCAGTTACCAGTAGCACTCAGTAAGACCGTAAAGTTCAGGTAAAGAACGTAAAAATTATGATTTAATTTATCTAAATAGTTTTAAATTTTTTTATAAAGGTTAATAATTTATCACTGGTAGAAAAGGCGATGGCAGCAGACTATCCAGACATTGATATTGCACTATTTATCGATCACTCCCTGCTGATACCAACGGCTACCCCAGAGCAGGTTGAACAATGGTGTGAAGAAGCAGATAGATTTCATTTTGCTGCAGTTTGTGTATACCCGGCATACGTAAGGCAAGCAGCAGAACTCCTCCACGGCAAAAAGCCCAAAGTTTGTACAGTCATTGGCTTTCCTACTGGTGCGACGACTTCGGCAACGAAGCTGTATGAAGCTCAAGAAGCGGTGGAAAATGGTGCTACTGAGTTAGATGTGGTGATCAATTTGGGCTGGTTGAAAGCAGGCAAAACTGACGACGTGCATCGAGAAATTGCAGAAATTTGTGAAGAAACTGGGCAAACTGTGAAGGTGATTTTGGAAACTAGCCTGCTGACGGATGAAGAAAAAAGAATAGCCGCGGAAATATGTATGGAAGCGGGTGCGGCATTTCTTAAAACCAGTACCGGTTGGAATGGTGGTGCAACAATAGAGGATGTACGACTTTTGAAGGAAGTTGCACGGGAGAGGGTTGGAATTAAAGCCTCAGGGGGTATTCGCAGCATCGACCAAGCTTTAGACTTGATCCTAGAAGGTGCCACTAGATTAGGTACGTCTCGCGGTATCGATTTGCTCCGCCAGCGCGGTAGGCTGGAAAAAAGTGAGTAGTCATTTGTCCCAAGTCCAATTGCTAATGACTCATGACTAATGACCCTTCGGGTATGCCTGCGGCACGCCTGACGGCGAACGCCAGTCGCCTGCGGAGGGAAACCCTCCTGCAGCGCTGGCTCACTAATAACTAATGACTAATGACTAAAACGTATCAAGCAACTGGAATTAATCTTAAGGCACAGGCTCTGGGAGAATCAGATAGACTAGTGACAATTTTGACACGAGAGTTTGGTTTGATGCGAGCAGTTGCGCCTGGTTCACGCAAGCACAACTCCAGCCTAGGCGGCAGGAGTGGGATGTTTGTGGTCAATGAGTTACTGATTGCTAAAGGGCGATCGCTCGATAAAATTACTCAAGCACAAACTGTAAAATCTTACCCAGGTCTTGCAAAAGACTTGGGAAAACTTGCTGCCAGCCAGTATTTAGCAGAAATAGTACTGTATCAGGCGTTAAGCGAACAACCCCAAGAAGAACTTTATGAGTTACTAAACGAACATCTCAGTCGCTTAGAAGCATTGCCCAGCAAAAATGCATTTGATGTTCTTGCACATCTATCTCATGGGGTATTTCACTTTCTAGCTTTGGCAGGGCTCACTCCGGAAGTACAAGTTTGTTGCCTCTCTGGACGCTCTGTGATACCAGATTTCACAGATCCCAACTGGCATGTGGGATTTAGCATACCAACTGGTGGAACAGTTTGCTTAAGTGCTTGGGAACAGCTCAAACAGGAGATGAGACAAAATCTTCCTCATCGTTCCCACTCTCCTGCTACTGTGAAAGAGAAGGCTTCCAGCTACCAAACAGTCATTCATCGGCAAGAAATACCAGTCATATCTAGTCGCTTGAATGCCACAGAACTTGCTATACTCCAGCATCTGTCGCAACCAGAGATAATACAAGATGCAGCCAGAAATGATGCCTGGTTATCCGTTGAGCAAATTTTGCGCTCCTATGCTCAGTATCACTTTGGTCGCCCTATTCGCTCCGCTGCTTTAATAGATTCTTATTTTGCTGCCAACCATGATGCAACCGTCTGATTTGGATACAAAAATCCTGCCATTGTCACAAAGCTACGCTAAAAAACAGCATAGGGCATCGGTGCCTAAAGGAACCAAGCACTCAAGTGTTCCAAAGTCTTTATCTAGTCATATTCACTTTCATGAAATGTCGGCAAAAGACGTTTCTGGAAACCAAAAAAATTGCACATCGGAAATGCCAAAAACTGATGTGACTAACCCAAGCGAACAAAAATCGGAAAATCAATTAACCCATAGTCAGGCAAATGGCAAAAGTAGTGCCTCTGAACATAGTATGCAATCCGCTACAGCTACTGTAGTGAAAACACCAGATATAGAGGCTTCTGATTCAAATGGAGACGCCGCGTTAGGTGATGAACAAGGGTTTTTGCCGATCTTAAAAAACTCCAACTTTTTAGCACTTTGGGGTGGTCAAGTCTTCTGTCAATTGGCAGATAAAGTGTATCTGGTTTTGATGATTGCCATCATTAATACTCAGTTTCAAAGCAGTGACCAAACTATTAGTGGTTGGGTTTCGACGCTGATGATGGCATTTACCATTCCCGCAGTTCTTTTTGGTTCCGTCGCTGGTGTGTTTGTAGATCGCTGGTCGAAAAAGACGGTGCTGGTAGCAACGAATATTTGGCGCGGCATACTGGTTTTGGCAATTCCACCATTACTATGGTTGACTCATGATTGGCAACCATTGGTGGGAGTGTTGCCAGTGGGTTTTACTATTCTTTTAGCGATGACTTTCTTAGTTTCCACATTGACGCAGTTTTTTGCACCAGCAGAACAGGCGGCAATTCCTTTAGTAGTTAAAGAGCAGCATTTACTTTCTGCTAACTCACTGTATACCACAACAATGATGGCGTCGGTGATAGTTGGGTTTGCTGTTGGGGAACCATTGTTAGGTGTCGCGGATCAAGTGTGGTCACAATTAGGTGGTAGCAGCGGATTGGGCAAAGAATTGGTGGTTGGTGGTAGTTATGCGATCGCCGGACTCATTTTGTTGCTGCTTGTGACTCATGAAAAACCCCACCAAACGGAAACAGAACCCCCTCACATTTTTGCTGACTTGCGAGATGGTTTCCGCTATCTTGGAGAAAATCGTCACCTCCGCAGTGCCCTGGTCCAACTTATCATTTTGTTCTCCATATTTGCGGCATTAACCGTTTTAGCGGTTCGTATGGCAGAATTAATTCCGGATTTGAAAGCTTCCCAATTCGGCTTTTTACTGGCAGCTGGAGGCGTTGGTATTGCTCTTGGAGCAACAATTTTAGGTATATTTTGTCAACGCTTCTCTTATACCCAGTTAAGTGTGTGCGGATCTGTGGGTATGGCAGCATCTCTGATTGGTCTGTCGATATTTACCAAACAGTTATGGATCGTCCTGCTGTTGATAACACTGTTAGGTGTCTTTGGTGCATTAGTGGGTATCCCCATGCAAACTGCTATCCAAACAGAAACGCCACCAGAAATGCGTGGCAAAGTCTTTGGTCTGCAAAACAACGTGATTAATATTGCTCTCTCATTACCCTTGGCATTAGCAGGCGTAGCAGAAACCTTTGTCGGATTACAGACAGTGTTTTTGGGATTAGCTGCCATTGTCTTTTCAGGTGGTATATTAACCTGGTATACCTCTTCTAAAGTTTAGGTATTAGATAAAAGGAGTTAATTTCAGCTTTCTGCAACCGCTTATTGACTGAAAGCTTCTGTTTTCATGGTAAACTTAGCTCAGTAAGAAATTCTCACCGACTTGCTGGCGAGCAATCTGAACTTTAGCTAGACGTTATGTATAGCGTCTAGGTAAGTTGTTATAAAACTCTATAAATTAACAACTGAAAAATAAAGTTAAGTCAAGCCAAAAGTGCGCTGTTTGGGGAAATGTAAAAATTTTTCCAACAGATCTAACAATGAGTTGTGTTTTGTGATACTTGAGGAGCCAGCAAGTAGAGCGAGACAAAGGACTGATTAAACAAGGACAAAAAGCTAATATAATAATTTCGCTTTCCTGATAGCTAACAAAGAATGCGTATAGCCTGGATTGGAAAAAAATCACCCTTTTGTGGCAATGTCACCTACAGTAGAGAAATTACAAATGCCTTGCTAGACCGGGGACACCAAGTTAGCTTTCTCCACTTCGCCCAGGAAGAATCAGACTTGGATAACTGGCCCAATTGCCCAGAAGTCACCCTACCCTTCATTTACAAGTCCCAGGTTTACACAATTCCAACTTTCAAAGCGACCAAGGTTTTAACTCAGTCGCTACGACGCCTCAAACCTGATATAGTCCATGCTTCTCTCACCCTATCTCCTCTTGACTTTGTTCTGCCGGAAATTTGTGAGCAACTGAATTTGCCACTAGTTGCCACTTTCCACACACCGTTTGCTGGAAAGGGAGCAAAACTGGTATCAGGAACACAACTTTTGGCTTATCAACTCTACGCACCCTTTTTGGGTAACTACGATCGCGTGATTGTATTTTCCCAAATTCAACGAGAATTGTTAGCTCGCATGGGTGTACCGGAACAAAATATTGCGGTTATTCCCAACGGTGTGGATGTTGAGAAATATTCTCCGGGTCCTTCCAGAGTCAAAGAGGAATTTCGAGCTGAACGCTTGTTTGTCTACCAAGGTCGCATAGCCCCAGAAAAAAATCTTGAAGCCCTGCTACGTGCTTGGAAACAGGCAGAAATGGGAGCAAACAGCAAATTGCTTGTTGTGGGCGATGGTCCTTTGAAGCCTTCCTTAGAACCATTCTATGGTTCGGAGTACAACATTACCTGGTTGGGATTTGTTGCCGATGAACAACGACGCATCGAAATTTTACAGGGAGCAGATGTCTTTATTTTACCATCATTAGTAGAGGGTTTGTCTCTGTCTCTATTAGAAGCAATGGCTTGTGGGCTTGCTTGTTTAGCAACAGATGTAGGTGCAGATGGAGAAGTTCTGGAGAAGGGAGCGGGTGTCGTTCTTAACACAAAAACCACACGTTTTCAATTAAGAACCCTTTTGCCACTCTTCCAAGACCATCCCGAATTAACAACTTTGCTAGGGCAGAAAGCAAGAAAGCGGGTATTAGAACAGTATACTCTTAGCGGCAACATTACTCGACTTGAAGAACTTTATACCAAAGTTTTGGAACAGCGACGCCGTGTACCGTTAAGTTGGGGAGCGTAGAAAAGTTAAAAGTCAAAAGAGATGTCCTTTTACTTTTGACTTTTTACCTTTGCTCACTTGCGTCTAACTAAGGTTGCTCCAAAGACTACAACCGAATAAAATCAGCAAGACTTTCAAGGAGTTTCTCTCCTGGCGTTTCAAAAAGAATTCTGCCTTACTCTTGTCTCACCTCTGTAAACCCTAGCTTTTTATGCAGTGACTACGTGAACACTCGTCTGTTGAATACTCATCGAAATGGACGATTATTTGATTTTGCGAATGGCTAATTACAGCAATTTTCAGGTAAATGAACCACATTATTTTTATCTGGCGCAAAGTCAAGGCAGTGCGTTGCGGGGGTCCCCCCGAGTCCCGCAACTGCCGTGCAAAGCCGCAAAGGAAGAAATACAGAAACAAGGTGTGGTCTAAATACATGAAAACTGCTGTAACTCACCAAGCAGTAACAGCAAATGCTTCGTCGGGACACGGAAGTGCAATTATGGTGCCAAAAGGACTGATGAAGGGGTTGCTGGTGATATGTAATATCCCTCACTCGGTGGTAATTGCGGTATCGCGGGTATCCCATTATTTCGCCAAGCCTGATAAATTTGCGATCCTAAGGCAATGTTTATAAAACTAAAAGGTAGAAGTGCTTTAGGATTCTTTGCGATCTCCCTAAGTTGTGCAATTTTCTGAAGTTTATATTCTCGCGACGACTTTGACCATACTTGTTGTAAGTTCAACCAATGACTTTCAGCCGCAGCAAGCATCATTTTATTTTCTAGAGGTATATTGTGAAAATGTTTTGGAAACTCAAGCAATGCTTCTGCTTTCGCTTGGTTTGTCAGCAAAGGTCTACCAAGTAACTGCTCTGTAAAGTTATACCATTCAAAGTACGATTCAAAACCTCGCTTGGTTACAACAAGCTTACTAGTTGGGTCAGCAGCAATGACTGGCGAGTGCTTAGACACTATTGTCATTATACCTGGTTCATTCAGCGTTCCTTTTGCTAGTTGATTTAGATATATTTGAGTAAATAACTTTTCCCGTACTTGTACGCGCACTACAGGATTATTTAACTGTCTAATCTCCGATAAAACTTTCGCAATAATGTTGTAGCCTTGAATCTCTGAAGCTGTTTCTTTAGGAAAACCTTTTACAGCAAGGTCTTTGAACCAACTTACCTCGGATGGTGTAAACTTTTCACCAGCAAGGAATTCTCCAAAGGCGATCGCATCATTTATCATTTCTTGAGTCAAATTTTGACCATTAGCTGAAGTCAAAACAGCACTTGCTCTTATTCTCGGCGTCTGTGCAATCGCTCTACTCTCAATCACAGTTGGTGTAACTATAGCCACCATCAATGCAACAGACGTTAGCGCCTGCTTTAATCGGCTATACATAAACTTATTCAAATATACATAAAGTACTTGTCATTATAATTACATGAATAACTGATAAATTTTAAACATAAATTTACGAATTTTAAGATGATATCCAGTACATATACTTAGATACATACACCATTCGCGAACAATTTTTTTATTTTCCACATAGAGTGAAAAATCAGGTGTGTGCCTGTTTAGTTTGTATAGCCGCAATTTTACAGCAATTTTCAAGTAAATAGACCACAGTGATTAAACCAACCAAAGGCATGGTCTTCAGCAATATAATTTACAGCTTCAGCCATGACCTTTTTTGAATTGGAGCGAAGTGACTTGACTGTTCATCTATTTTCCCTGCACAGACCATCCCAAACTCATTGGCTGTTCATAAACCCGCTTGAGGCTATTGACATCTCTGGGAGAAATTGGCGGCGGGTTGCGGACTTGGAAGAAGTATAAGACGTCACTTGGTTGCAGACTATGTCCCCAAATTCCCAGTACATGACCAAATTCGTGGCGAGTCGCTGCTAGAAGATATTGACCTGTTTGGCTGGGACTCAATAGAATTGTGAAGCGGTGGGATAAAAGATTATTTTTGCTGACGTAGAACTCGTAAGTGGTTTGAGCAGAACGCGCACGAGGAATTTTGCTGTTAGGAGAAGTTTGCAGTGGTGGAGCTTTCCGCATAATAATATCTGCGTTCTGGCTGTTTAGCGATCGCCATCATCCGCGACTTACAGCTTCCGAGACAAATGCAAATTTTCCAGGCATAGTTAATAAAGACTTTTGAGGGTTTGTCGCCAAGAAATGTTGGAACGCAAGTCGTGGTCAATGCTACCAATTAGCGAACCTGATGCAATGCGTTTGACTTGTCGAATCACTAATTTGAACTACAATCCTAAATTTTTGAAGTACGAACAGCGGAGCGGTTTTAGGCAATTTTGCAGGAACCTTTTGAATTTTATCTATGATAAAAAACAGTATCTAATCCCACTTCTAAAAAACTGTAGAAGTGGGATGAAATCAACTTAGCTGTATTGCTTATTTAGTTAAAGTCAAGTTAGAAATTGAAACCAATTCCTAGCATCAGCCCGACATCAGTCTCATCTAGAAAAGCTGCATTCACAGAACCTGTTAATGTAAATCTACGAGTTAATGGCACATCAACACCGCCAGAAAGAAGGAAACCAACATTAGCATCATCACTAGTTTCAATAGCGACGCCAGCACCTACGTAAGGGGCTATGTTAAACCCTTGTCCTGTTCCTCGTTGGGAAAGGTCGAAGGTAATGGGAACTAGAACAATGGGATCATCCCCAATTACTGCTGAAGGTCGCACCGAGAAGTTTCGTGTCAGCCCAATTTTACTGAAAACTGCAAAGTTCCCTTCAGCAAGAGCTGAATCACCGCCTAACCCAATATTGCCACCAACCCCAATATAGCTAGAGACACCACGAGTGGCTCTACCTGGTGTAACGCCGTCTCCACCATTCTGCGGCTGCTGATTGAGACTCACATCAGACGGTATAAGGACTTGATTAATCGCATGAATCACACCGTTGCTTGCTTGGATGTTCGGCTGAATCACACTCGCGTTGTTCACTGCAATTTGATTACTACCAGCATTGACGTTAACGTTTAAGGGTAAACCCTCAGCAGTTTTTAGATTGCCAGTCGTAAGTTCATTAGCACTGAGACCACCAGGCACCACATGGTATCTCAAAATTTTAATCAGTGCTTCTCTGTTTTCTGGCTGCTGTAACCGCTGTAGAGTTTGTTGCGGCAAAGCAGCAAATGCCTCATCGGTCGGAGCGAAAACAGTATACGGACCTGGTTGTTGTAGAATTTCTGCTAAACCTGCTGTTTTTAGTAAAGAAGTCAAGATTGTAAAGGAATTACTAGAGGCAGCAAGGGATACAATGTCTTGGTTGGTTTGAGTGGCACTAGTGGTTCCACCTACGATATAACTAGCCGCTGCGATATTCTTAGGAATAGGTTGTAACTGTCCCTGTCTCACTAAAGCTTGATATAAATGTGCTGCTGCTTCTGCACGAGTTAGAGGCGCAAGGGGATTGAGCGTGCTTACATTGGGATAGTTAACCACAAGATTAGCTTGTGTTGCAGTTGCCACGTTATTCACGGCGTAGCTTGGGATAGCATTGGCATCTGAGTAGGTACTAAGAATATTTGTTGCATCACCGCTAGCAGTCAAACCCAGACCACTTGTTAAAGCAACGATCGCCTGCACCTTGGGAATTTGCTGATTTGGCAGAAACAAATTCCCTGGATAGCCTGACAGAAATCCAGTCTCATAAGCTGTCTGAATTGCAGAAGCTGCCCAAAAGCCAGAAGGAACATCCTTAAATCCACCAGGACTTAACTGCCGAACTCGGTTTTGGTTGAAAGCTTTTTGAATCATTGCTGCAAATTCAGCACGAGTCACGGGTTGATCCGGTCTATAAGTGCCATCAGGAAAGCCAGTAATTACGTTTCTTGCGGCTAGGGCTTGAATAAATGGTTGTGCCCAGTAATCTGCTCCAACATCCGGAAAGTTACTCGCTGGAGTTGTCGTTGGAGTTGTCGTTGGAGTTGTCGTTGGAGCGGTTTCTTGAGCTATAGTTTGAGCAGAAATTAATGTCGGACTAACTGTAGCAGTTATTATTCCTAGCGCTACCAATGCGGTGCTGACTGTTGACAAAAGCCTTAAGCTATACATAATTTTTTTCACTCCTCATATAAAAGATGACACTCATCTCGCCTACCGAAAAATCCTGAGAAGTTATGAGACTCAGTTGATAGATTGCACTTGAATCAACGACTGAACAAGCTATCGTTGCAACTTAGACCTCAATAGAACAACTCATGGAAAATTCAAAATGTTTTGATACACGTAAGTATCAATTAGCTAAAAACGTAGGAAACAATACAGTAATCAACTTTTCATTTTAGAAAAAGACAATTACTGCAACCAATTAAATATTTATATAGGTTGATATAGCTCTTTAAGAAGAGACTAAACATCTATCTTAGGCAAGGATTTAGTTTAGTTGTCACTAAATAAAATAATGACTCTTGTATTACTTTCAGCAGAGAACAATCTTAAATCCTGGCTTTAACTTACTTTCACAACAATTTTTTATTGAAACTCAAATGCTTCAATCAGTTATTTCAAAGGTATTGAGACGGATTTTTCCTGCACAGACCATCCTAAACTCGTTGACTGTTCATAAACCCGCTTGAGGGTATTCACATCTCTGGGAGAAATTGGCGGCGGGTTGCGAACTTGAGAAAAGTATAAGGCGTCACTTGGTAGCGGACTATGTCCCCAAATTCCTAGCGCATGACCAAATTCGTGGCGAGTCGCTGCTAGAAGATACTGCCCTGTTTGGCTGGGACTCAACAGGATAGTGAAGCGGTGGGATAAAAGATTATTTTTGCTGACGTAGAACTCGTAGGTGGTTTGAGCAGAACGCGCCCGGGGTATTTTACTGTTAGGAGAAGTTTGCAGTGGTGGAGCTTTCCGGACAATAGTAATATCTGCATCTGTTGGTTGTTCAACTATTGCTAAAGGCAAATAAACATTCCACTCCTGTACAGCTTGTAAAACGCTATTTACCCATTGTTCTGCCTGCTTAGTGTTCACTGCTTGCGGCGGTTCTACATAAACCCGAACAGGAAACTGGGACCAAACTAGATAACCAACTTGGATTTGAGTAACTTGAGAAAAGTAGTCACCACTGTTGGTACTATCTTGCCACTGCGCCAGTGTTGGTGGTAAGGGATGAGGTTTAGGGGAAGGTGGAGAGGTGGGGAGAGTGGAGGGAGATGAGGAAGATGAGGAAGATGAGGAAGAGGTAACAAGGATGGCGCTGGATTGGAAGTTGGTCAAAATAATAAGCAGCGCTATACTCATAGCCAATGCTAAAGAGGTCATCAAGCGCTGCCAAAATACAGTTTTTGTGATCGTATTCTTCAAAATGCAATGTTGGGTGCTAGATGTAGAGTTGTTGGTTATTTTATCTCCCTCATCTCCCCCATCTTTTTTACTTAGGGAGCCAACCAGCACTCAAAACCACAGTTAAACCAAGAAAAATGACTGTAAGCGCCCAAGTCACTCGGTTTAATGTGTTTTCTGCACTCTTGGTGCTGCTAAACAACTGAGCCTGTCCACCAATGGCTCCTATGCCATCACCTTTGGGGCTGTGTAGCATAACTAAGACAATCAAACCAACAGCGGAAAATGCCCAAATGGCTTCTACGACGTTATTAACGGTCATAATAGTAGCTAATCTAAGTGATGATAAGTTTCAACAAAAAGTAACCTTAAATTATTCATTATAAATCATGAATGATGAATTATGAGTTGTGTTAAGTGTGTTTCATAATTCATCATTCATACATAATCCCTCATTCTTGAACTGTGTTAAAGCCCCAGTTTTACAGGAGTGCGAGAGAGTCGCACTTGATACTCGGCAGGTTGCAGCAGGGACTGCCCTGTCATTTCCGAGGGCTGAGGTAGCTGTAAAATATCCAGAATCGTAGGTGCAATGTCGGCTAGCTTACCATCGCTTCGCAAGTTGACATCTGTACCGTGTCCTGGTATGGTCACTTTTTCGCCTTCTACTAAGATGAGGGGGACTGGATTGGTCGTATGCGCTGTCCAGGGATTCCCGTCAGTATCTAGCAAATGTTCGGCGTTGCCGTGGTCGGCTGTAATAATTGTTGTACCTCCGACTTTAGTGATGCTGGCAAGTAGGCGACCTAAACACTCATCAACTGTCTCAATTGCTGTCACAGTCGCTTCTATGTTACCGGTGTGTCCCACCATGTCTGGGTTGGCATAGTTGATCACAACCAGCGAGTAGATGCGCTTTTCAATGGCGGCGATCGCCACGTCTGTCACGGCTTGAGCTGACATTGCTGGAGCGCTATCATAAGTCGCCACCATCGGAGAGCTTACCAGTTCCCGGTCTTCTCCTTCAAAGGGTTCTTCCAAACCGCCATTGAAGAAGTAGGTGACGTGAGCGTATTTTTCTGTTTCTGAGGTGCGAAACTGCTTTAAACCATGCCCAGATATGACTTCCCCTAGAATATGACTCAAATTCTGAGGCTCAAAAGCTACCCCAACTGGTAATTCTGGCTCATACTGGGTAAAGGTTACAAAGGACAGCGGCGTGATTTGCTGCCTTTCAAAACCGTTAAATCCTGGGCTGACAAAAGCTTGGGTGAGTTGTCTCGATCTGTCGGGACGGAAGTTAAAAAATATGACTCCATCCCCTGGTTCTACTGCTCCGGGTGCAATTCTAAGTGGGACAATGAACTCGTCTTTCACACCCTCTGCATACGATGCTTGTAGAACTTCCACAGCCGAACGACCATCTAATGGTCCATCAATAGTCATCACGTCGTAGGCGCGTTTGACCCGATCCCAGCGGTGATCGCGATCCATCGCGTAGTAGCGACCGCTGAGGGTGACTATGCGCCCAACTCCTATACGGTCGATGTAGTCTTGAAGAAGCGAGAGTGCTTTCACACCTTCGGTTGGGGTTGTGTCACGCCCGTCGGTGATGGCGTGTATACAAACTTGTGAGACCCCCTGAATCTTGGCTAAGTCAAGTAATCCGAATAGATGACTGATGTGCGAATGCACTCCACCCTCAGAAGTCAGCCCCACCAGATGCAGCTTGCCATTTCGACTATTCACTTCCTGGCAGATTTTGACAAGTGCTGGGTTTTTGAGGATAGAACCGTCTTCTACCGCATCTGAGATACGAACCAATTCTTGGGGCACAACTCTACCAGCGCCTATGTTCAAATGACCAACTTCTGAGTTGCCCATTTGACCCTCTGGTAAGCCCACCGCTTTCCCTGATGTTTGGATGAGGGTGTGGGGATAAGCTCCCCATAAGCTATCCATCACCGGAGTTTTAGCAACGGCAATAGCGTTTCCATGAGTTTCCTCGCAGTAGCCCCATCCGTCTAAAATGACTAGCACCACGGGAGCAACAGGTGCTTTGGTCATAGTAAAACTGCCCTTTACTTTTTGTAATACCCGAATGATACCATTGCTAATTACAGCCGCAAGTGAATTTCTGCCTAATACCCATTTTTTTTGCAGATTTGCACTTTCTTAAACATTTCTTAAACTTTTGTTATCTTTGGTTACTTCTTGTGATAGTAGCGAATTGCTGCTTGTTAGTTCTCACGTAGTCAGTTAAGACTTAGGCTGGTCAGATGGGCTTTTTCAAGCCCCCGCCTTTAGGCGTGGGGTTTCTGACATAACGACTCGCTACTAAATGCCTATCATTTCTTTTTAGTGCCGGCTTTAGCTGCTTTAGCTGCTTTCTTTGCCGCTTTTTCTGCAGCAATTGCCGCTAATTTTGCCTGTTCTTTTTCCTCTTCTATTTTCTGCAAGTAATAGTGGTAATCTCCTAGATAGACACGAAAATCTCCTTCACGGATTTCCACGATTTTGTTTGCTACCTTGGAGATAAAATAACGGTCGTGGGAAACAACAAGTACGGTGCCATCATAGTTTTGGATGGCTTCTTCTAACATTTCTTTTGCTGGAATATCTAAGTGGTTTGTAGGCTCATCCAGGATCAACAAATTTGCTGGTTGCAAAAGCATTTTTGCCAAGGCAAGACGTGCTTTTTCACCTCCACTTAATGCCGCAACTGGTTTCAAGACAGTATCGCCACTAAATAAAAACCTTCCCAAAAGGGTGCGAACTTCTTCATTTTTCCAATCGGGAACTTCGTCATGAATAGTTTCCATGACAGTCTTTTTCAAATCTAAAGCTTCTGCTTGGTTTTGCTCAAAATATCCAGGTAACACGCCGTGTTCGCCCATTTTTACGGCACCTTCTGTGGGTTGCTCACTACCCATAATCAGGCGTAGCAAAGTGGATTTGCCGGCACCATTGGGAGCGATAAAAGCAATGCGATCGCCTCTCTCAATCAAAAGATTCGCACCCAGAAACAAGATTTTATCATCATAGGTGTGAGTCAAATCTTTGATTTGTACAACCTCGCGTCCGCTACGGGGTGAAGGCGGAAAACGGAATTGCAGGGTTTTTACACTAGATGTGGGTGCTTCGATACGCTCAATTTTGTCCAGTTGTTTTTCCCGGCTTTTTGCCTGAGTGCTGCGCGTTGCACTGGCGCGGAACCTATCAACAAATGCTTGTTGTTTGTCTAGTTCTTTTTGCTGGCGTTCGTAGGCGGCAAATTGTGCTGTTTGGCTTTCAGCTTTTTGTTGCAAATATGCCGAGTAATTACCAAGATAACTGGTGGAAACGCCGCGTTCGGTTTCCACAATTTGGGTGCAGAGGCGGTCAAGAAACTCGCGGTCATGGGAAACTATGACCATAGGCGTGTTTAAGCCTTTGAGGTAATTTTCCAACCACTCAATCGTTTCTAAGTCTAAATGGTTCGTTGGCTCGTCTAACAGCAATAAATCAGGTTGTTGCAACAGAATTTTGGCTAAACCCATTCGCATTTGCCAACCGCCACTAAAAGCACTCACAAGGCGATCGCCATCTTCTAGCCCAAACCCCATTTCTGGTAAAATTTTCCCAATCCGTGTATCCAACACATACCCATCCAAAGCTTCAAACTGTCTGTAGAGGCGATCCAACTTATTGATGAGTTTTTCCAGTTCCTCTGGAGAGGCGCTTTCCATGTCTCGCTGCACCTGCGCCAAAGACTGCTGCACAGAGTTGGCTTCTTTAAAAACCGTCCACAATTCTTCTCTAACTGTGTGAGTCGGGTCTACTTCAAATTCTTGATTGAGGTAAGCTATATGTAAGCTGGCAGGACGAATAATTTCGCCAGAGGTGGGTTCAACTTCCCCAGTGATAATTTTGAGTTGGGTTGATTTTCCGGCACCATTGACACCAACTAAACCAATGCGATCAGAAGCTTTGACTTCCCAGTTGACATCCTTGAGGACTTCACCTGTGGGGTAGATTTTACTGATGTGTTCAAGTCGCAGCATGGGGTGTCTCCAAGGTAGGCAATGAATAAAGATGGCAGAAGTGCTCGTATCGAGTCCAATCTTAACAAAATTTAACTAAAATTTCTTGGGTGTAAACTGCTTGGAGACAGAAAGTTTTGAGGGGAAGCCAGAAATTACGAAGCCGGCTCCTCTTGTGTTGCTGTTTCCTCCGATGCCGTCCATGCGATGGGTTCCCACACTTACCGGGAGGTTTTATGAGTGTCAGGCAATTGAAGCAGATAGAGTCGTTTCGCGATCGCCTAAACATGCTACAGCAGCAAATCGGCGAACTGCCAAAAAGCCAAAGGCAATCTGAGCAAATTTCCCAAACCTTTGCCGCCCTGCACACTAGCCTCGAAAGACTGATAGCGGATTATACCACACAACGACCCTCTGAAGAAAGATTTTCGAGTGGGGAATACGAACTACAGGCGTTATTTGATGAAGCCCTGGATGCCATACTGATTGCTGATGATGCAGGCTTTTATGTAGATGCCAATCCCGCCGCCTGTGAAGTGCTGGGGTTGTCCAGAGAAGAGATTTTGACCAAAAGCGTCGGTGACTTTCTAGAACCTGGTGTTGATTTTTCTCAAGGGTGGCAACAGTTTTTAGAACAGGGAAGGGTTAGGGGCGAATCTCGCGTCCTACGTCCAGATGGCACGGTACGGGAAACGGAAAACACAGCCGTAGCAAACTTTGTTCCCCATCGTCACCTGTCGATTTTACGAGATATCACTGAACGCAAGCGCATTGAAGCCGAACGCAATCAGATGGAGGCGGAACTGCAACAGAAGCAGCGATTTATTGAGCAGATTGCTGAGTTGATGCCAGCAATTTTGTATGTCTATGATCTGTGTGAACGACGCAATGTGTATGCAAATCGGCAGCTGAGTGAAGTTCTGGGTTACTCTGTTGAAACTGTTCAGGCTGGGGGAACAGCATTTGTGCAAACCCTTATCCATCCTGACGATAAGGTCAAAGTGGCTGAGGTTTTCAAGCAACTTGCAAAAGCCAAAGATGGGGAGGTTGTAGAAATTGAGTATCGAATGCGTCATGCTAGTGGAGAGTGGATTTGGCTGTATAGCCATAATGTAATTTTAAGCAGAAATGCTGATGGCTCTGCGCAGCAGGTACTCGCTACGGCAACAGATATTACACGAATTAAGCAAACTGAGGAGGAATTGCGCCAGAGTCAGGCAAAGTATCAGGCTTTGAGCCAAGAACTTGAGCAACGGGTGGTAGAACGAACTGCTGAGTTGACCAGGGAAACTTCTAAACGCGAAGCCGCGATACGCCAGCGCCAAGCCATGCTACGCGATCGCCAAGTCATGCTACGCGATCGCCAAGTCATGCTACGCGATTACCAAGCCATGCTACGCGATTACCAAGCTATGCTACACGAACGCCAAGCTATGCTACACGATCGCGAAGCCGCGCTACGCGATCGCCAACGCCTACAAAATGAGTTAAACGCCAGTCAGCAGAAGTACAAAATCCTGTTTGATATCTTACCTATCGGCATTGTTATTACTGACCCCCAAGGCAAGGTGGTTGAAGTCAACCCAGCTTCTGAGGAAATTTTTGGCGTTTCTGCTATTGAACATTGTCAGCGGTGGTATAACGGTCCTGAGTGGCAGGTTATCCACCCGGACGGTAGCCCGAAGTTCAGTTATGAATATGCTGGTATGATAGCGCTAACCGAGCAGCGGGTTGTTCGAGATGTGGAAATGGGCGTGTTTAAGCCCAATGGTGAAATTGCTTGGATCTGCCTGACATCAGCCCCAATTCCCTTGGACAATTACGGGATTGCATCTGTTTATATGGATATCACCCAACGCAAACAAGCAGAGATAGCGCTGCGCCAGAGTGAGGAACAGTTGCGCTTAATCACCGATTCTCTACCAGTGTGCATTTCCTACGTTGATCGAGAGCAACGCTATCGGTTTGTCAACAAGACCTATGAAGCGTGGTTTGGCTGCAACCGGGATGAAATCTACGGTAGAACTTTAAGGGAGTTTGTTGGTGAAGCTGCCTATAGTGCGATTCAGCAATATAACGAGCGGGTGCTTGCTGGAGAGACGGTATACTATGAATCTGAAGTGCCCTATCGACTGGGTGGCAAACGCTACATTTCTGGAATCCTTGTCCCAGAATTTGATGCTCAATCTCAGGTTAAGGGATGGTTTGCTCTGATCACTGACATCACGGAACGCAAACAGGCAGAAATGCAACTTGTGGAGACTCGTAATTTCCTGCAATCGGTTTTAGATCATTTGCCCATTGCTGTCTTCACTAAAGAAGTCAGCAATCTCCGCTTTGTGCTTTGGAACCCCGCGTGTACTGAGTTGATGGGGTATACAACTGAGGATGTTTTAGGTAAGACTGCTTATGAGGTATTCACAACACAGCATGCAGATTTTTGCACTGCTAAAGACCAGGAAGTGTTAGCCACCGCCTCAGAGGTGGAAGTCCTTGAAGGGATGATTTGCACAAAGCAGGGGGAAACAAAGATTGTCCGCGCCAAAAAAGTCGGTATTTGCGACGAGCAAGGAAATCCACAGTTTGTGCTGGGGTTTGCCGAAGACATCACAGAACGCAAACGAGCAGAAATTGCCCTGCGCGAGAGCCAAGAACGTTTGGCAAACATCATTGCCAATATTCCCGGGGGAGTCTATCGCAACATCTACCACGCAGATGGCAGGCTCTCCATTACCTACCTCAGCCCTGCCTATGGAACCTTAATGGGAATCGACCCCAATGAGATCATGAATCATCCAGAAAAGATATTGGCAATGGTTTACCCAGATGACCGCGACAAGTTTTCAGCCGCAATCGAAGTTGCCAAACAAACCCTTGAACCCGAGTATCTCGTCGAGTTCCGCCTGGTTTCACCTGAAGGCAAGCTGACCTGGATTCAAGACAACGCCCGGTATTTCAGGAATGAGAACGGGGATATTATTGTGGATGGAGTAGACATTGATATTAGCGATCGCAAACTTGCCGAAGAGCGACTGCGAGCGTCACTGCAAGAAAAAGAAGTTTTGTTAGCAGAAATTCACCACCGAGTCAAAAACAACCTGTATGTTATTTGCAGTTTGCTTGAGCTTCAGATGGATCGCCTAAGCGATCTACAAGCTAAAGCTGCTTTGGAGGATAGCTGCAATCGAGTTAATTCAATGGCGCTGGTACACGAAAACATCTACCGGGCTAACGACTTTTCCGGAATCGATTTTGCCGACTACGTTCAACAACTGGCAGGTGATTTGCTGGCAAACTACGAATCTCTTGCCAGCAAGGTAATGCTCAATTTTGAAGGCGATCCGGTTTTCCTTAGTCTTGATCAGGCTATTCCCTGCGGATTGCTCCTCAATGAGTTAATGACCAACGCACTGAAACATGGCTTTCCAGAAGGTAGTTCCGGGCATATCTACATCTTGTTGGCCACTCTAGCTGATGGCTGGATTGAGCTAAAAGTGGGCAATGATGGCGATCGCCTCCCTCCCGATTTTGACCTTAAGCAAAACGCCTCAATGGGGCTGAGGCTAGTCATGATGTTTGTTGAACAACTCACAGGCTCTCTGGAGCTAGATCGGGGCGAGGTAACATGGTTTAAAGTTCGATTTCCTCAAAGTAAGTAACCGTGAATCCGTTGCTAGGACTAAAAAATTGGAAATTTTGGGTTCAGTACTGACACGTTACAGAGATAGCGATCGCACAAAAGGAATGTGGGTTCTATCGTTTCTTTTGGTAATTAAAGTGCTGGTAGAATACAACAACGTTAGCTTGCAAGCTTAACTTCGCGAATGAGCATCAGTAGAGACTTAACCACATCTTAGAAAATTTTTGTCAATGTGTTAGTCCTACATTTTTAACACCCATTTTTCTTTAATCGGAGAAAAAAATGACGAGTGCAACATTAACCAAGACAAATTCCAACCTTGAACTGTTCTACGAAGAAGTATTGCGGGACTATTCACTGCAAGAGCAACTCAAAGCCGCAACCAGTCCAGAAAGCTTGATAAAGCTATCTGTCAAACTGGCTGATGAGCGCGGCTATCATTTCACTATTGAGGAAGTGCTTGATGCTGTGAATGGAAAGAACACTTATGAAGAAGTAAATCTCAACACTGTGCAGCCCACTGCTATATGTTCTTCATTATGTATTATGTGTTTACCCTGCTGCTGATTTCCTGTAGTATTATGTACTACAAAAATGTATTACATTTTCAGTCTTTGAGACTGACACTTGAAACGCAAGTTTGTAGTAAGCGCTTTAGCCCTTGTCTAGAGCGCTAAAGCGCTTACTACGAACAAAGATTGCATACAATGTTTAATTTCACCTACTGACTTAGTTAACTTCCCCAGTTAGACAAACTGGCTGGTTTTGCTGTGGGTTTGTACTTACAGCGCTTCTCAATTGCATAAATTACAAACCACATGGTAGGGGCACAGCATTGCTGTGCCCCTACAGCACTCTGCCCTGTTGCCTCGTTCCCAGCCTCAGGCTGGGAATGCAGCCTTGGGAGGCTCTGCCTACCAATTGAGCGGCTCTGCCGCTTCAAGGGCATTTCCAGCTTCGACCTGGAAACGAGATTTTAGAAGGGTTTTAGCTTAAGTTGACACGCATGAGCAAAGATCTGTGCCCCTACAGCGCTCTCCCCTATCTACCCAATTAACTAATCCGCCGTAATACCCCAATACGGTTGCTGATGAGACCAGAACCCTTATCAGGAAAACAATGTAGAGACGCTTCAAACAGCGCGTCTCTACAAATTAGCTTCAGACAATCATCATGTATAACAAACCCCAGTTTAAACCCCATTTCCACATCGAAGTCGTAGAACCAGAAACCGTTTATCTACTCAGCGAGCAAGGACATTTTGCTCTGCGTGGTCGCCTTTACGTGCAACTAGCGCCGTTACTGGATGGTCGCCATACGGTTGATGAAATAGTGCAACAGCTAAAAGCCGAAGTATCTATTCTTGCAATCTACCATGCATTAGTCTACTTAGAAAGCAAAGGCTACTTGACAGAAGCAGATTATACTCTGAACGATTCAGAAGCAGCATTTTGGAGTGGGCTGGATATAGACCCTAGAGTCGCTGTTAACAAACTACAAAATACTAAAGTTTCTGTTATTACCTGCGGTGCAGTCGAGAGTGACTCCTTTGTTTCTGCTTTGGAAGCACTAAACCTCCAGGTTGATCAAGCGGGGGATTTTACAGTTGTCCTAACCGACGATTACCTGCAAGTGAATCTGGATGAATTTAACAAAAAAGCTTTGGACAATCAAAAACCTTGGCTGTTAGTCAAACCTGTTGGTAGTGTGATTTGGCTGGGACCGTTGTTTATTCCTAACCAAACTGGATGTTGGGAATGTCTTGCTCATCGCCTGCGGGGGAATCGGGAAGTGGAAACGGCGGTACAGCATCAACAGAAAATTACCACACCCTTTCCTACCTCCCGTGGAATTCTCCCCAGTAGTTTGGCAATTGGGATCAATTGGGCGGCGATGGAAGTTGCAAAAGCGATCGCACGAGGAACGCATCCACAATTAGAAGGTAAGATACTCACCTTTGATTTAGCAAATTTATCACTGCAAGAGCATACTTTGGTGAAGCGTCCTCAATGTCCAGTCTGTGGTGTTGCGGTGGATTTGGACTCTCAAAAACCAAAGCCTATTGTACTCAACAGCCACAAGAAGCAATTCACTGCTGATGGCGGACATCGCAGTTTATCCCCAGAGCAGACTTTGAAAAAATACTCTTATCACATTAGCCCGATTACTGGAGTCGTTAGCGCTCTACCTAAAGTTGAGATTGGTAACAACGACCTGATTCAAGTTTACACTGCCATTCATAAGAATGGCGAAGGAAAACTAGATAATTTAACTCACCTGCGCCTGAATTTAAGGCACAAGAGTGCTGGTAAAGGGAAAACTGACCAACAATCAAAAGCTAGTGGTTTTTGCGAAGCGATTGAGCGCTATTCTGGTATCTTCACTGGAGATGAAATCCGCATTCAAGGGATTTATAGCCAATTGGGTTCCGTAGCAATTCACCCCAATGACTGTATGCAGTACAGTGCTACCCAATACCAAAACCGGGAAACCTTGAACTCTCAACAACATACCAATTTTGCTTGGATACCTCAACCCTTTGATCAAGAGCGAGAAATCGAGTGGACACCCGTTTGGTCACTCACCAACCAAACGTTTAAATATGTGCCAACAGCTTACTGTTATTACGATTATCCTCTTCCAGATGACCATTGCTTCTGCAAGGGAGATTCTAACGGAAATGCTGCCGGCAATAGCTTGGAAGAGGCAATTTTACAAGGGTTTATGGAATTGGTTGAACGAGACAGCGTGGCGGTGTGGTGGTACAACCGCGTGCAAAGACCTGGTGTCGATTTAGACAGTTTTGACGAGCCGTATTTCCAAGCTTTGCGGGACTATTACCACACACAAAATTATCACCTCTGGGTAATAGATATTACAAACGATCTAGGAATTCCCTCATTTGCTGCTCTCGCCCGACGCACTGATAAAACAGCAGAAGAAATTCTGATGGGTTTTGGTACACATTTTGACCTCAAAATTGCCATCCTCCGGGCAGTTACTGAATTGAACCAAATGTATGTGGTAGTTCTCAATCAACCAAATGATGTCCAGTTTGACGACCCAGACATGGAATACTGGATGAAAAATGTCACTGTAGAAAACCAGCCTTATCTTGCCCCTGATCAGAACGTAGCAGCAAAAGTCTATGGAGATTATCCCTACCTGTGGAGTGATGATTTACGGCAAGACGTTCTCACCTGTGTGGACATTGTCGCCAAACACGGTATGGAAACCCTTATCCTTGACCAAACCCGCCCTGATATTGGGTTGAACGTGGTTAAGGTCATTGTCCCCGGAATGCGCCACTTTTGGCCCAGATTTGCTCCTGGAAGACTCTATGACGTTCCTGTGAAACTGGGTTGGTTACCTGCACCACTCAAAGAAGAAGAGTTAAATCCCATACCCATGTTTTGTTAATCACTTCTCCCCATATCCGCTGCTGTTATAAAGTGGTGTGAGCAGTTAGACTTCAATGAAGTTCCCCTTAATCCGGGGAACTTCGGTTTAAGATAAAAATTATAAATTGTAAATATATATAAATTTCTATGATAAAGAAATAAGATAAAATGTAAAGTCGCAGGTTGCAATTCTAAGAAAAGCCATATATGGCAGGCATTTTGATAGTTGAAGATGAAAGGGTGGCTGCCTGGAATATTCAATCTGCTTTAGAGAAGTTTGGGTATACCGTGGTAGCAAATATTGGTTCTGGTGACAAGGCAGTTGGTCTTGCCGGAACACTCAAACCAGATTTGGTACTTATGGATATACGGCTGCCTGGTGAAATTGATGGTATTGAAGCAGCCGCCAGAATACGCAATCAGTTCAAGATCCCGGTTGTTTATCTGACTGCTTACACCGATGATCAAACCATAGAGCGGGCGATCGCCACCGACCCCTACGGCTATCTAACTAAACCCTTCAAACGCGCCGAGCTTCATACCACAATTACCACAGCTTTGCATCGTTGTCAATTAGAAAAACAATTACAAGCAACACAGCAATGGCTAACATCGACCTTAAACAGCATCGGCGATGGCACAATAACCACTGATCAAGAAGGTCGCATCACCTTTATGAACCCTGTCGCGGAAGCTCTCACAGGCTGGCTCTTAACAGAAGCGATGGGTAAGCCAGTCAATGAGGTGCTTGAACTCTATAATGCACAGACGGGGCAAGCAATTGAAAATCCAGTGTTGTTAGCCATGCAAGAGGGTATCCCTTTTGAGTTGCCCAAGCAATGTCAGTTGCGAACAAAAGAGGGCAGACAACGCTTAATTGATGATGTGGCGACCCCAATTCGCGACGCTTTTGGTCAGGTACAAGGTGGGGTGATCGTTTTTCGGGACACCACAGAAACTCAGCGTATGCAAGCGGCGCTACAGGAGAGCGAAGCCAGATTTCAGAGGCTAGCAGCAAACCTTCCCGGCATCATTTATAAAGTGCTGCATCGGCTGGATGGCTCAGTTGAATGCCTCTACCTCAGTCGCTACTTCCAAACACTGTTTGAAATGGCACTAGAGTCCTTCCAGCAGGGAAAAGATTTCATTCTGGCTGCTATCCACCCTGATGATGCCAGTTCTTTGCACACAGCCATTGAGACGATGCTGCAAACGCTGCAACCTCACACGTGGGAGGGACGCATTCAAGTTCTTTCTGGACAGATCAAATGGATTCAAATCATTAACCGCTCCTCCCGACAGGCAAATGGAGACATTATTTGTGATGGTTTGATTGTAGATATCAGCGAACGCAAACGAACTGAGCAAGCTTTGCAAAGGCAAATGCAGCGCGAACGGTTACTGAGTGAGGTTGCCCAGCAAATTCACAAATCTTTTGATTTGCATGAAATTCTCACCACAGTAGTGACTAAAGTGCGTCAAATGCTTGAGGTTGATCGAGTGTTAATTTTTCAGATCAATCCAGATGGTTCGGGAGTTGTCATCCAAGAATCAGTAGATTCTGTCTCCCCAACACTAGGGCTTAGCTTCTGCGACAAATGTTTTCCATCCGATTGTTATGAGTTTTACTGGCAGGGACAGTCGCGGGTGATTCCTGATACAAGCGAAGATGAGTGGAGCAACTGTTTGACGGAATTGATGCAGAAATTAGGCGTTAAATCCAAGGTTGTTATCCCCATTATTCAACACCAAGGAACTGCCACAACAAGCCTCAAATCTCCAGCAAGAAAATTATGGGGTTTGCTCATTGTTCACGCTTGTGATGACTACCGTCAATGGGAAAGCGAAGAAGTTGATTTACTGCGCCAAATTTCAAATCATTTGGCGATCGCCATTCAGCAGTCAGAACTTTACCAAAAACTACAACAAGCAAACGAACACTTAGAGTGCCTTGTGAAAATTGATGCGCTCACTCAAGTTGCCAACCGTCGCCGCTTTGATGAGTACATACAGCAACAGTGGAACCAATTAGCACGCGAACAAAAACCGCTATCGTTAATTTTGTGCGATATTGATTTTTTCAAACGCTATAACGATACTTATGGTCATCCAGCGGGAGATGCATGTTTAGTCCAAATTGCTGAGGCAATCAACCATTCCGTTAAACGCCCAGCAGATTTGGTAACGCGTTACGGTGGTGAAGAATTTGCCGTAATTTTGCCTAACACTGATCACAAAGGCGCGGTTCATGTGGCGATAACTATTCAAAACCAAGTGCGCCAGCTTCAGTTAGACCACATTGGTTCTAATGTAGCAGATTACGTCACCGTGAGTATGGGCATTGTCACTACTGTTCCCAGTGACAACAGTTCGCCCCAAGCCTTAATTGCAGCAACGGATCGCTCACTTTACCAAGCAAAGCAGCAGGGGCGCGATCAATACTGCATCAAAACACTTTGACCAACAAATAACTTATAAGCTGTTCCACAAAAAAGTTGCATTGCTTTATTGTGTAGACTGTTCACTGTTAAGTGCTGAGTGTCAACCGTTAGCCAGAGGGCGACCTACGAGCATGGTGCTATTTTAATGTCTTTTAGCTGATCAAGCCCGGTTGATAAGTGTTTATTTATTTTTAGGTGTCTTTTGTTGCGAAATTGATAGACTATAGTTATGCTGTCCTTTGGATAAGTCTCCTACATATAAAGAGTAGTTTCCTGCCTGCCAATAACCAGAAATTTCTGGCTTGCCTCCAGAGTAGCTATCTGCTAGCACACAGAAGCGTCCACCTGGACCATCAATTAATAAAGTAGGTTGTCCACCACTTTCAACTGTTAATCGTAGGTAAGGCAGTGATTCTGTCACCTGGATAACTTGATTGGGTTTAGGGGCAATGTTGCCACAGTTGCTTTGGAGTGTTCCCCCAGATGTACCATTTACAATCAGCGGATCTTTCTGCAAATTAGAATTAATTCGCACAACTTGTGCCTCTACTAAATGAGCATTGGTCAGAACCAAACTGATCGCTAATGATGCGGGAACAACTTGAAATCGCGTACGCATCTTCATATTCTTCATATTATTGTTTTATTGTTATGCTTCCTTTGTTTTTTATAGCAATTATTGATACACATATCTTAAAGTGAAAAGACGATAACAAATTGTCTTTGTTCCAAACTAAATATTATAAATTTTTATTGGGCAGATGAATTCCTATATGGTTAAATATTAAAAAAAATAAAAGGAGTCAGAATGTCAGCTAAAAACTCAGAATGACTCCACCCATAAAGGGATGGAGTTTCAACAAGGAAGAAAATTTTAGTATTGGTTTCGTCTACAAGCAGCTAGGTCTTCAGGGCAGTCTTATCACCCACTTGCACAGAACTAAAGCTGAGTTCTGAGTTGTTCTTTATAAATTTTTTAGGCAAAGCTAACACAAAAAGCTTGTCTAACTACCAACAGCGGTCTATCAAACAAAGGTATTCGCTAAAATCACGCTAGAAACTATCAACAAAGGGATTTTGTTGGTTCGTTGTTCATAAGAGTGTTTAAGCTAAGGTAGAAACAAATGAATCCTCAACCAGAAGAAGACTTAAAGCGTCGCCTCGAAAAGCTAGAGGCAGAGATTAATAGCTCGTATGTGATCACACCGTCACAAAAAAGAGTCAAGTCCTCTGAGTTTGGTTTTGCAAGCTTGGAGCATCGCTTGGTGCGATTTGTGACTTGGTTCAACAATCTGTCAGTCGTGAAAAAGGTTATAGTTTCTAGTGCAGCTTTGCTGTTGGGGTTTGCCATACTGCAAGCAGTCCTGAAACTCGTCGCTGCTGCGATCAGTTTGGCACTATTGGCAATATTAGTGTACCTTGGATACAAATTTTTGGTATCTAATAACTCTCAAAAAAAGCAGTAGTTTATTTTTAAACGTGCAGAGAGTGGCGTAGAAATAAAGTTAAAGGGAATTATCCAATGGCAACCCCAGGTGTGAGGAGAACGAATCAATCTAGTCAAGCTAAAGAACCGGGAAAATCTAACTCATTGCCTTTAGCAACTAGGCGCATTGCCGCTTGGGCAGTAGAAATCACACTGGTGGTTGCCAGTGGATTAGTGCCCTTTGGTATCGGTGCATATGCCAACTCTAGAAGCGATTTGGATCGATCGCCGCTCAACCCTTTGTTAGTACAAACGGAACGAGCGATCGCCCGCCCACTCGCTTTGCCTGTCAGCTACGGAACCCGGAATGTAGCATCGGTCACGAATTTTTTATGGACAATCGCCTTGCTCGCACCCCTGACAGTTTCGGGCTGGCAATTATATTTACTAGCGAAAACTGGAAGCACACTGGGGAAACGTCAGTTTGGCATTAAAGTTGTCAACGACCTTGGTAAACCGCCAGGTTTCAAAGCCGTTCTCGTGCGAGAAGGACTCGGTCGTTGGGGTTTGCCGACGGCGATCGCTTATTTTCTGTGGCGCAACAGCTTCTTGTTTCCCAGTTTAGGTGGTTTTACCAGCTTGGCGACAATTATGCTTGTGTTAGAAGCGACTGGCTTCCCCTGGCAGCAAAACCGCCGCGCACTGCACGACAGGCTGGCAAGGACTTATACGATAGATGCCACCAAACCATTTACATCGCCACATAAAGATACCAAGCATCAATCTCCGTTGAGCGAACCAGATGAAGAAGCGGCGATCGCATCCATTGTGCTCACTCCAGAAGACCCAAGCTGGGAGCATTCCAAGGTATGGCAGTGGACGCAACAAAATCCAAGCCAAACGCTGACCGCAGTTGCACTCCTGAGCATGAGTGCAGTTTTAGCACTTTTAGTCGGTACTCAAATATACATTCAAGCTCAGCAAAATCAACGTGTAGCCGAGCAGCGCAACAGCCAGCAGTTTCTTACACTGATCAAACAGTTAACTCCCAACTCGACAGCCACAAAGGACGAACGCCAGAAAGCAATTTTGGCTATGGGTACTATCAATGACCCCCAGGTAACTCAATACCTTGTCAACTTGCTGTCTAAGGAAACCAACCCTATCTTAGTTGAAACGATTCAGCAAGCTTTGGTCACCATCGGACCGAATGCCATGCCTGATTTAAAACGCATGAATCAGTACCTGACTGGCGAATTAGACCCAGCAAGAGGCAGCAAAGCCTTACCACGACAAGTGCTACAAAAGCAGTTGCAAGCAAATCAGCGTGTGATGAATAAGATTTTGGCTGTCTACAACGGTCAAGCCAATGGTTTAGATCTGAGCAATATCAACTTAGGTCAAAACAGCTCACAGCAAAGCTCCTTCAACTTGGTACTAGATAAAACTGATTTATGGGGAATTAGGTTCAAATCCGCAAACCTATCCTTTGGCAGTTTCAAAGGGAGTCGCTTCCGGGGAGGAGGCGAGGATGGTCGCTGGGATACTTACGACGATTGGATTGCTGATTTAACCCAAGCACGGATGACGCAAGCAAATCTCACTGAAGCTAACCTCAGCCGTGTTTTGATGATTCGTACTGATTTGAGCCGCGCGATTCTCAACAAAGCTAACTTATCCAACGCACGCTTAACTGGTGCTAACCTCAGTAGCGCTCAGCTAGAGGGAGCTGATTTGGAAGGTGCTGTGCTGGAAAATACCAGCCTGACAGGAGCCGACTTGAGCAATGCACAGTTGAAAGACGCGGATTTGTATGCTGCTCGTCTGGGTCGCGTGATTGCAATAGGAACGCAATTGTCATTCGCCAACTTAACCAAAACCGATTGGCAAGGAGCAGACCTGACAGGAGCTTATTTAGATCATGCCAATCTCAGCAATGCCAACCTCAACGCCACTCGCCTTGCTAATGCTATTTTACGCTCTGCGAACATGGAAAATGCTAACTTGCGAAACGCCGACTTGAGCCTTGCAGATTTAAGGGGCGCGAATCTCACAGGAGCCGATTTTCAGGGAGCAATTCTTTCCCCTAGCAAACAAGACCAAGCAGAGCAATTTGTCCAAATCCCAGCTATAGGGGCAAAATCTGCTGTTGTCGATGGAGTGGATTTCACTCAAGTCAAAAATTTAGATCCCAGGCAAATCGCTTACATTTGTACTCAAGGAGGTATTCATCCTCGTTGCCCGTAGATATCGGGAGCAGGAGCAAATGATGACTTCTGACTAACAGAAGGTACTATTAACTATAAAATCTACAATTAACTCAGCCATTGTGTGAGGAGCGGGGAAATGAAGCGTCTTCAGTACTTAGTATCACTTGTTTTAGCTGGTTCAGTTTTTAGCTTTGCTCAATTTACCCAACCAGCACAAGCTCAAGTCGCATATGGTAGCTATGTCGGCGTTGGTCCAGCAGTTGGTTTTGCAGATGGTGCCCGAGTTGGAGGAGTGATTGCTGCCCGCTACAAGCTTCTTGAAGTTCCCGTTTCTTTCCGCGCTCAGGCTTTCATTGGTTCAAATGTCGCCCTTGTGCCAACAGTTTCCTACGACTACCCCATCAACTGGCAAACTGATGCCTACATAGGAGCTGGGGTTGTTTTAGCTGGCGGTGATACACCTTCCCCAGTTGGCAATAAAATTGGTTTTGCCCTGCAACCAGGAGTTGATTACGTTGTTCCAAATAGCAATACGGTGATTTTTGGGAACGCTATCATTGCCTTTGACGCTGTCCGTGACGGCGGTACCGCTTTCTCGTTACAAGGTGGCGTTGGTTTGAGATTCTAATTCATCAACATATTCAGGATGTAGAGGTTGTCCTAAGTAGCCAGTATCCGAGACTTGCCTAGTCATTTACTGACAACTATCCCCAACTTCTTCAATCAACTCATCAACAAGATGTCTTAGCCGTTCTTGCCAGCCAGGAACGGTTTTCAGCTTTTCTCTAACGCCTTTTCGTACATTAAAACATACGGGTGACTTGTCAAAAGGTTCTTCATTCAAAGAAATTGCCCCAAGTTTATTTTTTTTCTGGAATGGCATAGTCTTCGCTTGTATATGTTAATATATTGACATATAGCATAAGTATTGAGGTCGAACAATGCTTTTATCTATCAAGACAAAGTTGAAACTGACAAGCGAACAGAAAACCGTTATGAGCAAGCACGCAGGCATTGCGCGTTTCACCTATAACTGGGGTTTGGCGACTTGGCAGAACTTATATCAGGATGGATACAAGCCGAACAAGTTTCTTCTCAAGAAGTTCTTTAACTGATTCACCGTAAGTCCCCCATCTGAATTCTGTACTCAGAATCAGTGGCGGGATATAAGGTGGGCAACGACGATTATATCTTTGCCTGTATCTTTCCGCAGGAAAGACACAGGCAAAGATGTATGAGGAATTGCCAAATATTTCCGGAATATTTTTATCGCTAAGTGTATATTGTGGTAAAATGAAGAAACCAAGGAGGTGATATTGAGTGCTACATAAAGTCGTACAAGTCCGTCTATATCCGACCAAAGAACAACAAGTATTATTAGCTCAAACATTTGGGTCTGCCCGTTGGTGGTGGAACTATGCGCTAAATAAATCGATTGAATCTTACAAAGAAACGGGTAAGGGGCTTGGACGTACAGCACTCAATGCTCTTCTACCAGACCTCAAAAAAGCAGAAAACACTTGTTGGTTAGCTGAATGCTATAGCCAGGTTTTGCAGGCTACAACACTCAACTTAACCACAGCGTACAAAAACTTTTTTGATAAACGTGCAGGGTTTCCTAAGTTCAAGTCTAAACACGGTAAGCAGTCTATCCAATATCCTCAAAACGTCAAAATTGTAGGTGGTAATGTCAAACTTCCAGGCAATATTGGAATTGTCAAAGCCAAAATACACAGACCAATTGAGGGGAAAATTAAGACTGTTACCATTAGTAAAACTCCATCAGAAAAATATCTTGCATCTATTCTGACTGAGGTAGAAGGAGATAACCCTACTACGGCTGAAGGTAAAATTTATGGCATTGATTTAGGATTGAAACACTTTGCTGTTGTCACCGACGGGGAGAAAGTTTCTAAATACGACAATCCTAAACATCTTGCCAAGCATGAGAAGAATCTCAAGCGTAAACAACAAAAGCTAGCGCGTAAACAAAAGGGAAGTAATTCCAGGTATAAATATCGTAAACTCGTTGCCAAAGTATACGAACGGGTTAGCAACTCGCGGCAAGATTTTCTACATAAACTTAGTTACAAGTTAGTCAGCGATAGCCAAGCTGTTATAGTAGAAAACCTTCATGTCAAGGGCATGGTTCGTAACCATAATTTGGCGAAAGCAATATCTGATTGTGGATGGGGAACCTTTACCAACTTTTTAGCTTATAAGCTAGAACGCAAAGGTGGGAAGTTGATTGAGATTGATAGATGGTTCCCCAGTTCCAAACTCTGCTCTAATTGTTTCTATCAAATCAGTGAGTTGTCATTGGATGTGCGTGAATGGGCTTGTCCAAGTTGCGGCACACATCATGACCGTGATGGAAATGCAGCCATAAATATTAGAGCAGAGGGAATCAGATGGCTATTGGCGGAAGGTTCAGCCGTCTCTGCTGTAGGAGGGGAGGTAAGACCAAAGATGGGACGAAAGTCAAATCTGAGGCACTCGCCATTGATTACAGAAGCCAACACTGCACTTGGTACTCCAAGTCAGTGTGGGTAGTTCACCAACTCAGTTAAGACTCAGTTGGAATGGATCAAAGAAAAAGGAATTTGTCAGAAAATAACTCAATACGCTTTCGACCAACTAGGTGATGCATATAGTCGATTCTTTAAGGGACAAGGTGGCTATCCAAAGTTCAAGAAGAAAGGTCTGAACGATTCTTTCACGATTGACGCTAGTGGAAAATCCATTCCAGTGGGTGGTGTGCGCATCAAGTTACCTACTATTGGGTGGGTCAAAACTTATGAAGGATTGCCCCATACAACGACTACCAAGCTAACAATATCTCGGATAGCTGATGATTGGTACATAGCATTTGCACACCGTGTAGAAACCGAGCCTACCGCCAAATCCGTAGATGTTGTAGGTGTGGATTTAGGGGTAAAGGAACTGGCTACACTTAGTACTGGCGTTACGTTCCCCAATCCGAAAGCCTATAAAAAGAACATTCAAAAGCTAAAACGATTGTCTAAAGCTTTGGCACGAAAAACCAAGGGTAGCAACAATCGTAATAAGGCGAAAGCCAAACTTGCGAAACATCACAACCGCGTTTCAAACATTCGCAAAGATTCACTTCATAAAGTCACCCACTACTTATGCAAAAACCACGCTGTGATAGTGGTGGAAGACTTGAATGTCAGCGGTATGATGGCTAACCATAAGCTTGCCCAATCTATTGCTGATTGCGGATTCTATGAATTCAAGCGACAACTTGAATATAAAACTAAAAAGTTTGTCGCCAAGCTGGTTTTGGCAGATAGATGGTATCCATCTTCTAAAACTTGTAGTAACTGTGGTTGCAAGAAAGAATCCCTGTTGTTAAGCGAACGTGTCTATTCGTGTGAACACTGCGGACACGTGATGGACAGGGACTTGAACGCAGCTATTAATTTATCGCGCAGGGCTTTGGCGTGAATGCTTTCTGAGGGATAACCGCTCCCATGCTCCCCGTGAAGAAAGAAGTGATGTCTAGACTTGTCTAGGTTTTATATAGCAGGACAAAAGTAGGACAAAAGTCGTCTTGGGTGAACTCCGCAACAGAGGTTGAGGGGTTCTAATTTTAGCTATAAGTATTTAAAGTTTTCAAAATACATACATTTTTCAGTAGCCATTAGCCTGAGATCTTGCTTTTTTCAGCAAGCTATGAGATATTGCTTACAAATACCACTAAATCTATCCAATTACCGTAGTTTAACTGCAAAATTGAGTAGCTTAGGTAGGGTGTTAAAGGAGCAGTAATGAAAATGGCAATGGCGAATAGAGCAACATCCTTGGTTGTCAGTATCGACGATTCAAAGAGTGTAACTTCCCGTTTATGGGAGCCTGTACAACTGGGTACAGCACTGCTTGTGCGGTTTTGGTGGTACAGCAAGGCTTATGGAACAGTTTTGATGATTGGGTTACTGACGTTACTCAGTTTGGTGTTCTTGCGTATTCATAGGGCTTGCCGCAAGCTAGTGTTAGTTTCCATTCATCAAGGCGTTGCAGGAGACAAATGGCATCCCACCAGCCGCAAGTTACTCGATTAACTCAGATGAAGGCTGTGTCTTACCTAGCTCCCAACTGGTTCAATTTCTACGAAACCATTTTGGCTTATTTGGGTCGCCTCTTGGGAGTTGAAACACAGCTTTATCAAGGTGAATGCGACCCATTAGAAGACCCGGTACTCTTAAAAGACCAAGTGGATCTGGTATTCATCTGTGGATTACCTTTGATTCGGTATTGCCAAGTTGTCCCACATCAGTTGCAAGCGTTGGTTGCTCCAGTGATGCAAGCACCGCGCTATCAAAACCGTCCCATTTACTTTTCAGATGTGATTGTGAATGCTACCAGCAACTTGGCAAACTTTGAGGATTTGGCTCTTAAAACAGTCTGCTACAATGACCCAGGTTCCAACAGCGGCTACAATTTGCTGCGCTATCGGTTAATTCAAGGCGGACATCCCAAAAACTTTTTTAGCAAGGCAATACAATCAGGTTCTCACCAGGGTTCAATTCGGTGGGTAGCAGACGGGTTCGTAGATTGTGCAGCAATTGACAGTGTTGTCTTAGAGCAGGAACTGCGCGAGTTTCCGGAAATATCTGCTCATCTGCAAGTTGTGGAAGTGCTTGGACCTTGTCCTATGCCGCCTTTGGTCGTATCCCAGCGTCTGGGTGCATCTGTGATTCAGCAGCTTCAGTTTGCCCTACTTCAGCCAAATGCAGAACTACAAGCCGCGATGGAACAAGTGGGAGTTCAGCGTTTTGCAGCAGTGAAGTTGGAAGATTACAGTGTACTTGCGGAAATTTATAATGCGGTGTCGGCTGAATCGGTATTGTAAATTATGGATATCTTGCACTATTCTTGATGACTGTCCTCACCCGCCCTATGTAGAGACGTAGCATGCTACGTCTCTACAGCTGTTCTAGAGACAAACTATATTGGTCTCAAGCAATTGTGCAATGAACTCTACTGTGCTTTTCACTTCGCAACAAAGCATTTAAATAAACTTGTTCAAACAAAGCTCGCTGAGCATGGCTACCACCAATCTTATGCAATAGAGGCAAGACAGGTTTTAGTTGAGCGATCGCCTCTAACCAGTCACCTTTTGCATGAGCAATCATACCTCTAGCAGCCGGAATTGTCACAACAGCCCAGTTTCCACGTAAATAGGGATTGACAGTAGTAGCGTGTTTGTGCATACTCAGTTCCATTTGCGTCAACCATTCGCTACGTCCTGCTCTTGCCAGTGCATAGATATAATGCAAGTCTTGAAACGGCAATGCGTGTTCGTGAAGGCGCGGAAAAAGATATCCACTCAACTCGTGCCAACGTCCGCCTACATCAACACCACGCAACTCCAAGCGTAACAATAATGCGATCGCCCCCACTTGGTCTTTGGGAGATTCTTTCTCGGCGCGTCCCCATACATGAGTATCGTACAGCGTCAACACCTTTTGTTCGTCGCCTTGTTCTAGGTAGTACAACGCCACGTGCCACCAATTGTGTGTATATAGCATAGAGTTGCAGTTATTCCAAGTGTCAGCATGGCTCTCCATCCAAGCAATGCCTTCATCCACTCGTCCTTGAGTTTCCATCACATGAGCAATAGCATGATGCGCCCAAGGATCATGACGATTGAGAGTCGTTGCCATTCGAGCCATTGCTTCGGCTTGTGTCAGCCGATGACACTGTTCCAAACCAAACGCCAGCATACCGTACAGATAGTGATTTTCCTGATTAGCAGCAAGAACTTTTTCAGCAATTTTGAGCAATCTTTCTTTATCGCCCAAGTAGAAGTAGTGATATTGTCCCTGCTGAACCGAGATCAGATCACGCGGAAAGTCTTGAGCAAGAGTTTCGTGTAATGCGATCGCCCAGTCAATTGCTCCAGAAGCCCAAGCGGCGATCGCTTGTATGTACAACCGCTCTCGCTTTGTGATCTTTGCTAAATGCTGTTGAGCTGTTTGTAAATGGGGCGTAGCTTGCTTCCAAGCCGTAGCGTTTTCTTGAGAAAGGTAATGAGCAGCTGCATAGGCATGAATCAATGCACAGCTTGGATCTGCGGCAATTCCTCGTAAGATACAAGCTTCAGCATCCTTACCATAGCTGAGGGCTTGTTCGATGAAACAGTCAATGGCTGCGATCGTCTCTTTTGAGTCTGTTGTAACTTCAAGTCCTTGAGCGTCTTTTAGCATTGTTCATTCCTAGTTCAAGATCGGCTTTTCTCTTTCAACACCCGTTAACGCACTAAATTTTGGAGTCGATTCTTAATTAACGTGAGTTCGATGTATCCTGATTTGACCCCTCTCCAAACCTCTCCCCTTGTAGGGGAGAGGCTTAAAAATCCCATTTTTATATAGCTCCTCCCTCTCCTTGTAGGAGAGGGAGGTTGGGTGGGAGAGGTCATCGAACTCACGTTTAATTACACTAATCCTACCAAATAACCGTACTTTTTTTTGAGTATGTCACAGCCAATCTTCAAATGGCAAGAACAATGCAAGACTTACGCAAAAAACTCTTTGTTCTCTCTTCCTCTGCGTTTTCTGCGCCTAAAGCCCTTTGGGCATGCGTCTTCGGCGTAGTGCGGTTTATTTATTTCAAGGACAAGCAACCACCAATTCTAATCACAGTGTGGTGACACCAAGCTTGTTGGCAACTCTTTTGAGTTCTTCATCAAGTGTTGCAAGAGCTAATCCTTCACGCAGCGCAAGCTCTAAATATGCCGCATCGTACGAGGTAAGCTTATGGGTTCGCGCAAGGGTAAGCACATCAGTAAATGCCTTCTCCGCAGTTTTTGCATCAACGGTAATGGGAAGACTGCCCAAGAGTCTGAGGAATTGAGTTATCTTTGCCTGATTGGTTCGTCCCCTTCGTTCACTTATCGCTAGGACATTTGCAACCTCCAGAAACCAGATAGATGGCACTTTTGCACTTCCTTGGGCAAGTTCCTCCAATACTGAATCGGTAAATTCTGTTGCTTCGTCCTCAAAGCACCATGCCATTGCTATTGAGCAGTCAAGAACAAAATTCATCGTCTGCCCTCGTTAATCATCTCTCGTACCGAGAGTCCTCCCAAGGTGTGCCCTTTGCGGAACTGCTTTAACTCTTCAATCACTGAGCGAACGTCACGCTGTTGGTTTTGATCCACCGGAACAAGTCGCGCAATGGGGACTCCGTGCTTTGTAATCACAAACTCTTCTCCCTTTGCAACTCGTTCAAGGAGCGCTGGAAGGTGCGTCTTTGCTTCGTATGAGCCTACTGATTCCATAATTTTTATTAGACTAGTGTTAGACTAGTCTAAATATTTCTTGATGAGATGCGCAAGTTTCACAACTCCCATCCCCGAAACCGCTTACTAAGGAATGTGGATTAGATAACTTGTAAAATTCATAACCTCCGTAGGGGTTTTTCTTTGCCGATGCGTGTCAACAATCACGTTGATTTGACCCCACCCCTTGATCCCCTCCCCTTGCTAAGGGGAGGGGCGGTTTTGGCGCAAGACAAAACCGGGGTGGGGTAGAGCGAGAATTGTCTGCCTTTATAAGGCAATACGGTTCAGATAAGACCACAACCGTTATCAGGAACAGAATGTAGAGACGCGCCATGGCGAGCCAGCGCTGCAGGAGGGTTTCCCGACAGCAGGCGACTGGCGTCGCGTCTCTACACACGTGATTTTTGACACATCAACCTTAACTGAACCGTATTGAATCATAAGGTTCTTGCCTTAGACACCAATGGGCAAAACCTTGTGCCCCTACCCAAAAATTGGATATCAATGAATTTGCCTTCCTAACGACCATTGCAAGATGCACGATTGAACCAAGGACCATGAGGTGTCATAGTGGGTGCTTGAGCGACCAAAATCACATCACCATTCCTATCCACCACCCAACCCTGTGCTTCCACAATCTCATTGGGTGGATTATTGACATTTTTGTTATTTTGTGTATTACGTTCACTTCTGCGCTCTTGCGTTTCCCTGCTTGAAGCACCAGAAGAATTGTTTCCATCCTCTCCCAAAGACACCCAATCTACGTGCACATTGTTGCTTTTAAGAACTTCCCTAGGGTTGGGTGGTATACCGCCGCGTCCGGTGATAATGAATTCGCTTTGATTTTGTGCAGCTACATCACAGCCTTGTGCCAGTCTCGGTTCCTCTGCTTCCACAGGCAAGTTGATTAATCCACGGTTGAGATCAACATCAGGTGTATTGATATTTACCACTCCGTTTAAAGTCGGGTTGGTTTGAGAAATTGCGGTGATGTCACTTGTGAATAGGTTTTGCGGGTCTAGTTTGATTGGGTCGTTGGTTCCCAATTGTCTCGCCAAGTCTTCTCGACTACGTGGAGCTATGCCAAAAATACCAGTAGCGTTGATTTGGACTCTGCCACCAGAACCCATGAAAGCATTGGCGGTGATGTCGCTGTTTTCTTGGGGTTTGGCGACGATGAAGCCATTAGGAACATTGATGGTGATATTACCGCCGTCACCAAAAGCCTCTGCTTTGCCAGCATTGGTGGAAATTTGACTGTTGCGGCGTAGCTGTAATAAGCCCTGCACTTGTAGGTTAATATTGCCGCCTTGACCTGTGTCAGTCTCAGATGTAAGTTTTCCTTGATTGTCCAAAAGTATAGAGCGAGCGGTGATATTGAGTTCACCTGCTTTTCCTAGATTGCTTGGATTCCCCAGGTAGATTAGATCCTTTGGAACTTCACTGCCTACACTGACTGCAGCCCCGTCTCGGACAATCAATTGCCCTGTGGAGATTGTCAATTTTCCGGCATCTCCGGAACCTTCAGTTGAAGCTGACAAGCGACTGGGTTTACCTGTCGCTGTGGTTCCAAATAGTTCTATGGACTCGGAGGCGTTTATAGTCAAATCCCCTCCTTTTCCTGTAGCGGGCGTAAATTGCGCAGGAGTAGCTTGCTCCTCTACTCTTCCACTAGACGTTGTTGATACAATTGCCCCATCTTGGACACGCAACCTCCCAGTATTGATCGTTATGTCACCCGCCTTTCCAGCAGCAGTAGTTTCACTAATCAATCCACTGAACTGAGAAACATTAGTATTTGGTATGAGATAGCTACCAATCAGCTCAACGGACTCTGAAGCATTCACAAGTAATTGCCCCCCTGCACCCTCGCCTTGAGTCAAAGTTGATACTTGTGCTCCATTACCGGCAATTAACTTCTTAGTGGCAATGGTTAAGTTTCCGCTCTGTCCAGCACCTGCAGTTGCAGTCTGCAATCTCACCTGAGGACCTATTAGTTCCACGGACTCTGAGGCATTCACTATCAAATCTCCTCCTGGCTTCGCTCCCAAGGTTCTACCCAAAATTTGTGCATTAGTCAGCATTACATGGCTACCTTGAACCTGGATATTGCCGCCACCCTCGCCACTAACATCTACAGTAGAGTAAATCTCAGAGCCATTAACAATTCGTGGAATGAGTTGAATATTCTGGAAATTCTGAACACCTTCATACCCCAAGACCCAACCTTGCTCGGTTGGGTTCAGCCTGACTAAACTATTTCCAGCAAAACTTCCTAGCTCAATTCGTCCCGCATCTGCTGTTAAATTTCCGCCCTCCAATGTCACATCACCGCCCACAAGTGCCAAGGTTTTACCTGTCTGCACGTGTAGACCAACGGGAGATCCAAACTTAGTAGTTGCTCCATCTGGACTTGCTTGGGATTGATTACGGATGGGTGTCGCAGTTGCTCCAAATTGTAAGCCTATGGGAACACTGACTGTCAGCAGGGGTGTGGGTTGGGGATCTATGGCACTAAACTTGGTTCCATCGGCAAAGTTAAGACTACTTGCCGTACTGGCTAAAAATGAACCGCCAATGTTTAAAGATGCATTGGAACCAAAAATAATTCCGTTGGGATTAATCAGAAACAGGTTGGCTGTGCCGTTAGCTTGAAGGGTTCCATCAATATTAGAAATAGACTTGCCTGTTATCCGGCTAATAATATTCTGAATATCCACAGCATTGTTAAAGTAAGCTGTAGTCCCATTCGGTACGGAAAATTGCTCAAAACTATGAAACAGATTGCTTCCTGCTTGGGTTCCACCTTCAATAATTCTGATGTTATCCTGTGTTGTAACGCGAGAATTATTAGGTAGAGTAACATCTGGGGTGATTTGGGCAATAGCACAGTTTACACTGAAAGTTATTGCACCGCCTATTGCAACTCCTAACCCTATAAAATAGTTCCAAAGAGTACTCATCCCAAATATTGCGCCCCTCTAGGTAAGGTAACTGTTGCTAAACAACAGTGATGCTGCAACTATATTACTTCCTTATCGGTATTTCATTACCAAAATAGGACTAGGCTAGGTTTACTTCTTTAAACCCAGCCTACTGCGTCTACTTTAAGTCGGTATACAATTTGCTCACCTCAAAAAACAATAGCCTAGTGAAATACTGCCTATTGCTTTTTAGGATAATTACTAGAACTAAAGAGATTCACGGAATTTACAAGCGACTAACTACCGTCAATACTAGTAGCAGAAAGCCCAATTACAACTTGTACATACTCCAAGTTGGACTACTGGTCTAAGTGACTCGTCTGCAGTTGTTTGCAAAAATTCCTGGAATTGCTCCTCCTTACTAGTATCGTTAAATTGAAGTTTAGTTAGGTCGAGCATTAACTGAAGTTGAAGAACATGGTGTCCCTCTATACCGTGCTGTTGAAGTATCTTTTGAAGTCCTTCAACTAACTGAGAGTTCTTCAGACCCTCCATGAATTCCTTGTTAAGCTCCTCTTGTAACTGCTGTAAGTTTTCAGAACTGGTAACTTTTTGTTCTGCTTGTATAGCACTGTATGCAAATAACTGCTGTAAATTTTCAGAATTCGTAACTTTATGTTCTGCTTGCGTCGTACTGTTTGCAAACAACTGCTGTAGGTTTTCAGAGTTCGTAACTTTGTGTTCTGCTTGCGTCGCACTGTTGGGAAATAAAGCTACTGCTCCACCTATTGCAATTCCTAGCCCTTTAAAGTAGCCCCAAAGTGTATTTCTCATGAGTATTGCACCTTTTTAAAGACATAGCTGTTGCTGAACAAGAGACAATACCGTTCACTTAAGGGTTATTTGTGACAGTTCCATGCGTGTAGAGACGTTGCACTGCAACGTCTCTAGATAGGCAATCGCGCCTACAAACAATCTTAATCTGAACTGTATTGGAACAAGAGAGACGTTATTCCTAAGGAATAATACATCGAAGATGGTAATCTGCGTTTTGCTCTTTACCAAAACTTAATGAGGAGTGGTATTGTCAATTTAACTACATGAAAAGCTCGCTTATTAAGAATGACGACAAAATTAATTGCTGCTAGCAGGAAAATAGGCTTTCTAAAGTCATGTTATGACTTGTATTCTCAATCAGTTGAGATGATCGTCATTAAGTTGACAATATCATTACGGTTTTCCCTTGCTCTATTCGTCAATAGAGCAAAGGAGAACCGGAATTTACAAGTGACTAACAGATGTCGATATTACCCGCAAGCCGCCCAATTACAATGTGTACAGACTCCAAGCATCACTATTGGTCTAAGTGACTCACCTTGATTTGTTTGCAAAAATTCCTGGAATTGCTGCTCCTTGCTAGTGTCGTTAAATTGAAGTTGAGTTAGGTCGAGCATACACTGAAGTTGAAGGACATTGTGTCCGTCTATACCGTTCTCTTGAAGTATTTTTTGAAGTCCCTCGACCAATTGAGAGTTCTTCAGACCCTCCATGAATCCCTTGTTAAGCTCGTCTTGTAACTGCTTTAACTGTTCATCAGATTTCTTGTGTAACGTTTCAGTGTTCATGACTTTTTCTCCTTGCAACCTGGTAGATTTATGAACTGAATATTGCACTAATAACAGTGCGTGAAAGTATGCGTTAATGGATAATTCCGCTAGGAAAGTAGTTAACACTAAATACGTTTGCGCTTTAGCTTCACCGCCTTCCTTCTACTCCTTAATAACGGCGACTCAAATTAACTTATGCACTTTTGAGAGAAAAACTTGAAACGACCTTTTTTTTCCCTTCACGCCTAAATAGGTATAGCGGTTCTTAATTGATTGCAATACAACGTGTTCGTAGGGGCACAGCAATGCTGTGCCCCTACCATGTAGTCGATTTAACCGAAAATCGCTATAGTCGTCATTCAACAGTAGATGCTCATTTCTCAGGCAAGGGCAGGAAAGATATCTACCCCGTGTGATTTAGGTGGTTTTAATTAGGAGTAAAATGCAGTCAAACGTATTATTTAACTCCATTTTATGCAGTATCTATCACCGCAACAAGTTTACAAACAATATGGCTTTCACCCTAAAACCCTAGCTGATTGGGCAGACGCTGGAAAAATAGACTATATACGTTCCCCTGGTGGTCACAGACGCTATAGCCAAGCTTCCTTAGAAGGCATTAAAGGCGGAACTGACAACCGAAAAGTAGTTCTATACGCCAGAATTTCAACAAGTGGTCAAAAACCAGAACTTGAGAGCCAAATTACTTATTTAGGTAAAAACTACCCTAACTGTATTTGTATTTCTGAAATTGGGTCAGGGATGAACTTTAAGAGGAAGAAGTTCATAGCTCTATTGGAGGATGTAACCAAAGGGTTGGTTAAAGAAATAGTTGTCGCGCACAAAGATAGATTAGCTAGATTTGGGTTTGATCTCATTGAGTGGTTCTGTCAGTTACATGATTGCACTATTACTGTTCTCAACAATACTGAACTAAGTCCTCAACAAGAGTTAATGCAAGACTTCATGAGTATCATGCACTGCTTCAGTTCAAGACTGTACTTTTTACGTAAATATGAAAAAAAGATTGAAAAAGAGGTAGTTAATTTGGAGTAAAACGTAGTAAAATGTAGTTAATGGAGTTGGCGACACCGATGGTACGAAAGAAAGTAGTCCAAACAACTGAATATACAGTTACTAGGATTGCCTACTCTGTTGGTGACATACCAGACGAGTTAAGTAAGGTGGCTCAGGCTTTAGGCGACTTACGTTCTGAGTTATGGAACAAATATGGGTCGCTGCAAGCTTGGGGAATTGATAAAAATACAATTATTAAGAACATCCGGAATACCCCAGAGCTAAAAAAACTATACGGTGCAGAAAGGTTCAATCTTAGCTCTGAGATATGGGAAAGAACTGTACAAGCTGTTATTGATGATTTTCATGCAGTTCAAGAAGCAGCTAAAGTGCAAGTTATTCGGAAAATATACTCTACCTTTAAACCTGAAAAAAAACAGGTGGTTAAAGGGAAGAAAACAATATTAGTAGATAATCTAGAAACGTCATTCAGAGATGAACTTATCAAAAGTCTCAATTCTCAGGAGTGGCAACAATACCCTTTAATTAGTCGTTGGGTTAGACAATATTACAAACGTGGTCATACTTGGGTTGATAACCAAATTGTAATTAACGCTACTGGTAATACCATGAAAGGTAAGGTGTCTCGCAAGGGAAAAGTAACTACTTACCAAATACCTGGTTTTATGGATGGAAAGAAAGTAGCGTGGATATCTATCCCCATCCTTACTGGCAGGGTTACACCCAAGGCAGGACGCCTACGTTTTCTAATCAATAACTCCGGAATTGTAGAACTTCATTACCCTAAAACAACTAAGATTGAAGTCAGTCCTAACAAGGATAGCTTAGGAGTAGATAAGGGGTTTACTGAAGGGTTTTACGGTAGTGATGGCATAGCTTATGCTGAAGGTTTAGGAAGCGTTATTAATGATGCTTCTGACAGAAGGACCAAGAAAAATAAGAAACGTCAAAAGTTATTTGCTATCTCAAGAAAAGTTGACCCTGCACGGAGGCAACGAATCTTAGAAAATAACTTAGGGCGCAAAAAGGCGGGTAAGCTAGATAGTAAAAAACGTTACTACATCACCCAGCTTATTCGCACTGATACTAAGAAAATATTTGATTCTTATGGCGAAGTAGTAGCCGAAGACTTAAGTAAATATATAAAAGGTAAAAACAGAGCTAAAGCTGTAAACCGAAGGTTAAATGAATGGAGCAAAGGTGAACTACAAAAAGCATTAGATGAAATATCTCTCCGAAAGGGTGGAGTAGTTAAATTAGTCAATCCTGCATATACCTCACAGGTTGATCATCGCAATGGTACGTTACTAGGAAAACGTCTGGGAGATCAATTCTTGACCTTCGATGGGGTGGTATTGCAGGCTGACCAAAATGCAGCGACAAATATCAAGATTAGAGGGTCTGACCTTCAAATAACTAGGTTTATGAAGAAGGAACAGATTCATAGAATCTTGCTAGAACGTACTGCATTATTCCTTGCAGAGTTAGGTCATAGTTTGGAGTCTGCCGTCTCAATGGGATGGTTAGATGAAAAGCACCATCCGCAAGGTAAACCGCCACGGCGTAGGCGGTAGGGTCTAGAAACGGTGTCCTAAGAGAACTGGTGCAATGTTTATCATCACAACCAGTTGCTACTGTCAATCAGACCGCGAAACAGACGAACAATCGTATATTTTGGGGTTTACTCCGATTTACTGCGATATGTTGTTACGCCAGTAACATGCTTATCTTTCCTTGTGGAGCGATCGCCTCGCCTGTTAGCATAATATTCCTCGTTCCTTGGGACGCCGTAGCCTATAAATGATGACTTAGGAGGTACAGGACTGGTATATCTTTTAAAGTACTTTACCTTCTATCTGGCTATGCCTTGCTTTGGATACGGTAACGACAACACCCACAAAAGCGATGCTCCGGAGGAGCCGCTGAGTCGCAAAGCGACACGCTGCGCGAACGCGAACGCCCCTTAGGCAGTCCCCTACTTTGCGATGGCACCGAGTACCCCAAGAAAGGCGATTGCCCAAGGGGCAGTGGCAAAGCCAATCGCGCTGATCAACACACTCAACAGTTCTGGTGGCTAAGTCACAACTAAGCGTTTACTGGGAACTTTGACTTATTACTGTCGTCATTTCATACTAATGCAGGTCTATAGCGTTTTGCGATATCGCACACAGAGGAGAGTAGCTTGCAAAGGATTAACCGTACATTTTTGGTATTAATTAGCACGGTAATCAATAGAATCAGGAGTGAGAGCCAAGAAGCACATAAGATCCATAACTAACAAGTCCAGCAGGTGGGAACCGATGTCGTTCTTGGCGAATAGTTTTAATCTTTTGTTAGAGAAAATAGATAATCGGAATCTGCCTTGTCACTCACAAGTTGGTAGATGTTGGATTGGGTTGAGCTTTGCAGCCGACTGTGGATTAATGCAATTGCAGTCGGGTAGACAAGCATCCCAAATTCACAAATCCCAACTTTTTGATTTAAGTGGTTACTTTTTCACGAACAATATTAAGCAAAGTTAATCATAGCCAATGGAGTTGCAGTCTTATGGACTTGTATGGAGATGCATTAAACATACTTAAGGAAACAAGTCGAACTTTTTACATTCCAATAATTCAGTTACCACTTGGCTTGCAAGAGGCGGTAGCATCAGCTTACCTGTGTTTGCGAGCTATTGACGAAATCGAAGACCATCCAGACCTAGATAACTTCACCAAGGCAAAGCTGTTACATACAATTAGCTTGACATTACAAGCAGGAGGTGATGGCTTTGCCATCGATGCTTTCTACAAGGGCTTGAAGTCACATGAACATCTCCTACCAGAGGTTTCCCTGCGGATTCGAGAATGGGCAATACTTGCGCCTGCAACAATTGCACCTCGGATTTGGGATGCGACTGCAGCAATGGCAGACCGGATGGCTTACTGGGCAGAAACGAATTGGATAATCCGTAGTGAGTCCGATTTGGACCGTTACACATTTGGAGTTGCAGGTGCGGTTGGCTTGATGCTCTCAGATTTATGGGCTTGGTACGATGGGACGCAGACAAACCGTCTGCATGCTATTGGGTTTGGTCGCGGTTTACAAGCGGTGAATATCATCCGCAACCACAGTGAAGACTTGGTGCGTGGGGTGGACTTCTTCCCCGAGGGTTGGAGTGCAAAAGACCTACATCATTATGCTCGTCGCAACCTGGCGCTGGCAGATGCATACACCAGTGCCCTTCCTGCAGGTCCGGCTTTAGACTTTTGTCAAATTCCCTTGACTTTGGCTTATGGCACTCTTGATGCTATGGCTAATGGCAAAAGTAAACTCAGCCGCAGTGATGTCCTTGCACTGCTTGACCAGTTGACTAACACAACCAAGTAAAATAGCCGCCGTCAAGCATTTCCTTTATGGGACCCACGGGCGTCCACTTACACCCATACCTCAACCAACTAGAAACTCTATTTCTTTAGGTCTGACTCAGGGTCCGGAGGTTTTGCTCAACATTGCTCCTCGCACTTACTCACACACTTCTAAAATAGTTTCTTAGCAACAACCCAGCATTTGCCTTTCTATCCTGATGGCAAGCTGATGCAGGGTCTACGCTAGCCGAACAATAGATTTTAATAGGACTAAAACGACTGGTTTTGCAAAATTATTTTTTTCTCATTAAACCTCTTGATGGTATTTAAAAGATATACTCAGCCACAGTAACGTTTTGCACTGATTAGGGACTTCCAAATTAAAAAATACTCAACTTTTCTTGTGGGATGGGCTTCTAGCCCGTCCTATAAACTGGGCGGGCAGGATGCCCACCCCACAAAATTGGATAATTTATTTGTTGGAAATCCTTTAAGCAATTGAATTGTCAATCAGGAACGCCATTTCTTGAGTATTCAACTTTTCTGATGATTCAGATTGCCATAGCTTATATAACTTGCGAGACAGTGTATTGCCTTACTTAACAAAAGGAGAAATGTTAGTGAAAAAAACCCTTTTTCTCAGTCCTCCTTCCTTTGATGGGTTTGACGGTGGTGCAGGTTCCCGATACCAAGCCAAGCGGGAAATTACCTCCTTCTGGTATCCTACATGGCTAGCACAGCCCGCCGCCCTAGTTCCAGGAAGCAAGCTTGTAGATGCTCCTCCACACAATCAAACTGTGGAAGATGTGCTGAAAATCGCCAAAGATTACGAACTGGTGATCATGCACACCAGCACACCCTCGCTGGCTAATGATGCCAAGTGTGCTTTAGCAATTAAGGAACAAAACCCTGATGTGGAGATTGGGTTTGTTGGGGCGCATGTGGCAGTCTTACCAGACGAAACACTACGCGAAAACCCGGTTATTGACTTCGTGTGTCGCAACGAGTTCGATTACACCTGTCAGGAACTGGCGCAAGGCAAACCTTGGGATCAGATTAAGGGGCTGAGCTACCGAGATAAAGACGGTAACTTGCATCACAATGCCGAGCGCGATTTCATCCACGATTGGGATGCAATGCCCAGCGTTATGCCTATATATGCCCGTGACTTGGACATTACAAAATATTTTATCGGTTATCTCTTGCATCCTTACGTTTCATTTTATACAGGTCGTGGTTGTCCTGCCAAATGCACGTTCTGCCTGTGGCCCCAGACGATAGGCGGTCATCAGTACCGCACTAAAAGCCCCGAAGCAGTTGGGCGAGAAATGGAAGAAGCCAAAGCCATTTTTGGTGACAAGGTGCAGGAATATATGTTCGATGATGACACCTTTACCATTGATAAGCAGCGGGCGATCGCCATCAGCGAACACATGAAACGACTCAAGCTCACTTGGAGCTGCAACGCCCGCGCCAACTTAGACTACGATACTCTCAAGCAACTGCGTGACAATGGCTTGCGCCTGTTGCTGGTGGGATTTGAATCGGGCAACCAGCAAGTTCTGGATGGGATCAAAAAAGGCATTAAATTAGAGGTGGCGCGGAAGTTTATGGAGAACTGCCACAAACTCGGGATCACCGTACATGGCACATTTATCATCGGCTTGCCAAACGAAACCCGTGAGACAATTGAGGAGACGGTTCGCTTTGCTTGCGAGGTGAATCCTCATACTATCCAAGTTTCCATCGCCGCTCCTTATCCAGGAACCGAACTTTATCAACAAGCTCAGACTAACGGTTGGTTTAGCGACAATTCCCTAGTTGCCTCATCCGGCATTCAAATGTCTTCACTACAATATCCGAATCTCTCCAGTTCCGAGATTGAGGATGCTGTTGAGCAGATGTACCGTCGCTTCTATTTCCGACCCCAAGCCATCATCCCGATTGTGGGTGAAATGCTGACTAATCCTCAGATGCTAGTGCGTCGCCTGCGTGAGGGACGCGAATTTTTCTCTTACCTGAAAGAGCGCCACACCCAAGCGGCTGCTAAAACACAATCAGTTGTGACTAGTGGTTCATCGCATTAATTATGATAGTTATATAAGTTCGTAGTAAGGACTTTAGTCCTAAACTCCAAGAGCGCTCTTTGCGCTCACTACGAATCCCTCAAAATTAATGAAACAGACCACTAGGTAGTGAGTAGTGGATAGTAGTTAGTGGTAAAGAACAACCAACAACTATCAACCTGCAGCTACCAATCAATAACCAACAACGCTGCAAATGTACAGACGCGCCATGGCGCGTCTCTACAACGCTGCAAATGTACAGACGCGCCATGGCGCGTCTCTACAACGCTCCAAATGTACAGACGTCTCTACAACCAACAACCAACAATAACTAAAAATTATTGCAAAATGAAAATTGGCAGCGAAAACCATAAGGAACTCTTCTGCCGCAGCTTTATCGAAAGCCACATAGAGTTCGAGCCACACCAACTTGCTTGGCCTTCTCTTGATAGCGTAGCCCTAGAACGCATACGAAGCGTTCCCTTTTGGAAAGAAGCCCTCAGCACAGAGCGAAATGCTGGGGCGATGGTGAGCGCCTTTGCCCAGACAGTCAGCGATCCCCTGTTGCAAGAGGCGATCGCCCTGCAAGCAATGGAGGAAACTCGGCACTTCCGCCTCATTGAGTTTGTCATCAACCATTACGGCATTAAAATTTCTGAACCTCCTTCTCCTGTAGTTCCTAGCAATATCAAAACAGCCTTCCTTGACTTTGGCTTTGGGGAATGCCTTGATTCTTTCTTAGCTTTTGGATTGTTTGAAATTGCCCGCCAAGCTAAGTATATGCCTGAAGCAATATTCGACATTTTCGAGCACATTCTTAACGAAGAAGCGCGGCATATTATGTTCTTTGTGAATTGGGTCACTTACCAACAAATTCAGGAAGGTCGTGGGGCAAATTGGTTGCGCGGATTTGATACTCTGTGGCATTACTACAGAGCGTTTCAAGATAAAATCAAAGCCTTTAGTGGGTCAGAAGACGACAAACAGGAGGCTTTTACTGCGACCGCTGCTGGTAATTTTATGGATAATTTGACTCTTGAACTGTTTTTGTCTACTTGCTTGCAAGAAAACACAAGACGCATGAGCGTGTTTGACCAACAGCTACTCCAGCCACGACTGCTACCTACACTTGCAGCAACTGCTTTACGCATTCTTAAACTTAGACCCGGGCGTCGTCAATCCAACCCAACTGCCCAGCTTTCCGAACCATTAAACTAAAACCTATGCAAGCTCAGAGATTCGCCATTATCAATGGTGATGACTTCGGATTCTCTAGTGGGGTCAATCAAGCGATTATCAAAGCACACCAAGAAGGAGTCCTGACGAGTACCAGCCTCATGGTGACGGGTGCTGCCTTTGATGAAGCTGTTGAACTGGCACGCGTTCACCCGAACCTAGCAGTTGGTCTGCACTTGGTTCTAGTGTGCGGTCAGGCTGTGCTCCCACCCTCGCAGATTCCTCACTTGGTTGACTCAACAGGTAACTTTCCATACAGTCCCCCGACAACTGGGTTGCGCTACCAGTTCAACCGAGCAACCCGCGAGGAACTGCGGCAGGAAATCCGCGCCCAACTAGAAAAATTCCGCTCCTCTGGGCTGCACCTTTCCCATGTAGACGGGCATTTGCATATGCACGTCCATCCGGTAGTACTGCGTATCCTAGTTGACTTGGCGGATGAATTCGACATTCGGTTCATCCGTCTTCCTTATGAGGAATTGGGGATCACCTTAAGGCTTGACCGTCGGGATCTACTGACTAAGCTGGTTTGGGCGGGTGTGTTTAGTAGACTTCGCCGATACGGTGAAGGCTTGCTGAAATCAAAGGGCATCCGCTTTGCTGACCGAGTTTACGGGTTGCTCCAAACTAGCTCTATGACCGAGGAATACTTGCTTGGTTTGATCCCCCAGATTGAGGCAGATTTAGTGGAGATTTATTCTCATCCAGCGATCGCTATGGCTGGGGAACCGCTGAATGGTCCACCAGGGGCAGGTGAAGCTGAACTCGCCGCCTGGTTAAGTGGACGGGTGAGTGAAATGCTAGCTGCCAACGATTTTGAATTGACAAATTTTGATAAAGCCCGCTTTAATATCATGCCCGGCTAATGAATTATTATTCAATATGAGTGGGGTGGGCATCCTGCCATGCGTGTCAACTTAAGCCAAAATCCTTCTAAAATCTCGTTTCCAGGTCTAAGCAGGAAATGCAGTGGGCGCGGCTAGTAACGCTCTTAAGGGAGGCAGAGCCTCAAGTTATGCATTCCCAGCCTGAGGCTGGGAACGAGGCAATCTCTAAAAGCTTGTTCTATAGTGGTTTTCACCTTAAGTTGACACTAATAGCATCCTTCCTGCCCTGTTTATAGGAGGGACCACAAGCCCATCCCACAAGAAAAAATTGGACACTTTTTAATTTGGAAGTCCCTTACAACTGACGTAACCAAGTCGCTTCTTCCAAGACAGCTTTGAGAGAAAGCAGGTTTTTACGGTTAAACCAATGTTTCAAAGCTTGCCTAAACTGTCCCTGTGCGGCTGCCTGCACCCCATCACTAACGGCAATGCCGATATGTTGCATGACGCTGGAGTCGCGGTAGCAGTCCATCATACACGCTGTACAGCCATCACGAACCCGCTGTGAGCCGTCAAACTCTGTAATGTGGCACAGTGGCTGATCCCAGTTGTGGCAGCGGTAGAGATTAAGGTGCCAGTCTAGATAAAAAAGCTTCCAGCCACCAAGACAGCCGAATTGCTCTGGTTCACCCCGTAAATGACGCTGCATATCTTCTATGGAACTGGTAGGATTTACGACGCGAAAATCACGTTTGAGCGCTTTGACACTCTCGAAGCGCTCATGCAATTCCTCGGCAGTATAATCGACTAAGTTCGAGTCCGCGTAACCAAGGTAAGACGATGCCAGAGTCGTGAGTGGATAGGAGAAGGTGACGCACTCAAACCCAAGTGAGTTTAAGAATGGTGGCAGCTTTTGGTAATCGTCTATCAGTCGGCTCATGGTGACTGAGGCAGTGGTACCGATGCCTCGGCGGCGCAAATGAGTATTGGCATCGCGGATGCGATCGCACACTCCCATCAGTCCCCGGTTCTGTTCATGTTCCAAAGCCGCAGCAGCATCAATCGAAATAAAAACTCCTAAAAGCCCTGCATCAGCCATCTCGTCAATACGCTTTGGCGTCAGGAGCGAACCGTTGGTCACAAGCATCGGTGCCATACCGATACTTGAAGCATGAGCTATCATTTCTGTCAAGTGGGGATGGAGCATTGGCTCACCACCCACGTAGATGAGGAAATACACCCCATTGCGATAGAGAATCTCCGCCGCAAGCTTTGCATCATCTAGCGTTACAGAATGCCTCAAATCCATCGGTAATCGATCTACTGCAAAATTGCAGAACCCACAACGGGCATTGCACGCACTGGTAATAGCAAATTGACATGTGGAAGGTCCCCCATCCAAAAATCCCTGTAGTGCCATTTGCCATAATGAGCGCCTTTTAGACTGCAAAGCCAAGTTATTTTGGGGCATACTATTATATTTGTTATATTTGTTTGTAAAAAATACTCACAATCGCTGCTACTGAATTTTAAACACTAGATTTTTTGTCAAACTCCACTTTACCGTAGTCCAGTTTTATAATTCGGTCTGCTACATGAAAATACCGATCATCGTGGCTAATGACCAGCACTGTTTTGCCCCTATCTCTCAGTTCTGGTAGGAGTTTCGTATAGAATATGTCTTTAAATACTGGGTCTTGGTCAGCCGCCCACTCATCAAACAAACAAATTGGTCGGTCTTCTAAGTATGCCGTCAGTAAAGTCAGTCGTTTCCGTTGTCCTTGCGAAAGATTTGTGGTGGAAAGTTTGCCATTTTTAATTTTGACTTTGTGGTCGAGTTGGAGGAGCCTTAAGTACTCTTGAGCTTGAGTATCCAAATTAACATTGTCTAATCCTAAAAGTTCGTCAAACAAATAGAAGTCAGAGAATACTACGGTAAAATGCTGACGATACCATTCTCGATTCTGTTCGTTAATCAACTCGCCATCGAACGAAATTTCTCCAACTTCGGGAATATAAAGTCCTGTAATCAGTTTGGCTAAAGTGGATTTACCGCTTCCATTTCCTCCAACGATGAACACGAGTTGTTGAGGATAAAACGTTAGGTCAACAGGACCGAGAATAAAGCTGCTGTCTTCTTGGTCTGTGCGATAAGTATGGGTCACATCCACAAGTTGTAAGTACTGCCACGAAGACTTGCTTTCGGGTGGAACCGTCACCTGTTCCGCTTGGTTTGCCAAAGATAAACCGAGCGACTCTATCTTTTGCAAGGCAATGTTAGCTTTGCTAATTAAGGGGAGGTTCTCCAAAATGTTGTTCATCGGCATCATCAAGTATGCAAATGTCAAGATGTAGCCAGAGAGAGTTTCAGGACTAATAGTCAGCAGATTGGGTAGCGCAAACAGCACAAAACCCATCGCGAAAAAAAACAAAAGTCTTCCCCAACTTGTTGTTGATGTAAATAAGATCAGACCTTGAATGTTGTGACGGCTGAATGCAGCAGCTGTTGATTGCAGGTTTTTAGAAAGGAAGATTTGACGCCGCCTGTAGTGTAGCTTGAGTTCCTTGACTCCTTCGGTAATGGTACGGAAATGCTTAAACAGGACATCTTGATCATCTCGCGCAAGAGCAAGAAATCTCTCTCCTCTTTTTAACAGCCACTGAGAACTGCCAATTGCTACCACTGCAAGTCCCACAACCATCACAAGTACGAACCAGGATAGCCAAGTAATGTACAGCAAACAACCTGCTACAATGGCAATATCAATACACAGGTAAGGAAGCTGGTGTACAGCATTAGCAACTGTCTGGACATCTTCTGTCAGGGTTGCCAAGAGTCTTGGATTTCCCATCTGTTCCAAGTGACTCAACTCGGAAGAAAGAATCTGGCGACTTAAGCGCATTCGTAATTGGAACACAGCATGCTGAGATAAGCGAATCAGCATAACTTGAGAAATGATACTGGTAATCAGCGCCACTAATGCCAGCGCAACAAAGCCCCAAGCGAGGTATGTGAGGCGTTGGCTAGTGCTGCGAGTTGCGGCAGTGCTGATCAGGGCTATGAGGCTAGCGCTACTGCCACCACTTAGGAATCCGGTGACAACCGCGATCGCTACCATCCGCCAAGAAGAACTTAGGAGAAAGTAAATCAGATTCATGACGGTACACTGCCAACCAATTGAGTTCGCGCTCCTATAAAAGAATATTAATTTTACCTATAAAAAATTTGATCGTATCATCCCAAAGTCGTACTTTATTCATATTAAAGTCATATGTTCTATATTCAGACGTCATAAACTAATTGATGTACACGTAATTTATAAAACGCGCCTACTACTTGCGCCCCAGACACTGAATGCATATTTATACTTCTTTAACAACTTCTTTTAGTCTGAGTATCGTTGATTTTTTACTATTAATCTTCTGTCTGTCGGCTGTTTTGTTTTACTGCTATGGAATTTATGCAGCGATCGCCTCATTCAATCATGCCGATCCTATAGATATCAATTTCCACCCACCCGTTACCATCCTCAAACCAATTTGTGGGCTGGATGGCGAAGCATACGAAAACTTGGCAACATTTTGCCAACAGCAGTACCCAAACTACCAAATTATCTTTAGCGTCCGCGACCCACTCGACTCTGGTATAGCAGTGGTGAAGCAAATTATCCAGGACTTTCCACAATTAGATATTGAGTTAGTAGTCTCGGATCGCACCATCGGTACAAATCCCAAAGTGAGCAATTTAGCTAATGCCGTTACCAAAGCCAAATATGAAATCTTGGTGATTGCCGATAGCGATATCCGAGTTGGAACAAACTATCTGCAAAGAGTCATCCAGCCACTACAAGACTCGAGTGTTGGTGTTGTCACTTGTCTGTATCGTTCTATAGCCAAAGGATGGGTAAGCACCTTAGAAGCGATTGGAATTGCTACTGACTTCCATGCAGGTGTGTTAGTCAGCAATCAAATTGAAGGCATCAAGTTTGCTTTTGGTTCAACCATTGCCATCCGCAAACAAGTGCTAAATACAATTGGTGGATTTGGAGCGATCGCTGATTATCTCGCCGACGACTTCCAACTCGGCTACTTACCAGTAAAAGCAGGTTACAAGGTTGTGCTTTCCGGCTATATCGTTGAACACGTACTCGATAAGAGCACAATCACAAATTCCATCCAGCGGCAAATTCGCTGGGCGCGTTGTATACGAGTTTCCCGTCCGTGGGGTTATCTGGGACTGATTTTTACTTATGGCACTGTCACAAGCTTGGTACTGCTTATGGCTACGGGTGGCTCAATACCAGGGTGTGCAGGGCTCTTGATCACTTGGGTGATGCGATTGGTCATGGGCTGGGTTGTTGGCGTTAAATATCTTCAAGACCCATGTGTCCAAAAGTATTTCTGGATCGTTCCTCTGCGCGATTTCGTGACCTTTGTCATCTGGTGCTGCGGCTTATTTGGCAGCACAATTGAGTGGCGGGGGCGACAACTGAGGCTGACAAAAGACGGTAAACTAGTGGAAATCACAGATGATTTTGCAAAAGTATTATCAAGTTAGCTGGTCAGTGCCTGTGGACTGGTAAGTCCAGTCCTGTTGGCAGTTGGTGCAAGCCTGCTGTCTAATGGCGAGTCAATGAACCAAGAATCCCCGCGTCTAAAGACGCGGGGAGTGTCAAGTAACGGATGTTCTATCTGCATCAACTCATGCATCAGATTGCCTCAGATTACTTTGCTTTAACAGGCATTGGGCTTTACTTCCTGCTCCTGATTGTGTGTTTGTCGGCAATTTGGTATTACTGCTATGGGATGTATGCGGCAATTGAGTTCTTTTCGCATCAGACACAGATCGATCCTGACTTCCACCCACCCATTACGATCCTCAAGCCAATTTGCGGTCTCGACATCGATACCTACGAAAACTTCGCCTCATTCTGCCAACAAGACTACCCGGAGTACCAAATCATCTTCGGTGTGCGCGATGAAAATGACCCTTGTGTGCAAATTGTCAAAAAAATCATCGACGATTTCCCAAAAATTGATATTCGTCTTGTCATAAGCGATCGCACGATTGGGACTAATTTCAAAGTTAGTAATCTAGCGAACGTACAAGCTGAAGCCAAGTATTCGCTGCTGCTGCTTGCAGATAGCGATGTTCGCGTCGGACCAGATTATTTGAGGCGAGTCATCCAGCCAATGCGCAACCCAGCTGTGGGTGTTGTTACCTGTTTGTACCGTCCGCAAGTTCGAGGGTGGGCGGCAATCTTGGAAGCCATCGGCATATCTACTGAGTATCATGCTAGCGTTTTAGTCGCAAGATCGCTTGAGGGAATGAACTTTGCCCTCGGTCCAACCATTGCAATCCGCAAAAGTGTCTTGGAAGCAATAGGAGGATTTGGGGCAATTGCCGATTATCTGGCAGACGATTTCCAACTTGGCTACTTAAGCGCCCAAGCAGGCTATGAAGTCGTACTTTCTGAGTATGTGATTAACCATGCGATCGCAACAGAAAGCTTGATTGATTTAATCCATCGTCAAACACGCTGGAATTGCTGCACGCGAGTTTCTCGACCTTGGGGCTATCTCGGACTCATCTTTACCCACGGCACAGCAATCAGTTTATTATTCTTGATAGCTACACTCGGATCGGTTTTCGGTTGGGTGGTCGCTGGTTTAACCTGGAGTACAAGGTTAATCATGGGCTGGATTGTTGGCGTTAAATATCTTCAAGACCCATGTGTCCAAAAATTTTTCTGGCTCATCCCTTTATCCGACCTGATCAGCTTTGGCATCTGGTGCTGTGGCTTCTTTGGCAGCACAATTGAGTGGCGCGGGCGACGACTGAAACTGACAAAAGGCGGTAAGCTAGTGGAAATTACAAATCATTTTGTCAAAGTATTATCAAGTTAGCTGTTGCTGGTTTGTGGGGAGAAATTTGCGATGAATGGTTACGTAATGCCAACACAAAAGCCTGTTCGTGAGAAGACAACTCAAACAACCCGCTACGTTCCACGCCATCATCGACGCATTCTCTGTGTCTTTCCCAAGTACAGCCGATCATTTGGAACCTTTCACCATGCCTACCCGTTGATGGGGAATGTCAAGGCTTTCATGCCACCGCAAGGCATTTTGGTTGTGGCTGCTTACTTACCTCAAGAGTGGGAAGTTCGCTTTATTGATGAGAATGTCCAGCCTGCAACCAGAACGGATTTTCAGTGGGCGGATGTGGTGATTGTGAGTGGAATGCACATCCAGCGATCGCAGATTAATCAAATTAATGAACTTGCCCATCGAGAAGGGAAAATCACAGTTGTAGGTGGTCCCTCGGTGTCTGGTTGCCCAGAATATTACCCTGAGTTTGATATTTTACATCTGGGTGAATTAGGGGATGCAACTGACCGGATGATTGAGTATCTGGATTTACACAGCGAACGTCCCCAACAGCAAATTCGCTTTGAAACCAAGGAACGATTGCCTCTAAGTGATTTTCCCATTCCGGCTTATCACCTGCTCAATCTCAAGCAATATTTCATTGCCAACGTTCAGTTCTCCAGTGGTTGTCCTTATCACTGTGAATTTTGTGATATTCCTGCGCTTTACGGCAACAACCCTCGTCTAAAAACTCCAGAGCAAGTTCTAGCTGAACTAGATGCGATGCTGGAATCTGGTAATCCGGGAGCAGTGTATTTTGTCGATGATAACTTTGTGGGCGATCGCCGTGCCCTCATGAAGTTGCTTCCACACCTGATTGACTGGCAAAAGCGCAATGGCTATCCCATTCAATTTGCTTGTGAAGCCACACTGAATCTGGCTCAAAGTCCCAAACTTTTGGAAATGATGCGCGAAGCCTATTTTTGTACAGTCTTCTGCGGCATTGAAACGCCAGAAACTAATGCTCTCCAAGCGATTTCCAAAACTCACAACCTGAGTATGCCGATTCTTGAGGCAGTCAAAGTTTTAAATAGCTACGGCATGGAAGTTGTCTCAGGGATCATCCTCGGGTTTGATACAGATACACCAGATACCGCAGACCGAATTCTGGAATTTATTCGTCTGTCTCAGATTCCTATGTTGACAATTAACCTGCTTCATGCATTACCTAAAACTCCATTGTGGCATAGGTTAGAACAAGAAGGACGACTTATATTTGATGAAAATCGTGAGTCAAATATCGAGTTTTTAATGCCTTACGAACAGGTGGTTGAAATGTGGCGTCGCTGTATTACAACAGCATACGAACCAGAATTTTTGTATCAGCGATTTGCCTACAACATGGAGCATACTTACCCAAACCGGATTAAAGTACCAAACAGTCCAGCCCGCACTTCTTGGGCGAATATCCGTAAAGGTTTGACAATCTTAACTAACATTTTGCTACGGGTAGGGGTTTTCGGGAATTACCGGAAAACTTTCTGGAAAATGGCTAAACCAGCACTGAAAGCAGGTAATATAGAAAGTCTGATTCATGTTGGATTAGTAGGTCATCACCTGATTCAGTTTGCCGCTGAGTGTGCCACAGGTGAGGAATCTGCTTCTTTCTATTCTCAAAAAATACGAAAGGCTGTTCGTATTTGACCATAAACTTGCTCATAAACTTGCTTGTCAAGCTTGGAAAAGTAACCGTAGGGTGGGCACTGTCCACAACGTAAAAATAAGGTTTTGAGCGAACCCTAGGTAGTGCCTACCTTACAAAAATTGCAATAACGCAATTGGTGCAAGATGGAGTTACCTGCGGTGTCCCAGATGGGAAGGTGCGCTATCTTGGCGACGGGCTGATGTGGAAGCTGGTACAGAAAAACTTTCTTGTCTCAACCCTTCCTGTGGTGCAAACATCCAAGATTCGGAGGTAATTCTGACACGCGATCGCCGAAGTCTCAAGGCTACGATATGCTGTTTAACCCAAACGAATTTTTGCAACACAACCAGAACTTTCCATGCTATTTGATGCTTTTAAAAGCCGCAAGTCTACTAAAATATCATTGCTCAAGACTGACCCAACTTGGCGCGTAGTTTGGGGGGCAGTTGATGTAAATGATGAAGATATAGCTTGGCGAGACGAAAAAATTGCTGTGATTCTACCGCGTACAGCTTCTGGATTTGTGACAGAGAAATTAGCAATCAGTTCTGGAGAACAATTTGTTGTTGTTGGTGATGTGTGGTTAACTAACCAGTCACAATTGCTACAAAAGTTGGGAGTTGAACCAAATAGCTTTGCGCCAAGTCCTCTGCAATTGATTGCTAAGCTTTGGGAACGATGGGGTTTTGAATGTCTCAACCGACTTGTGGGGATGTTTGCGCTCGTTGTTTGGGATAGAGAAAAACAGGTGTTGTGGTTGGTACGCGATCGCATTGGTGCCCGTACTCTTTATTACACTACCACTGGTTCGGTTCGTTGGATTGCGCCTAAATTGAGAACTTTAGCACCCCATCATTCATCCGATTTAGATTTAGTTGCTTTACGAGATTACCTTTGTTGCGCCTTTGTTCCTGGAGAACGAACACTTTGGCAACAGGTACGGGAACTACGCCCTGGAACTGTTTTACAATTCCCCAATAACAACGTTCAAGCTTATTGGCAGCTTCAAGAACAGATTACAGCAATACATAAACCTTTAGTATGGCATAGCGAGCGATTACAACAACTGCTAGACCAAGTTGTTCAAGAATATTTACCACCAGAAAACGAACCTGTTGGCGTGTTTCTTTCTGGTGGTTTGGACTCTAGCAGCATCACCGCTTTAGCGGCAAAATTCCATAATTCCCCAGTCCATACCTTCTCGATCCATTTTGGTTCTGAATGTCCCAATGAGTTAGAATTTTCTAACCTCGTTGCAACACATTGCCAGACACAACACCACATTCTGGAAATTACCTTTCGGGATATGTGGGAACGCCTACCGGAAACAATGGCTTATTTAGATGATCCCATTGGCGATCCGCTGACTGTTCCCAACCTTTTGCTGGGACGACTGGCGCGAGAAAGCGTGCAGGTGGTGTTAAATGGCGAAGGTGGCGATCCCTGTTTTGGTGGTCCAAAAAATCAGCCAATGCTCATTAATAGTTTATATGGCTCTGTCACCAATCAGGATTCATTGCAAGCTTATTTAATTTCCTTCCAAAAGTGCGCTGCTGACTTACCGCAACTTTTAAAACCAGAAGTTTGGACAGCAGTACAAACAACACCTTGGGTTTTTGAAGACGATTTATATTCCCAAGCCAGCTATCTCAATCGTTTGATGGCAATGAACATCAAATTTAAAGGCGCTGACCAAATTCTCACTAAAGTCAATAACTTGACTCAAGCTGCTCATATACACGGTCGTTCTCCTCTTTTTGACCAACGAGTTGTAGACTTAAGCATGGAAATTCCCCCAGAGTACAAGCTTTCTGGAGTGGAAGAAAAAGCAGTTCTCAAAGAAGCCGTTGCAGATATTTTGCCTCCCGCAATTATTCATCGTCCCAAAAGTGGAATGATGGTTCCAGTACAATTAGGATTTCGTAAATATTGGCAGCGAGAAGCAAGAAATTTATTGCTGAGTCGCAATGCGGCAATTGCTCCTTATTTGAACCAGTTGTTAATCCGCAATTGGCTAAATTATGAGGGAGATACTTGGAGTCGTTATGGCGTCAAGCTTTGGTTGCTTGTTAGTTTAGAAATTTGGTTGCAAGTGAATCAAAAGTGAAAAATTAACCAAAACTTTCAGCAACGTACATAGAATTTCCTGTATCACCAACAAGAATCAAACTGCTATCATCGCTATTTAAAGTCTGACTGTTAACTATGCCGCGATTAAGAATTTGAATCAATTTTTGAGGACTGAATGATTCCAATTCCACAAAGTTACCAGATTCTAACCATTCCAATTCATCTGTTGATAAAGTGGAGCGATTTTCTGGTAATAATTGTTTAGCAGCCTCAGCCGATTCTGGGGAAGCTTGAATGAACATACCGCGACTTGCAGCAATAATTTGGCGTGGTAATAATCCCACATCAATTATCGTGACATCGCTATCTCTAAACCACTTCGGGCTGGTGCGGAGGTGATTAAGCAAATCCATACCTTGGGGGCTACAATTATGCAATGCATACACTTTTAAATCAGGATTACGACGCAGCATTTGCATGGTAGTATCAAAAATATTTTGGGGATAGCCAGTGATACTGAGAATGGCACAGTTATTTTCAAAATGAAAGTTATTGGCGATTAACATTTGGGCAATTACTGCACTATCGCACACCACTAACCTATCGAAACTATAAGCAGTCACATCAGGATTGACAGTAGCAGGTGCAATTTCTTCACGCGGAGGAGGTAGAATTTTCATAATTGAACCATTGATTTGCCGCCAGCGGTCTAACCAACTTTGACACTGATACTGGTTAATTAATAATTCCTGCATGGCTCCGGATTGGTTTAGTTGTCGAAATCCTAAGTATATCGACAACATTCCCAGAAGAACGTAAATGACAAATAAAATGAATGAATGGAAAATAAATAGACTAGCAGAAATGCCTGCAACAAGAATGATAAAACCTATCAAGCGCAAAACATGAGCGTTTTCCTTGCGTCTAGACTGGTTAATTATACTTGACTTAGTATCCTGGTATATTTTGTAAACAAACCATACTTGAACTCCTAAATTAGCAATTATAAAAGCAGACGATGTAGGTAATCTAAATGATGCTAGTATCGGCGCTAAGAATATAGATGAAAATCCCCCAATAAAACCTGTAGCCCAAATATTAAAAAATAGATACGAACCGAGCCATCCCCATCCACTTATCCTCTTCTCTTTGACACGATTATTTAAGAAGTAGAGAAATTGCTTAGGTGTGAAAAATAGAGTATTGTTAGCGGAGATGTCAGCTATAGTCTTAGCAAACATTGAGTCAGTTATCTTCTCATCATCGTTGTTGGTTGGTTCAAACACAAAAGGATGTTGGCATTTGATACACCGACCTTGATTGCCTGTCCGGTCTTTGAGTTTATTGTCAGTACCACATTTAATGCATTTCATACTTTTTTTTAGTTATCAGGTAAGAGTGACTGATTATGTTTTGAAGGAGATGGTTTCAGTCAAGTAACATTTGTCTTAAAAATTTATTTTTACCAGAAAATGCAAAGAAAAGAGGACGAAAAGATCTTAATCAAAAACCTGATTTGCTAGCAAAATGCTGTAGTCTTCACGCCTGCGAATTAAACGATGTGTGTCATTTTCTAACAACACCTCTGCGGGTTTAGGACAGTGTAAAAAGTGTGAGGACATCGCATAGCCGTAGGCACCTACGTCCAAAATACCGATAATATCGCCAATTTGTAATGCTGGTAAATGGCAGTTTTTGCCTAAATAATCCCGTGAATAGGTAGTGTTTCCACACACATCCGTAAGTTGTAGAACCAAGGGATGCAACGTCTCTACATGAAAATTTTCCCGATTTCTCCACGCTACAATTTCCCGATAACCGCCATGTACTGCGGGAACACAAAGATTAGCAACGGTGGTATCTACCCCAACAATTTGTTTTTCTTCTTGCCATTTTACGGAAACGACTTTGGCAAGCAGAGTACCGCATCCGGCTATTGCTGCACGTCCGGGTTCAATGACTAACTCAATATCTCTTCCTAAACAAGTCATTGTATCGCTTAATTCTGTACCAAACATTTCCCAGTTAAAAGCTGCGCCGCTATGATGATACGGGTAGCCAAAACCGCCGCCAAAATCGAGATATTCCCAATCTGGTAAAAGTTGTGCTGTGGTTATAACTTTATCAATGACGTTGCTAAAAGCTTCTGTCGCATTGGTACCCGTACCTCGGTAAAAATGCAAACCACTCAGTTTCAATCCTGCTTGACGCGCAAGAGCGATCGCATCAGCAAATTCTTCTGGACGCACACCAATGCGGCTATCACCAGTAATTTCGGGTAGGTTGAGACGTAAGCCAAGCCGAGGAGTTGTAGAATTCTCGGTATACAGGGATTGATAGACTTCGCAGCACAGTTGCAACTGAGCAACGCTATCCAAATTGAGGGTTGTTACACCCCAATTCAAGACTTGTTCCATCTCGATGCAATTCAAATTACTGCCACTGTAGACAATTTGTTCCGGCGCAAAACCCGCCTGTAATCCGAGATAAATATCTCCAGGTGTATTGGCGTGGAGTCCCCAACCAGCAGCGCGAAAAATTTGCAGCAGAGAAATATTTCCATTGGTGACGCTAGCAAAGCGAAATTGGGTGCGAGGATAGGAAAAAGCCTGGGTGATGCGCCTGATGCTTTGATGTAAGATGTCAGCTTGGTAAACGTAGAGTGGTGAACCGTAAGTATTCAGCAACTCTTGAGCCAGTTCTTGGGAGAAAGGAAGATGAACAGATGAGGGGTTTAATTCCTGTAGAGACGCGCCATGGCGCGTCTCCATATCACGTTTTTCTACGCTTGCCATTTTTTCTGAAGTCTCCATAACTGTTGTGGTAACCAAAATGGATGGTCAAAAGATTGTTTGCCTGATTCTTCACCAAAAACGTGTACTCGCCAAAGTTGCCACATGATAAGTAACCACAAAATCTCACCAATACGACGACCTTGAATAGCAGCCCCCAACTGACCAGAAGCAATTTGTGCTGCTAGATGAGGAGAAAAGCGGTTTTCGACACGAAGTTTGCCAGGATTTAACCAGTTGCCAACCTGATACCAGAACTCGTTTAAACACCAAGAAGTTAAGGGAACCCCCATACCGCGCTTTTGTCGCCAAACAATTTCTGGTGGTAGCCAATTTTCTACGGCTCGTTTGAGGATATATTTCTCGCAGGCTCCTTGCAAGCAGAGTTCTCCAGAAACCTGGAATGTCCACTCTGCCAGTGCTAAGTCGCAGAAAGGCGATCGCACAAATAATCCGTGAGCAAACCCTAAAGCCGTCGCACGCAGATGTATATTTTGTGCTCCTTTTAGCATCAGGCTGGCACGGCGGAGCCGATGGAGAATCGTTTTGCAATATGCAGGGTTGAGCGCTTCTGCAATCCATTCTTCTGGATGTAAATTTTGTATCTGCTCATAAATATGTGGCTGGTAGATTTGAGCTTCGTAACCCCAAAGACGGTGGAAAGTGCGGAGATATTGCTGTATAAATGTTTCTTGTCCTGATGGATTTTCTGTTTGGTAAACGCTTGCTGCTATTAAGGGCTTATTCGTCCAACCTGCAAATAACTGGTCGCCACCTTCGCCGTTAAAAATCACCTTGGTTTCCTGACTAGCCCTTTGTGTTAAGAGAAACAAGGGAACCGTGACCCCATCTCCAAAAGGCAAATCTAGCGCCTGTACAGTCGGAATAATCGCTTTTTGGATTTGACGCGGGCTGGCATCAACTTTTACCAAAGGAATTTGCAGATGCTGGGCGACAATTTCGGCATAGGGAGATTCTGGAATGCCTGCATTACCAAAATCTAGAGTATAACCAATCACCTTTACCCCTGCTTGTACCAGTAACGCCGCCACAACAGAGGAATCTAATCCTCCAGAGAGAAAAACTCCGACAGGCTCATCTTTCAAGTCGGAAATTTGACGTTCAATCCCTTGTTGAAGCAAAATTTGCAGTTGTTTGACAGCCGTTGTTTCATCTGTTAGTTGAACGCTTGCTTCACACCATTGCAATAAGCGTTGAGAAATCGGTGCTGGTAGCTTTTTATCATCAGGCTGATTTTGCCAGACTAACTCAGTTCCCGCAGGAACTGCAAAGACCTGAGTAACGGGTGTCAGAGGATTGGGAATATAAGAAAAACAACTATAACCGTATAAACCAGGAATGCTAACTTCTGGCTTTTCAACGACCGTTAGCAACAGTTGCAGGCGGGATGCAAACCAAATGACTTGTCCTTGTTGAGTCCAGTACACCGGTACTCGCCCAAAAGGTTCTCGTCCTAAAATTAAGCAATTTTTACCCTGTAAATTTACCCAAACATCAGGTAAAAATGAATTATCTTGTAAGTAAGTAAATATTCCCGATGCCGATAGAGCAGCTATTCGTTTTGTGTGATGGGTTTGAAAATGAATTGACGGGATAGAATCTTCTGAAAAACCAATGTAAGCAACATTCCAAATAGGATCATTATTCTCGGTTGGGGAATCGAGACCAGATAACTGGTGGTAGTTGGTATGCGGTGTTTTGACAACACTCAGCCGCGTTTCTAATTCGCGTCTTTGACCATAACCCCAATATCCAATAAACTGCTCAGGCTGAATAATCTTTTCACCCTGCTCAATCTTACCCATACTATTTCACTTCAAATTCTGCTTCGCTAAGTTGGCGATTTTGGAGAAATATTTGCACCTTCCATTTGCCTGGAGTAGATGCAGAACCTATAGTGTAACGGCAGTAAGTATCCCAAATGGATTTGTTAATTTCACGAGTTTGATAGCGGTTTTGCTTGACAATTTGACCATTGGGGTCAATCCAATTGCACGACAAATCCAGCTTTTGATTTAAAGGGACATCTTTTAACGTCACCCGGTAAAAGACTTCTGGGTTGTTCTGGCGGGAGATATTTGTCAGGTCGCCGCCATTATCTTGTGTGAGGGTAATGCGGTCTGTTTGGGCGGAAACTCTCGCAAAAGCGGAATTATGATGTTGGATACCAAACAACGTACCGGCAATGATGACCAGCACAGCAGCAATCACCCCGATAGCTATTGTGCGATCGCGTTTTTGCTGTACTTCCAAAGCTTGGCGACGCTGCACTTGAACAAGCGCTTCATCAAGCAAATCTGGCGCTAGACCTAATTCCTGTATAATTTCCTTGACTTGTTCGGGTTCAATTTCTGCTTCCCGACGTGCTTGCAGCTTTTCTACTTCAGCGATGATCTGCGTGAGTTGCTCAGTAGTCAGTCCCTGCGTCATGATAAAATACACTCCTGTTAAAAAAAGCATTTAATTTTCTGCAAAAATAGCTTTCTGTCCTTCGTCCTTTGGTTGTGTATCCAAGAAAAGCTTTCACAGCACAACTGCGGGTTTTTGTAGACAAAAAACGACGATATAAGAAGTTGGAGACGGAGTACCGCTCTTTTTCATCAGAAAATTTTCTTGTTTTAGTTAAGCTACAATGGCTGGTTGTCAATTTCCGCAAGAACAGTGAGATTAGCGTCATTGACAACTACAAAATCACGCATCGGGATGAAGCTGTCTTGAGGCACAATAAGCTATACGTAAGTTATGCTGCAAATTTCTAACAAAATTATTATCCCTGACAGCGATATCGAAATTAGTGCGATTCGTTCCCAAGGAGCGGGAGGTCAAAACGTCAACAAGGTTTCTACCGCTATCCACTTGCGCTTCGATATTGGGGCTTCATCATTACCCGATTTTTATAAAGAACAGCTTCTAAAGCTCAACGACCGACGCATCACCAAAGAGGGAGTCGTCGTCATCAAGGCTCAGGAGCATCGAAGCCAGGAGCAGAACCGAGAGGAAGCGTTAAGACGACTTCAAGAACTTATTAAAAGCGTAGTTGTACTGAAAAGAAAACGCAAACTCACAAAACCGACTCGCAGTTCTCACCAAAAACGTCTTGACCACAAAAGCAAGCGCGGACAGGTTAAGTCCAATAGAGGGCAGGTCAGGGATTGTTGATTCATAAATTATTAATTATGCGATTGCCCAAGGGGTAATCGCTGCGCTCCCGCAGTGGAATTGAACCATAATGGAGTGTCTTGGGTGCATTTAGTGAACAAGGGAAATATAGCGGTTTTCAGTTGGCTGCAATACAATAACCACTGCGGTTTAAACCAACCAAGAATGTCGCTTAAATTGATAGTTTCTAAAGCATCTGTAATAGCTTTATCTAAATCGGGATAAGTTCTCGTTGCTTGTGAACGTAAAAATTCTTTAACTTTTGACCAAAAATTTTCGATTGGAGAAAAGTCTGGTGAGTATGGTGATAAATAAATTAGATGAGCACCTACAGATTCAATAGCTTCTTTAACAGTGAACAGTGAACAGTAAACAGTTATCAGTTAAATACGAGTGGTCGCGCGTCCCCCACCAATTGGATCTTTATGCGTTGGTGGCGCTTCTTTATCCCCCACCATACGCCGTCAGGAGTGATAACTGATAACTGATAACTGATTTAATATTACTTGCCAGATCGCCCCCTGAAATTATACCGTTTTGAAAAAAGAATGCGACCCATGATGGCTTATATATAGGTTCTATCTGTCGCAATCATTTTTTCAATTGGTATTATTAACCCACATTCCACAGGTAGGCGACAACTTTTCGACATTTTTAAAATTTTGAGAATTGCTTTAAGTTAAGGACAGATACTGTAGAGTCATCCGCTTTATCTCACCCTAGTTGTCCGTCCATTCTCACACTTGTACTCTCTGCCATTGACAGTCGCGGTTGTAGTCACTTGATCATCTGGTGAATTGGAGGAACAGTTAAGTTTAACTTCACCGTTCCTGATTTCTGTTGTTTGATTGACTTCTGAAGAGTTCGTGTCACTAGAACTTTCATCCCCACAGGCGGTTGTGAGTGCTAGCAAAGAAGAAAGTAAGCCAAATACAACTATTTTGTTAGCAAGACTTTTGGGCATTACAAAATCCCTAATCGTTGTCAGAAACCTCTATCTTCTATTGTAGGAACTCAAATCAACGTTAGTGCAGCGTGCCTCCTCCGCAAGAGGCACGCTAATAGAATCAGATGTGTAACATTACGAACTTGTGCAATTATGTACTAAGCTCAACTGTCAGATTAGCTCCCCATTCCTAACATTGCCTTCACCGATCGCCCGATATTTGTCGGCTGCATCGCATCCATAGCAGCGGTGGGTTCATAACCGCAATGTACCATGCAATCTGCACATTTAGGATTACCGCTAGCGCGACCGTATTGCTTCCAATCTGTTTTTTCTAATAGTTCTTGGAAAGTCTTGTAGTGACCTTCATTGAGAAGGTAACAAGGCTTTTGCCAACCAAGAACGCTATAGCTGGGACTTCCCCAAGGGGTACAATCGTAGTCTTTCTCACCAATGAGAAAATCTAAAAACAGTGGGCTATTAATAAAATCCCAGTTTTTCTGACCTGCCTTCATAGGAGCAAAAATTTGCCGGAACAGTGCCCGTGTTTGTTCGCGCTGAAGAAAATGATCTTGATCCGGTGCCCACTCGTAACTGTAGCCTGGGGAAATCGTCATGCCATCAATACCCAAACTAGTGAGGAAGTCAAACAACTCCTGCAATTCTTTAGGATCAGCCCCTTCAAAAACCGTAGTGTTTGTAGCGACACGAAATCCTCTGGCTTTTGCCGCACGAATTGCTTGAATTGCAATATCAAAAACTCCTTTGCGATCCACACACTTATCGTGTAGCTCCCGCATCCCGTCTAAATGCACACTGAAAGTCAGGTAAGGTGAAGGTTGAAACTTATCGAGGCTCTTCTCTAACAACAATCCATTGGTACACAAAACAATAAACTTTTTGCGTTCAACCAAGCCTCGGACAATCTCATCAATTTGGGGATGTAGTAGGGGTTCGCCTCCAGGAATAGAGACAACTGGTGCGCCACACTCTTCCACTGCGGCAAAGCATTGTTCAGGAGTTAAGTGTTGTTTAAGTATTTCTTTAGGATGCTGGATTTTCCCACAACCTGAACAAGCCAGATTACACCGGAACAGCGGTTCCAACATCAGAACCAGAGGGAAACGTTTGCGACCCAACAGACGTTGAGTCACTAAATACTTACCTATTTCAATAGCTTGTTGTAATTGAATGCCCATAAATCTCCTCTACACCTTGATATGGACTCTAGCTATCAGCAGTCTGCACTCAACCAATTACGCAAAATGTCTGATGACAATTTTGTATGGTTATGTTAAACCGAAAAGTCTCTATTTGTATGCTACCTCAACGTATTTCTGAGCCACAAACCAATTTACGGCGTCTTGTAAAGCAGTTCTAATTGGCGTTTGAGGTAAACCCAATTCTCTGACGGCTTTGGAAGCGTTGTAATACATCGGTTGATGCGACATACGAACACCATCCAAAGGAATCGAAGGTGGTTTGCCCAAAGGCGCGAGAATTCGCTCATCAATCCAAGCTAAACTTAGAGGTATCCATCCTGGGATAGATTTTTGAGGGGCACTCAAACCTGTAATTTCGGCAAGTTGATCAAGCAATTCTTTGAGAGTAAGATTTTGGTTGCCCAATATATAACGCTCTCCTGTTTTTCCTTTATCCAAAGCTAGTAGGTGTCCCCTCGCCACATCGCGCACATCGATAAAATTCAAACCCGTTTTTGGGTAAACAGGCATTTGCCTTCGCAGAAATCGCAGAATAATTTCCCCACCAGTAGGAGTTGGTTTAATGTCCCAAGGACCAATTGGAGTGCTTGGATTGACTATCACGATATCTTGACCCTGTTTTACCGCTTGTTTGGCTTCCTGCTCAGCTAGATACTTAGACTTCTTGTAGTGACCAATTAGTTCCTCAAGCGGGCTTTGATGTGTTTCATCTACAACCTTTCCTGGTTCACCTACCCCAATAGCGGCGACGGAACTGGTATAAACTGTGCGTTCAATCCCTGCTTGACGCGCAGCTGCTAACACATTACGCGTTCCCAAGACATTATTCTGATACAATAACTCTCGGTCAGCTTGCCAAAGAGAATAGTGAGCTGCAACGTGAAATAGTACCTGACAGCCCTGCATTTTCTGGTGTAAATCCGGATCGTTCAGGTCGCTTTTGACAATCTCTACGTCTAAATCTTGTAAATTGTCCAAACGGCTGTTAGGACGAACTAGCGCCCGGACTGCATAGCCTTCCTGTACAAGCAACCGTGCCAAGTTAGCACCAACAAAGCCTGTAGCACCAGTCACAAACGTGCGAATTGTCATAAGTCGTGTACCTTGCTGTAACGCTGTTAAACTCAATACGCCTAGAAAAACTATAATTGCCTCAACTATGGAAAAACATAGGGCTAATCAACAGTGATTGATTTCCTTACAATTGCTAACAATTGCTCATCTTTAAGTACGAGAAGTAGCATTTTTATTGCTCCAGTCTTTGTTGCTCCTGTTTGCTTGCAATACTGTTCAAGGATTTCGTGGTACTCGTCAGGAAGTCGAATGTCTAATCGTTTACTCATAGTATTTGTACGTCAAATGCTGTACAATATAACGATGCTACTAGGATTTAAGACAGAACTCAAAATTAACAAAGTGCAACGATTGATGCTGGCTAAACACGCTGGTGTAGCACGTCATGCTTGGAATCAGGGTCTTGCCTTATGTCAGCAGGTGTCAGCACATAACCGTGCCAACCCTGATGACAAAATTAAGTTTCCTTCCTCGATTGAGTTACACAAGTGGTTGGTGGCTTCAATTAAGCCGGAAAACCCTTGGTACTACGAAGTTAGTAAATGCTCCCCTCAATATGCATTACGGCATTTGAGCGATGCATTTAAATCTTTTTTTAAGAAAGTCAAAGGCTTTCCAAAGTTCAAAAAGAAAGGGAGAAACGACTCTTTTACTCTTGATGGTTCAATTCATGTTGACCACAAGCGGATTAAGGTTCCGGTGATCGGATGGTTGAAAACCTTTGAGAGATTACCACAGGGTGTAAAGCCGACGGCGGTGACAATTAGCCGCCAAGCAGACAGGTGGTTTATCTCGTTTAAAATTGATGTTCCTATTGAACAAACACCAAAAGTTTGCGATATTGTCGGTGTCGATCTAGGTATTAAAGCGCTAGCAACACTATCCACAGGTGTTGTGTTCGACGGTGCTAAATCGTATCGTCAAGCAGAACGTAGATTAAAACGGCTACAACGCAATCTCAGTCGTAAGGTCAAAGGTTCTGCTAATTGGAATAAAGCAGTGTTGCTGGTAGCTAAAGCACATAGACGGGTTGCCAACATTCGTAAAGACGTTCTTCATAAAGTCACCACTTATTTAAGCAAAAACCACGCGGTAATAGGGATTGAAGACTTGAACGTGTCTGGGATGATGGAAGGGTCGCTGTTTGGCTAAAGCAATAGGAGACATGGGATTTTACGAGTTTCGCCGTCAGTTGGAATACAAGTGTCAACTATACGGCAGCAAACTGGTTGTTTTTGACCGATTTGCACCTAGCAGTAAAACCTGTTCTTGCTGTGGCAATGTAAAAGATTCGCTTAGTCTAAGGGAGCGAGTCTACCACTGTCATTCATGTGATTTTGAAATTGACCGCGATCTGAACGCGGCAATCAACATATCGAAATACGCGGCGAGTTCTGTCGTGTCTGCTTGTGGACGAGGTGCTGCCCTCCGGGTTCGCCAGTCGCCTACGGAGGGAAACCCTCCTGCAGCGCTGGCTCACCGACAGTCTCGGTTGAAACAGGAAGTTTTTGCTCTTCAAATGTTAGTAAAAATGGAACGGCAGAGAATAATGACAATGCCTGTTGATGCCATTCTGGTTGCTCAAGGACCAGAGTACAAATCTGTTTGCAAAGGATTAAATCGCGTTGCAGTTCCTACACCGCCCGTTTTCCCGATTCCTATGGGTCCATCAGCATTAAGGAAATATTTAGAACAATGGCTACAAGCTGGACACCTTTTTCATCATTCGCAACCTAAAGTTTTGCTCATGGGTTTATGTGGAAGTTTGTCGCCCAAATACGGCGTTGGGGAGGCTGTCCTGTATCGAAGTTGCGTTTCTCCTGTTGCAGAAGAAAATAAAAAGGCTACTGAGCTTTTCTGCAATCCAGAGTTAACAGAGATACTGCAAAAGAAATTACAAGACAGAGTTTTTACGGGGATTGGGTTGACGAGCGATCGCCTCATTTATTCTGCCAGTGAAAAACTGCAATTAGGTCAAGCTTATAATGCTGACGTTGTAGACATGGAAGGATATGCAGCCTTACAAGTTTTGAATGAGTTGGGAATTGCCGTAGCAATGCTGCGAGTTATCAGCGACGACGCATGCCATAATATTCCAAACCTCACCAATGCATTTCATGATGGTTCTTTACAGGCGTTTCCTTTAGCAATGGGACTACTCAAACAACCAATTGCGGCAACTCGCCTAGTTTCTGGTTCTCTTAGGGGATTAGGTATCTTACAGGATTTAACAACTTTTTTGTTTAGTCAATAGACCTCCTGCAAAAGTCGATTTTTTGAATGTCAAACCACAGATGGACACAGATGGACACAGATAATTAACTAGTGTTTGTCTGCGTCCAATGCTTTGTGTATCTGCGGTTCAAAATACCCTTAAATTGGATTTTTGCAAGAAATCTAATAGCTTAAATAGTTATTTTTGTTAGGAGTATTATGAATTGCAGGGCAGTTACAAGCTTAAATGAAATAGTCTTGCCTTCCTCGATCCACTCTACTCCTGCATCTTCCTATGACATCACCATCAGCAGTTGCTATTTCCATGTGGACTCCCCTGCGTCAGCCAGTGTTTCGTGCCTTGTGGGTGGCATCGGCGGTGTCAAGCATTGGGACTTGGATGCACGATGTCGGCGCAGCATGGTTGATGACAACTCTTGCACCCGATTCACCGTTATTAGTGGCGCTGATGCAGGCGGCGTCTAGCTTACCGTTTTTCTTGCTGGCGTTACCAGCAGGAGCGATCGCCGATGTTGTTGACCGCCGCAAGTTGTTGCTATGGACGCAGGGCTGGATGCTCGCTATGGCGACTTTGTTAGGTGTACTGACAATAGCTCACATCACAACACCGTGGATACTCTTAGCGCTGACCTTTGCCCTGAGTCTCGGCAGTTCGATGAATATGCCTGTTTGGCAAGCTGTCACTCCCGAACTCGTGCCTAGAGAAGAACTGCCACAAGCTGTGACTCTCAGCGGTATTGTTGTTAATTTATCTCGCTCAATTGGTCCAGCGATCGCCGGGATAATCATCGCCACAGCCGGAACAGGTGTTGTTTTCCTGCTGAACGCTGCCTCATTTGTGAGCGTGATACTTGTGATTTATCGCTGGCAACGCAGGCATGAAAAGAGTGCCTTACCTACAGAACGCGTCGTAGGAGCAATGCAAGCAGGCGTACGTTACATCCGTTATGCCCCAGTCTTTCAGTCTGTGCTAATTAGAACTTTTGCTTATATTTTCTTTGCCAGTGCCTTGTTTGCTCTACTACCACTGCTGGGACGTCAAGAGTTAAAGTTGGATGCGCTGGGGTACGGTATAGTTCTTGGCTTTTGGGGCATAGGTGGTTTAGCAGGAGCGTTCATTTTACCCAAAGCACGGCAGAAGCTTTCCAGCGACAGGGTGGTGGCGCTGTCTTCCCTGCTGATGGGCGTGATGATGTTGGCGCTGGCATTTTTCCGCATCGTACCACTGGTTTGGGTAGTGATGCTGCTGGTGGGAATTTCGTCCCTCAGCGTTATGGTAAGTCTCAATGTCGCAGCGCAAACAGCGGTTCCTACGTGGGTACGTGCCAGAGCTTTATCTGTGCAATTGTTAGTATTCCAGGGAACTATGGTGCTGGGCAGTCTTTTGTGGGGTACTATAGCTCAACGGACAAGTATCTCAATTGCCCTTGCCAGTGCTGCTGTGGGATTAATTGTGTGTGTTTTGCTAACAGTGCGTTATCGTCTTCGCTGTGCTGAAAAATTGGATTTGCAGGCGTCCCTGCACTGGGAGCAGCCACGCATCGCTTTTGAACCGTGCCCAAATGATGGTCCCGTCTTAATTACCCTGGAGTATCGCATTGATCCAGCAAACGCCGAAGAGTTTACCAAGGTGATGCAAACACTCAGTCAAATTCGTCGGCGTGATGGCGCGATTCAGTGGGGCGTGTATCAAGATTTATCAGACCCTAGTCGCTTTGTGGAAACATTGCTTGTAGAGTCTTGGGCAGAACACAAAAGGCAATTTGTGCGGGTGACAAATACGGATAGAGTGATTGAGGAACAAGTTCGCGCCTTTCACATTGGTGATCAACCGCCCAAGGTTTCGCAGATGATTTATTCAAATCCTGACAAGCATCCGTGTTAGTAAAAGGTAATTGAAAAGATGTTGGCTCAAACTCCACAAGACCAATACATCAAAGTTGGCTCTGTCAAAACTCGTTACTGGGTGTTGGGAGATAAAGGATTGATCGTGATTTTGCTTCATGGTGGAGGCGGATTTATTGAGTGTTGGTTAGACAATATTTTTGCTTTAGCACAATACCATCGCGTTTATGCTTTCGATATGGTAGGTGCGGGTCGTTCCGATAAGCCAGACTCTCAGAACTATGCTTGCGATGATTGGGTGCGATTCCTGAAATCGTTTATGGATGTTTTGCAGATTGAACGAGCAACCCTGATCGGTACTTCTGGGGGCGGAGCAACTGCCTTGAAATTTGCACTGATGTTTCCTGAGTGCCTCGATAAACTTGTGCTGACGAACAGCGGAGGCTTAGGTAAAGAAACTCCGATTGGCTTTAAACTCGCTCTAATTCCTGGAGTTGGGGAACTGCTAACACATCCTAGTCCTATGGGGATCGCAATAGCAGTAAAGCAAGCCGTATACGATCTGACAACGATCAACAAACAGTTCATAGAAATGCTGTACGAGATGGCGGCTTTACCGGGTGCACAGCAAGCAATACTCAAGTTTCTTCGTACTAACGCAAACTTTCGAGGATGGAAACCGGAGTTTATTGATCCTATTGTCAGTAAGCTTTCGACAATCGCCTCTCCAACACTAATCATTCATGGACAGCAAGATAAATTGGTTCCTGTTGCTCATGCTCATGTTGCAGCGAAAAACATTCCCAACGCACAGCTACATATTTTTGATCACTGCGGGCACTGGGCTTCAATCGAGCATCCAGAGGAATTTAACCAACTCGTTTTAGAATTTTTAGCGACTTAGGAATTATTAAGAATGGTGCAGGATCTGAGTAAAACGACTTACAGCAGTTTGCATCTTTATTGAGGTACAGCAGGTGGAAGGACAGGAAAAAACCAACGAAACTACGCCACTCGTTGGGTTCCGTTCGCTCTGGGCGTCTCCGGAGGAGAGGGATTACCTTGTTGGTGGTGAGTAAGTCATGGTTATTAGATAGCGATCGCCGATTATTGGGACTTTGGAAAAAACTAGGCTCAAAATCATCTCAATCGTAAAATTGGCAAAGGTTTTACATCGATTTAATACATACGCCTATCATCACTGGGTTTGAGGCGCTTTTACCCCTGTTACTGAGTGCAATACACCCAAGTCGTTAGATTGCTTAAGCGATGACTACAAAGCCATACTTCATCGAAATGAAAACCGCTATAACCCCACCTAGTTGCTGTCTAGGTGGGGTCTTGATGAACAGGAATTACGCAGTGAAACGAAAAATGAAGGTTTTGAACGAATGTACGGTGAAGGGAAGCGTAATGAAAGCGGGGTTCGCCAATAGGCAGTTGCTACCCCCACAACAAGCAGCTACGCGTCTACTTTGTGCTCATAACAGAAACCTGCAAGGACGCACTGCCCTCGCGTTGAGTTAACTGGCGTGCTAAAAGTGTAATCGTTTGCGCCCGTACGGGTGTAGGGAAAATGCCACAATCGTCACTACACTTCCACACTTGACTCCTCACTCCCAGTCTTAACAAAAATTTTAGTGCGTAGGTTCAAGATTAACGGAAATCTTCAAGGAAAAAACCTGCCGCTACCGCGATCAGTGTCGATTGTCACAAGATGCTCCCTAATGATCTAGAGTGTTTCAATTCCATATACAATCAATGAAATGAAAAACAGGAAAATAGGGTAGTTCATCATCAATGCCAGCGGCAAATATGGCGTAAGCTCAATTAAAAGCCTTTTTGTAACAATTTATAAAGCAAAGTAATAATATTAACGCCTAAAAGACATGAAATTTTTCCGTAATCATTTGGCATTAAGCAGTAGTCATAATTATCCTCGCCAAAGTGAAGCTCTGCACAAGTGAATGCTACTGCTGATTACGACCACATCTTACCCAGCAACGGATTTAGGGTACTTACTGCATAAACACCCGGATCGCTGCCAATCTTTTGCTCTTTCTTTTGGACAAGCGCACGTCTTCTATCCAGAAGCCAGTGAGCAACGATGTACTGCGGCGCTGCTTTTGGATATTGACCCAGTGAAGTTGGTGCGCGGACGGAGTGCAAATCTGGAACAATATGTGAACGATCGCCCTTACGTCGCTTCTTCATTTTTAAGTGTGGCGATCGCCCAAGTCTTTAGTACTGCGCTTGCAGGTCGCTGCAAAGACAAACCAGAATTAACACAAACTCCTATACCTCTGGTTGCGAAAATATCTGTTTTACCTTGTCGAGGTGGCGAAGGATTCCTGCGGCAGCTATTTGAGCCGTTGGGCTACACTGTGACTGCCCAAAATCACATTCTAGATGAGAAATTTCCTGATTGGGGAGACAGCAAGTATTACACTGTGGAATTGCAGCATACCCTGCCCCTTGCCGACTTGCTGAGTCATCTGTACGTACTTATTCCCGTATTGGATGACGATAAACACTATTGGGTAGATGATGACGAAGTAGAAAAGCTACTGCGTCATGGTGAGGGTTGGTTAAGGGCGCATCCAGCGCGGGAAGCCATTACCCGTCGTTACTTGAAACGACAACTTCGTCTGACTCGCGCTGCTTTAGCACAACTAGCAGAGGAAGACGAACTTGATCCAGACAGTGCTGAAGAAAGCCATGCAGAAGAAGAAGCAGCTGTAGAAAAGCCTATTAGCTTAAACCAGCAGCGGTTGAATGCCGTAGTTGCTGCTTTGAAAGAAAATGGTGCAAGACGAGTTATTGATTTAGGTTGCGGTCAGGGGACTTTGTTGCGAATACTGGTTAAAGAAAGCTTTTTTGAGCAAATTACAGGTGTTGACGTTTCCTATCGGGCGCTAGAGGTAGCACAAGAGCGATTAGACCGCCTGCACTTAGCTCCCAACCAATCGAATCGCCTACAACTGATTCACGGCGCATTAACCTATCAGGATAAACGTTTCATAGGATACGATGCTGCTACGGTGATTGAGGTGATCGAGCATCTCGACCTACCGCGCCTTGCTGCTTTTGAGCGGGTGTTGTTTGAGTTTGCTCAACCTAAAACGGTAGTGGTGACTACACCCAATATAGAGTACAACGTTAAATTTGAGAACTTGCCTGCTGGAAAACTGCGACATAAAGACCACCGTTTTGAATGGACACGCCAAGAATTCGAGACTTGGGCAAAGCAAGTTGCAGAACGCTTTGGCTACACGGTGCAGTTTCAACCTGTAGGAGTCGAAGATCCAGAAGTTGGTTCTCCTACGCAGATGGGGGTGTTTCGCCGTGAAATTTGACGAACTCGATCGCAAAATTATGAAATTAAATATTCCCGAACTTTCCCTGGTTGTCCTCATCGGTGCTTCTGGTTCCGGCAAATCAACCTTCGCCCGCAAGCACTTTCAGCCCTTTGAAATTCTATCTTCAGACTTTTGTCGCGGCTTAGTGTCCGATGATGAAAATAACCAATCTGCTTCCCATGATGCCTTTGAGGTGCTGCGCTATATTGCCGCAAAGCGACTAGCAGCAGGTAGAATAACGGTAATCGATGCTACCAACGTCCAGCCAGAAGACCGTAAAGGATTCGTGGCATTAGCACGGCAGTATCATTGTTTTCCCGTGGCGATCGCCCTCAACTTATCAGAAGAGGTGTGTCACCAACGCAACCAGCAAAGACCAGACCGCCAGTTTGGTCCTCATGTCGTGCGCCGTCACACTCAATGTTTGCGGCGTTCCCTGCGAGGCTTGGAAAAAGAAGGCTTCCGCTACGTCTACGTCCTCAACTCGCAAGAGGAAATTGAAGCCGTCGAAATTGAGCGTCAACTTCTGTGGAACAACCGTAAGTACGAACACGGTCCGTTTGACATCATTGGCGACATTCACGGTTGCTGCGACGAACTCGAAGTATTACTGCAAAAATTAGGCTACGAGAAGGACACGGAGACAAATTCTCTCTCCGCGTCCCCGCGTCCCCCCATCTCCGCGTCTTCCTCATCCCCCTCATCCCTCCACTTCCCCACCTACTACCATCCCGAGGGACGCAAGGCAGTTTTTCTTGGTGATTTGCTAGACAGGGGACCACGTATCCTAGATACAGTTAAGCTTGTGCAAAACATGGTTGCAGCAGGTACAGCTATTTGCGTTCCTGGTAATCATGAGAACAAACTGTTGCGGAAATTACGAGGTAAAAATGTCAAGCTCAATCATGGGTTAGAGCAAACCTTGGCAGAAATTGAGGCGTTACCAGAGGATATACGCAAACCCTTTACTAAAGAACTGTATGAATTTCTCGATTCCCTCGTGAGTCACTATGTTCTCGACGCAGGGCGGCTTGTCGTTGCTCATGCGGGGTTAAAGCAGGAAATGCAGGGACGGGGGTCTGGTGCTGTGCGGGAGTTTGCCTTGTATGGCGAAACTACCGGAGAAATTGATGAGTTTGGCTTACCCGTTCGTTACAACTGGGCGGCGGAGTACCGGGGTGAGGCGATGGTTGTCTACGGACACACCCCTGTTTTAGAAGCCCAATGGCTCAATAATACAATTGATATTGATACCGGCTGTGTTTTTGGCGGCAAATTGACTGCGCTGCGTTATCCAGAGAAGGAACTGGTGAGTGTTCCTGCTGCGCGCACTTACTACGAACCTGCTAGACCTATTCAAGGGTTGGGTAAAGATGTTGCATCCGAGAATTCTACAAGCTTACAGCAGCAGTTAGATGATGTGCTTCATATTGAAGATGTACTTGGTAAGCGCATCATCAGCACCCGACTTTCGTCCAACATCAAGATACGGGAAGAAAATGCGATCGCCGCCCTAGAGGTGATGAGCCGTTTTGCTGCTAACCCCAAATGGTTGATTTACCTGCCACCCACGATGTCGCCTGTGGAGACATCTCAAGAAACAGGATATCTGGAACATCCAACACAAGCCTTTGCCTACTACCAAAACCAAGGAATCACTGAAGTTGTGTGCGAAGAAAAGCACATGGGTTCACGGGCGATCACCATTATATGCCGAGATGAAATAGTTGCTAAGAAACGCTTTGGCGTGGTAAACGAGGGGATTGGTATCTGCTACACCCGCACGGGAAGGCGCTTTTTTGACAATCCAAACTTAGAGGCAGAATTTTTAGCGCGGGTTAATGCTGCCCTCTCCCAAAGTGGATTTTGGGAAACATTTAATACCGATTGGGTTTGCTTGGATTGCGAACTCATGCCTTGGTCAGCCAAAGCACAGGGTTTGCTGCGGAAACAATATGCAGCCGTTGGGATATCGTCACGCCTTGCTCTTGGGGATGCTGTAAGTGTGTTGCAACAAGCACAGCAGCGCGGTGTTGAGGTCAGCACCCAACTGAGCCAATTTCAACAACGTGCCCAAATGACACAGCAGTACGTCAGTGCTTACCGCCGCTATTGTTGGTCAGTGAATGATATATCCGACCTCAAACTTGCTCCTTTCCACATTTTGGCAACAGAGGGAAGCGTCCATACAGATAAAGACCATCGCTGGCACATGGAGCAAGCAGCGAAAATTGCTCAGTGTGACCCGGATCTACTGCTAGCAACGACATCCAAGGTGATAGATTTGACTGACCCCAGCAGTTTAGCAGAAGCGGTTCACTGGTGGGAAGAACTCACCACAGCAGGGGGTGAAGGTATGGTTGTCAAGCCGATGCAATTTATTGTTAAAGGCGCTCGCGGTATTGTCCAACCTGCAGTTAAGTGTCGCGGACGGGAATATCTGCGAATTATCTATGGTCCAGAATACTCAACGCCTGAGAACTTGCAACGTCTGCGCCAACGCGGGTTATCGCTGAAGCGGTCTTTGGCTATGCGAGAATTTGCCTTGGGTGTTGAAGCGTTGGAGCGATTTGTTGCTCATGCTCCTTTGCGTCGCGTGCATGAGTGCGTTTTTGGTATTTTAGCGATGGAGAGCGAACCTGTAGATCCAAGATTGTAAAAACTTTTGTAGCCACTAGCTCATTTTGGGGGAAAACAAAATTTGTCTGCAAGTCTTGTAATGTAAATGTTTTGAGGAGCAGATGGCACTTACCCCTTTTACAGACATTAGTGGAAAGCTGGTTGGGAATTCATCCCTAAGACCAGTTGAATTGAAGCTCTGCTAGCTTCCCAAGTCGATTCCAGCAAATACTCGCTAATAGTCGCCATCATACCAAAGCTGCCTGGGGCTACCTCTAGCAGAATTTCTAATATCACCTGACAAATAATCGGCTTCCAGTAGATTCGCATAGCCTTGCTCCAACAAGCATCTGAATATAAATACAGTGACTTTTGACAAGTTATGCACCCTGGCTTACTTTGATGAAAATGAGATTTTTGTCATATGTTCTTGAGAGATGTATTTTCTAATTCAGATTTCCTTGAGGGAAACTCGTGATTGTCTACGACATCCAGAATTTGGTGAAATTCTATCCAGGACAAACCCAACCCGCCAATAAGAACATTACACTCCAAATTTATGAGGGTGAAATTTTTGGTATTTTGGGCGATAACGGAGCAGGGAAAAGTACTTTGATACGCCAGATGGTGAATTTGTTGTCTATTGATTCTGGGGCGATCGCCTTCTTCGGACACAATATCATCAAGGCTCCCCATCTTGTACAAATGAATGTTGGTTATATGCCCCAGGAAAGCGGAGCACTCAACAATTTGACAGTGAGTGAGTCACTTTATTTTACTGCCCATTTGCGCGGAATGAGCCGCAACGATGCTCGCAAGGAGTGTGATGCCTTGTTGGATTTATGGCAAATTCAACAACTAGGTGACAAACCGAGTTCCCGACTATCAGGTGGGCAAAGGCGACTACTGAGGTTAGCAGTAGCAATGGCAGGTTCTCCACCTGTGCTAATGCTGGATGAACCAACAAATGACCTTGATCCCCAACGCCGCAAACTGGTTTGGGATAATTTGCGCCGTATCAACCAGGAACAGGGCACAACCATTATTCTGATTACTCATGATGCAATTGAGGCAGAAAAGGCAATTGGGCGAGTGGGAATTCTACGTTCTGGGGAACTGGTTGCACTAGGTCGTCCCAGCGAACTCAAGCAGCAAGTTGACCGAATGCTACGCTTGGAACTCTTTTTTTCACCAGACAACCCGCCAACCTTGCCACCTGATCTAACCTTCATTCCCTTACAAACGGGTCACTGGCGAGTGTTGTTGGAATGGAACCAAGTCACTTTGACCCTCAATTCCCTAAACTTGGATATGGTGGATGACTTTCGCCTGTACTCAGCAACCCTAGAAGATTTGTATCTGCATTATGCACAACAAGCGTAACCCTCCCTCTTTCCTTGTGCAACTGGTGGACTTATTTTTCATGGAGCTGACAAACTGGCGTTGGTCATGGCGGGCTATCATACTCACGAGTTTCGTTGCTCCGATGCTGAGTATCATCGCCCTCGGTAGCTTTGCTCAAGGAACTGGACAGGAAACGCTAGGATACATCCTGACGGGAAATCTTGTGATGACGCTGATGTTCGGTAACTTAAACAAAATGGCAGATCGATTTGCCTATATGCGATTTTCTGGAACCTTGGAATACTATGCTACTTTACCAATTCGCCGAGAAGCTTTAATCATTGCTTCAGTCCTAGCATTTTTTCTCCTCTCCCTACCAGCACTGTTAGGCATCCTGGGGTTTGGTATCCTGTTCCTCAAGCTTTCGGTGAGTTTAAACCCCATCATTCTATTGGTGATACCCTTGTGTGTGCTACCCCTTGCCGGACTTGGTGCGCTAATAGGAACGAATGCTCGTACACCACAAGAAAGCGATTCTTTCAGCTTACTCTTGACAATGGTAATGCTGTTTATTGGTCCAGTCATCATCCCAGACAACCGTTTACCCGATATTCTGTTATACATAGGACGGTTAAGCCCTGCAACTTATGGTGCATCTGCTCTTCGACAAACGTTACTTGGATCAATAACTGGGCAACTGGTAGTCGATTTGACTGCTTTAGTAGGATTTTCCCTATTAACCTTTTGGTGGGTTGGACTCAAGCTAGATTGGCGACAGCGGTAGATGAGATGCGAAGTCAGCCTTGCAAAAGTTAGCCACAAGACAAGATTCCGTATATGAAGCGCCGCCCACCTTTGCTACTGTCGCCAAATAAAAACCCCCTTAACTTCAAGCCAAGGGGGTAGAGAGTTACCTTGAGTGTAGGCAATGAGCAGCCTAATTAGTTAATAGCTGCCAGTGAAATCAACTTATGCACTTGCAGGCAATTCCACCTTGTTTGTCGGCATAAGTCTTGTATTATTTACCAGTAGAAATTCATTCTCCAGCTTATGAGTCTCCCATTGCGTCAAAAACTCCGCCTCACAGTCAGTTTTGCTGCCTTATTATTTGTCGGTTTAGGCACTAGCTATTTATATGGTCAGTCAAAAACTAAACATCCAGCTACACAGAATTTATCCAAAACTCAGCAGGAATATTCCACCCTACCTCAACAGCAGACTTTTCTAGCCTCAGGTCAAGAGAACGCTTTTAGTTTTCAGCAAACATCATATGAAAGTCAAGACAAACAAAACACTCGTTCATCTGAGCAAAAGCCAGGTTCAGTCTCAACATATTATCAAGTCATTGATGAGTTGCAAAAGTATAAATTTAGTGTTCAGGGCAGTCAGGTTTTCAGTTCCGGAAAACTGCCTACCACGAAGGTAAATTTCAATCAAGCAGACTTATTAAGTGTTCTCTCCAATACTAGAAAATATTACCAAGACTACGCTTCAGAAGACCCAACTGTTCTACGTACGGGATTACTTGGCGCTCAAGGAGTTAATGTACAAGACATCCTCAAAACCTTGGATTTCATGATTTCTGTCTTACAGGAAGATATTGCCAATAATCGAGCGACTCGTTTACAAGACCCTAATTTTATCAACACCAATTTTCGCGTGATTAAATGGTCTGCATATAACTCTCAAACTCCCAATCAAAAACAATTGCGAATTACAAAGTATGCTGTTTTTACTCATCCAGGTTCTCACAAAAAAACATCTACTTTCAATACACCAATTTATAGCTTAAAAGACAATAGTGGCAACAAATTCTACACAAAATATACAAAGCAGGATGTTTTGTCAGGGATTTATGAGCCAGGTGGCAAAGAATTTGGTAAGGTTGAACCTCTTGCTTATCTAACTCGAGAGGGCTTAGAAGAAGCGTTGATGGAGGGAACAATACTGATTAATTTTACTGATGGCTCTAAAGGACTTTTTAATGTAGATAGAAACAATGAAATGCCTTACCTTCGAGGAGTCAAAGCAACAGCACAAAAGCGCTATTGGTATTTCAGAGAGGTTGATGCTATCAAAGGTTATGGATATAAGATAGATGCAAAAATTTCTATCAAACCAGGAGTGACTTTTGCTGGAGATGTCCTAAATATTGGTTTGGGTAGAGTGATTGTTCTTGAGTATACTAAAGGTGGACGCAAACAACTGCAATTGGGAGTTCTGTCAGATACAGGCGGAGCATTTTTACCCAATCTTCATCAACTTGATTTTTTGGCAGGAGTTTTTCAGAATCGAAAAGATTTTGACCAGCATATCAGGCAACTGCCTGAATATGCTACAGCATATATTTTAGTGAAAAAGTGAAATGTGAAGGGGACTGGGGATTGGGGATTAGGGATTGGGGATTGGGGGGTACAACACGAAAAATTATGGAAAGGGCAACAAAACCCGGACAAACATGCGTGGACATTTTTCCCCAACAACCGTCGCCAGTCCCCAATCCCGTCGCGCCCATTCATCCCACCACCAAATCAAAAATTATGGTGAGTCCAGTCCTGTTCGCGAAGCGTGCCCGAAGGGCTTAGGAGGGTTTCCCGACAAGCGGGAACTGGCGAACCCGAAGGGTGGGGCAATTCTGTAGCGACTTGGTAAAAAATTAATAGACAAGATTGCATCTCTTTGATTCCATCTGTGTCCATCTGTGTCCATCTGTGGTTAATTATTCTTTTTTTTTTTACTTTTGCAAGAAGTCTAATAAAATTAAATTTGGGATTTGAAATTCAATCCCAAATCTAAAATTACAACCGCTGATTAACGCGGATATGATGGAAAATTATCTGCGTTTATCTGCTGTTCAAAATTTTACCGTCCCAAATACCGACTAGCTAGCTGTATGGCGTCGGTAATATCAACATCGCCATCGCGATCAGAATCTAGAAAAGAATTCAACACCGAATTTCCTCCTGCTTGAGGATTTTGAGAATTTGCTCCAGATTTCAACAGATTCAGCACTACAGGAACCAAAATCGGTAGTAATTGTTGAACCATACCTGCATTTAACCCTGTGCGCTGAGCAACAGTCTCAGCCAGCTGCTGTTGTAAAAAAGGAGCGAAAAGTGAGTTAACCGCTTGAGGATTAGGCGAAGTACCGCCAAATTGATTTACCACATTTTGCGCTGCTTGGTTACCTTCTGTGGCTTGCTTTTGTTGTAAAGCAGAACGCACATAGTTACCCACAATCCCCAAAGCAGATTGCATTGTTGAGGGGTCTGTACCAGTGCTATTACTCACTTGCTGCACAGTATTGAGAATATTATCCAATTGCCCGGCATTCCCTTGCTGATTGGAATTGTCAATTGCATTGATAATTTGGTCAAAAAGTCCCATGAGCTTTTTCTCCTTGTTGACTTATGCTAACAAAACCAAATTTTGACATACCAACTACTACTTGTTTCTGAGCATTTAGTAATAGATAAGCTTTTTCTAAAAAAAAATCTCCATTACATAAGCTTTATGGGTAGGGAACACCTACGATGTGTGGTCTAATCATAAGAATAAGGGACTTCCAACTAAAAAAAATCTCCAATTTGTAGTAATCCACCGAAACAATGGTGGGTTACGGCGCAATGCAAGTCCTGCATATAAAACCTCAACTGTCATGCGCCTAACCCACGCTACATAATGGATAATTTATTTTTTGGTACTCCCTAAGCGCTGTAATTTCGCAAAATAACTTTGTCAACACCCTGGTGAAAAACATTGAAACTATTAAGATGGGAAGCATCTGGGTACGTATCCTTTAGTTTGTGCCAACCATGCCTGTGTCGCGCATAGTCACGCTGATTGTTGGTCTCATCGTCATTCTGGGACTCAGTCTATGGCTGATTGATTCTCTAAGTCGGCTTTACTGGCAATTCTCCTACTCAGCGCCGTTGCTGGGTAATCTGCTACTGCTGTTGTTCATTCTCCTCATAACAGCTTTAATTGCCACGTTTGTCTACTACGTGTTCGTGATTGGGCGAGGCGAGAATCGTCAGCGCCAACGCAGACAACGCCCAAGCGTACAAGTCCCTGCTGCCAAGTCTGATGCGGCGTCTTCTACTTTAGAAGCTGTCAGGCAACAGGTGGCGCAAATTCAAGATGAAGTTGCACGGCAAGCTTTATTGAGTAAGTCGCGGGAGATTGAGACAAATTTAGCTGGTGGCGAAATTCAAGTTGTAGTGTTTGGCACTGGAAGTGCTGGCAAAACTTCTCTGGTGAATGCAGTCATGGGGCGCATGGTTGGCAAGGTAGATGCACCAATGGGAACGACTCAGGTGGGGCAAACTTATTGTCTAAGGTTGAAGGGATTAGAACGCAAAATTTTATTTACGGATACACCGGGAATTTTAGAAGCAGGGGTGGCGGGAACCGAGAGGGAACAACTGGCACGAGAACTGGCAACAGAAGCAAATTTACTGTTGTTTGTGGTGGATAATGACATCCGGCAGTCAGAATTTGAGCCGTTACGAGCATTAGCTGAAATCGGTAAACGGTCTGTGGTTGTCCTCAATAAAACTGATTTGTATACAGACGAGGACAAAGAAGCGATTTTGGCGAGGTTGCGTCAGCGAGTGCGGGGATTGATCGCAGCTAGTGATGTGGTGGCGATCGCCGCGAATCCCCAACCCGTACACCTGGAAAATAGCGAAATTTTCCAGCCTGAACCGGAAATTCTCCCCTTACTCCGGCGAATGGCGGCTATTTTACGGGCTGAGGGTGAAGATTTGGTGGCAGATAATATTCTCCTGCAATCTGTACGACTGGGAGAGGAAGCGAAGAAACTCATTGATGCTCAGCGTCGCCGTCAAGCTGATAAGATTGTAGAGCGATTTCAGTGGATTGTTGCTGGCGTGGTTTCGGTGACACCTCTACCAGTGGTGGATATGTTGGCAACAGCCGGTGTCAATGCTCAAATGGTAGTGGAAATTGGCAGAGTTTACGGCTGTGAATTGAATTTGGAACGTGGAAAAGAATTAGCGCTGTCTTTAGGGAAAACTCTAGCTAGTTTAGGTATTGTTAAGGGAGCTATACAGTTACTTACAACAGCATTGCAACTGAATGTTGCTACTTTTATTGTTGGGCGGGCAATTCAAGGCGTGACTGCGGCTTATTTGACGCGGATTGCTGGCAAAAGTTTTATTGAATATTTTCGTCATGATCAGGATTGGGGTGATGGTGGCATGACGGAGGTTGTGCAGCGACAGTTTCAACTCAATCGTCGGGATGAGTTTATTAAGGTGTTTATTCAACAGGCGATCGCACGGGTAGTGAAGCCTTTGCAAGATTCTGAGGTGCTCGAAGAAGAAAATGAAAAGGCTAGGGACTAGGGAGTAACAGCTAATAACTACCGTCCTGAGATTCTCCTCACCTTGCGGCGTGCGCTTTGCGCTCAGGCGGCGCTTTGCCCATCGCACGCGTGGTGAAGCCTGAGATTTTGACACACCCCAATGAGACGTGAGTTCGATAAACCTCTCCCACCCAACCTCCCTCTCCTTGTAGGAGAGGGAGGAGCAATGTAAAAATCAGAGTTTTAAGCCTCTCCCAGTAAAAAAAGCTGCTCCTTTTCCCTGCCCTAAGAGGGGAGGGAAAAGGAGAGGTGGGGAGAGGAATGGAAGCGGGGTCAAATCAAGATACATCGAACTCACGTGAATGAGATGTCACCAGATAAATCTCAGGTAGAGGAAAAGCAACCTGACAATAAATTTTCACAGTAGAAATACTGAAGAGTTCAGATACACTAATTGGCATAGAGACCAGGTTAGCAATATCGCGAGTATTTGATAGCAGTGGCAATATTCCATACTTCATACAATATTCCATACTTCATACTTTCTTGATAAAAATTGTAATTTTACGTACGTACGTAAATAAGATTATCCGTAATAACAACTATAAAAAACTGACTCTTCTTTAAGAACTTAGCGCTTTATTCAGCGCTGTTTTCATTTAATTTAATCAGGAATTCCGGAAACATGAGGCAATGTTAGAAAACCTATATAAGCAGTGACTAAGTAACTAGCTAATGACGAACCACATGATCGGTAAAATATTACAAGGACGTTACCAAGTCGTCCAAACCCTGGGAGCAGGGGTATTTGGCGAAACATACGTTGCTGTAGACATTGAGAATCCAGAGAATCCTAAATGCGTTGTTAAACAGCTCAAGGTTACCAGTTTCCAACCAAGCTACTTACAAACCCTTAGGTTACGTTTTCTTACAGAAACCGAAACACTGAAGCACTTGGGACACCATGAGCAAATTCCCGAACTTTTATCCTGCTTTGAAGAACATGAACGCTTTTACTTAGTACAAGAGTTTGTGGAAGGACATGCACTCACTGCAGAACTACCAATCGATCCCAATTTGAGTTATCTGTGGAGTGAAAGTGAAGTTATTCAATTTTTACAAGATGTTCTATCGATTTTAGACTTTGTTCACTCTGAAGGTGTGATTCACTGCGACGTCAAGCCGGAAAATTTGATCAGACGCGCTTATGATGGCAAGTTAGTTCTGATTGATTTTGGTTCAATTCAGCCAATTGACTTTGAAATCGTCGATGCGGTATTGCCATTAGATCAAATTCCTGTCACTTCGCTAGGTTACATTCCACCAGAGCAATTTGTTGGTCACACACAACCTAATAGTGATATTTATGCTTTAGGCATGATTGCGATTCAGGCTTTCACAGGGTTGACACCGCTGCAATTGAAAATAGATCCTCAAACAAATGAGATTATGTGGCGTTTTCAAAACACGCCAGTCAGCGATTATCTAGCTGCTATAATCAGCCAAATGATTCGCTACGACTACAAAGAACGTTTTAAATCAGCAGGTGATGCATTGCGATCGCTTGAGCAAATGCTGTTGGAAGGTCCACGCTCATACATCATAGATGTTGATTACACCATTTTTTCAGAAGAATATGAAAAAAATCAGCCAAAAAATCGACTAAATGTCAAGCGCAGACATCCAGCCTCTCCAAATTCCTCTCCACTGTTGACAGGAATGAAGGTGGGGTTGGCGGCTAATTCATTGGTGATGGGATTTGGAGTCTACTCGATCATACATAACACTCCAACTTATTCAGAAACAGAAAAACTATATAAAGCAACTGAAGAATATCAAGGTGGGGATTTGGACGGAGCAATTGCTCTAGCTAAATCAATCCCCTTGAGCAGTAATATTTATCCTGAAGCGCAAGCTAGCATTGAGGAATGGCAAAAGCAATGGGATAATGCAGCCCAACAATACAATGCAGCCCAACAAGCTTTCAATGAGCGTCGTTGGGCAGATGTAGTGCGTGCAGGATCTCAAGTTCCTGATATTTTGCATTGGCAATCACAAACAGATAAATTAGTTCAACAAGCACAAGCAAATCTTGAAGCACAAAGCAAAGATTTATTAGCCCAGGCTTATGAAAAAGCATCATTAAAAGATTTCAGTGGCGCTTTAGATTATCTCAGTCAAATTCCCGAAGAAAGTTCTGCAGGGACAATCGTTCAACAAAAGTTAGCTGAGTACAATCAGAAAAAGCAAATTAGAGCTGCTTACTTGTTACAAAAAGCTTACAACAAAGCAGCAGAGGGTGACTTTGACGCTGCTGTCAAGTTTCTCCAACAAGTTCCTAAAGATACTCCTGTATCTGCTACAGCTCAAGCTAAACTGATAGAATATTCTCAGAAACAGCGCATTGTGCAAGTTGAAGGTGAAAAAATTGTGCAAGTTCAAGGTGAAAAAATAGCTTCATCAAAAACACCTGCTTCTGTAAACATGAATCAACCATTTATCAGCAACAGTTCTGCTACGAATATAAAATCTTTTGATTTAGGGAACCAATTACAAGAGGTAAATATTCGATAGTCAACAGTCAACAGTCAACAGTTAAGAAACTTATCGTTATGGACTGATGACTGTGGACTCGGGAGGAGGAACTAACTGTTGTGCTTGATTACGGGCGTTTATTGCTTGTTGATAATCTGGCTTTATTTTAATTGCTTTATCGTATGAGGCAATGGCTTCTGAATAACGTTTTACATTAAACAGAGCATTGCCTCTACTATACCAACTTTCGTAATGTTTAGGTTCGTAATTAACTGATTTATTGTAGGATGAAATTGCTTCTTGGTATTTGTTTAAATTGTAAAGTGAATTTCCCCGGTTATACCATACTTGATAGTTTTTACGATTTAATTCAATTGCTTGATTATAGGATGTAACTGCTTCTTCATAGCGTTTTATTTGATGTAACGACCAGCCGCGACCATACCACGCTTGATAGTTCTTGCGATTGTATTTAATGACTTGTTCAAAAGATTCAAGAGCTTCTGGATAGCGTTGCAAATTGATGAGTACATTACCTTTGGATAACCAAGCTTGGTAAAATTTTGGCTTGTATTGTACCGCTTTGTCATAGGCTGCGATCGCATCTTGGTAGCGTTGCATATTCACCAAGACATTGCCTTTGTTATACCAAGCTCTCTCATCATCTTGCTTGAATTCAAGCACTTTATCATAAGCTGAAATTGCCTCATCGTAACGTTTTATATTTTGTAGCAACAATCCTTTATTGTACCAAGCTCCATAATATTCTTGATTCAATTCAATAGCTTTGTCATAAGATTTAAGCGCTTGGTCATATTCATTTAATTTAGCTAAAGCTTCTCCTTTCGCATTCCAGACTTCCGGATAGTTATTTTGTAATTGCAATGCTTTGTCAAAGGACGCAATTGCTTCTTGGTATCTTTGCAACTTATTCAGTGTAAAACCACGCCCACTCCAAGCTGGCAAATAATCAGGCTCTAATTGAATTGCTTGATCATAAGCCGCAAGTGCTTCCTCATATTGTTTCAACTCATACAAAGTTTTCCCTTGTCCATTCCATGCTTGAGCGTATTCTGGTCTGATGTTGACCGCTTTTTCATATGTCGATAAAGCATCTTGATAACGTTGTAACTCGTATAGTGTGTTGGCTTGCTTATACAATTCGGTGGAATTTGCAGAATTGATAGCATTGACAATATATATAGATGAACCGACACCTATCCCGATTAAACTCATGGCACCTAAAAACTTTAATACTATATTTTTTTTAGGCTTATTGATTGTTTTTAAAGGATTTTTTATAGGATTTTGCAATAAGGGAGAACTCAATGCCATTGTCTGAGATTGAGATTTGTTTAAATCATGCAAAGCTTGTAGGACAACCCCTGCAGAACCATAACGTTCCCGAAAGTCATAGCGCACCATTTTGTCTAAAACTTTAGCAAAATCCTCACTAACAGAGGTATGTTGCCATATAATCTCACTCGTCTCTGCATCTAAATCGAGTTGCTCAGGAGATAAGCCAGCGAGTGCTTGTATACCAAGTATCCCTAAAGCATAAATATCACTACTGAATTTTGGATTTCCTTGAGCTTGTTCGCTGGGAATGTATCCAGGAGTCCCGATAGCAACGGTAAATTTTGTTTTTCCACTAGGAGTAATGACTTGGGTTGTGATTTGTTTGACGGCTCCAAAGTCAATCAAAACTAACTTGTCATCCGGCTTGCGTCTAATGATATTTCGGGGATTGATATCACGGTGAATGACCTTTTGCTGATGGACAAACTCTAAAATATCCAAAATTTCTTGTAACAGGCAAATAACTTGGTCTTGACTTAAAGGTTTTCCTGGTATGATTTCTTGACTAAGGTCATGACCTTCGATAAATTCCTGTACGAGATAGAATTCTTGGTTCTCCTCAAAGTAGGCTAGAAGTTGAGGAATGCGGTCATGAGTGCCTAATTGATACAAAACTTGAGCTTCTGTATCAAATAAGCGTCTGGCTGTTTGCAAAGTATCAGGGTCATTAGCTTGGGGCTTGAGTTTTTTGACTACACATTGAGGTGAGCCAGGTAAGTGAGTATCACAAGCAACAAACGTTTCACCAAATCCCCCTCCTCCCAAATGACTAATAATTTGGTATCGTCCAACAAGTGTGTTTCCCAACATTTGGTTAGCCTAGTTTAATGCAGTACAGTCTGATTTCCATCTTGCCACAGCTTCTTTTATGGGTCGATGAGAAGGGTGACAGTAGACGAAGCGAGTATTGAAGGGGATAAGGGGGACAAAAAGAATAACTAATAACTCATGTAAAGACGCGCCATCCGAGAGTTCTACAACTAATGACTAATGACTGTTGACTAATGACTAATTAATATGATTCCTATTAGCGATAACATTTTCTTTTTCACGCGTAGAAAGCCAATCATTATTTACTGTCTGATTGGTATCAACATTGCCTTATTCTTATGGGAACTGAAACTAGAGCTTGGTGGTGAATTAGGCAATTTTGTAAATAGCTGGGGTGTGGTTCCAGCACAAATTAGTGCAGCTAGTGCAAATGCACTTACTGGAAACTCAGCTGCTTGGATAGTTGTGCTAATGCGTTCGACTTCACTACTTGCGGGAATGTTCCTCCACGGTAGTTTTAGTCAAATTTTAGGAAATTTGATATTTTTGTGGGTTTTTGGCAAAACTCTGGAAAGTATTCTTGGCTCTGGACGATTTTTATTATTTTACTTGGTTTGTGGCATCCTGACTGGGCTAGTACAAATTTTAGCTGAACCCAGCTTAACGGTGCCACTCATTGGGGCGAATGGGGCGATTACAGCTATTTTAGGAGCTTATGTGCTTAAATTTCCCAAAGCTAAAATTGACAGTATTCTACCCCTTTTGATTATATTTATTCCCGTACAACTACCAGCGTCTTTCTATGTATTTTGGTGGTTTGTGCAACAGATTTTTTACGGGATTGGCAGTTTAAATATTCCTGGTGGCGTTAACCCAGTGAGCATTGGCTATTTGGCGCAAGTTACAGGCTTGTTTATTGGTGCAGCTTTCATCAAGTTACTGGAAAGATTTTAGAGAGTGTAGGGTGTCGTAATTCCAACAAAAAAGCCTCTCATATGAGAGGCTGAGATTGGTCAGTACAAATAAAGTATTAAACTACACTAATAGAACGACAGCGACTGCTCCCGCAATTGCTGAAAAGACGCCCGACACAAGCGCTGTAGCAAATAGCCACCAAGCTGCTGATGCAGCGGCTTTGCGTGTTTCTTCGGCTTGTTGCTGTGCTTGATGCTTCACTTCTTCTAAGCGTCGCTGTGCTTCTTGCTGGATGCGTTCTGCCCGTTGCAAGACGTTGTTTCGTGCGCGTTCGATTTGGTCGATAATGCGGTTAGCGTCTTCCTCGGAGATATCCTCACGGGAACTCATAATTGCGACTAGGGTTTCGCGGTTGAAAGAAGACAGGCGATCGCGCAATGCATCAAACCCTGCTTGTGGGTCATCAAACAATGTGCGAACATCGCGCTTAATGCTATCGTAGTTCAGTTCTGGGCGATCCAAAGAGTTGAGGTAGTCGCGAATGCGGGCAAAAATTCCATCAATCACATCTTGAATGCGCCGCTGAATACCCCGCACTTGTTCCACAAACTGGTCACGCACCGATATCATGGTATCCGCAATCTGTGCCGCTTCGTCATCTGTTAGGTCTTCCCGCAGTTTCAGCAGGGTGATAATGGTGGAGCGGTCAAAATGCGAAAGGCGATCGCCTATACTTTCAATCCCCACTTGTGGATCGTGCAACAACAGATGTAAGTCGCGCTTGATACCTTCTGGGTTCAGTTCTTCCTTGCCACTCCCCCGCAGGTACGCTTCCAGATAAGCTTGGAAATTTTGCACGCTTTGCTGAGTTCGGGTGGCTAAGCGACGAGGCGCACGTATCATGTCGCGAATAGAATTTTGCACAGAATCGATGACCTGATTGACTTGCTCTTCACTCAAGTCCTGACGTTGACTCACCAGTTTTACTAAGGTATCTCTATCAACTTGTGACAACCGACGACGCAGTGCAACAACTCCTTGTTGTGGATTTTGGAACAGTCTATTCAAATCCCGCTGAATTCCTTCGGGGTTGAGTTCGTCTTTGCCAGTGTTCCGCAGGTAATCTGCAATTGTGGTTGTTACGGTGTCGTATTGCTCCTTAGCTTTATCTGCCACGTTTCTTGGCACGTGGCGAATGTTACTCCAGTTTTCCTCAACAGTGTCAAGGATTTGGTTTGCTTGGTCTTCGCTCAAGTCTTGCCGCTGACTCAGTAATTTCACTAAAGTATCGCGGTCAAAACGAGACAAACGCGTCCTAATTTCCGCAATTCCTGCTTGCGGATCGTCTAAAAGTCTTTTCACCTCAGCGCGGATAGCATCAGGGTTGAGTTCATCTTTGCCTGTGTTCCGCAGATAAGATTTCAAATTCAGCCACAGCGATTCAGCTTGATATTTCGCCTGCTCGGCAATTCCTTTGGATTCGACTAAAACTTGATCCCGTTGTTTTTCCAACTGCTCAAGGATTGTGTCTGCTTCCTCAGGATTAATGTCATTGCGCTCTAGGAGGATTTCCCGCATTTCTTGGCGGTCAAACTGAGCCAGTCGCCGAGATAGAGTTTCGTAATCTGCATCTGAGTCTTCCAGCAACGGTTTGAAATCCCGCTGTATGCCTTCCGCAGTCAAATCTGATTTAGGAGTCACAAGCAGATAGCTTTCGACTCGGCGTTGCAAGTCTTGGACGACCTCTTTTTCTTCCTCTGCGATCGCGGAGAGCAGCACTTCTTGGCGGCTCACTTCCAACCGATCTGCTATCCGCTGAATTTCTGTTTGGGTCAACAGACCCCTTTGTTTGAGAATATTGACAAAATCGCTGCGAGAAAGTTGCTCTAACTCTCCCCGCACTGTTCCGGGATCGGCGGCTGGATCGTAAAGAACGTCACGAAATTCTTGGGCACTTTTTTCTGAATTCAGTTGCCAAGAATGTGCGTTGAGTAGGTAGTTTTCCACATCAGCACGAATGGGGCTATAAGGCTGCTTTGGCGTGGGAAGACCTAACTTATCTGCTTGATCTGTGACTTTATCTTTAGCGTTTGTGATCGCACCTAAGATTTTTTCTACATCTATGTCTGACAAATCGGCTCGTCCCAACACAACGCCAGTCAACGAGGTTATTGCCTGCTGGACTGTCCGTTGAATTGGACCAGGAGCCACTTCTTGGGTTGCCCTTTGGTTAGCGTCTTTTGTAGCACGCATTTCTGCCATCAGCTGATCCAGCTTGGCATTGAGTTCATCTGTCCGGGTTTGTCCGGGTGCCATTGATTTGAGATACTCAACCAATTCTCCCAAACGGTCTTGCGTTGGTTGTTGTTGACCCACCGTCTGCTGCCAAACTTTATACAATGTATCAGCAATGCGGTTAATATCTCGTTTCGAGAGGTCAGTGCGACTGCTAACTAGATCAACAAACTTTTGGCGGTCGATGTTGCTAAGAGCTGCACCACCTGCGGCTGTACCACCGGCGATCGCCATCAGTTGCGGATCTTTGAGTAACCTTTCAAATTCGCCCCGAATCTTCGATATATCCAGTTCTGGCGGGCGCACCATTTCTAAATAATCTTCTACCTTATCCCTGATAGTGCCGGGGTCGATCGCACTGCCTAGTTCCCGACGCACAGCGGACGCTGCTGCTTCAGCTGTTGCTACCACTTGCTGATTGACAGCTTTTGCCCCCAACGCGGCGGTTGCTGTCCCCATAATCGCCTGTAAGCCGGAAGTTGCTGTGTTGACCAACGAGCCAATTAACGAACCCACCGTGGTTGAACTTACCCACACCAGCAGTAAGAAGTACGCTCCCCAAATCACCAACCCTAAAATTGCTCCGTTTACTGGAGACCAATCTCCAAAAATGCTCAGTCTCACCGCTAGGAAACAAGCAATGGCAAGCGCAATAGTCACAGTGATTAATGTCCACAATCCCACCGCCGTCCCTATTTTGCGAATGGTACCCCCCACACTTCCAGCTTCTCCATGATCTCCATCTGAATCAGATGGACGACCTAGGTAGGAAATCCCAGCAGCAACTGAGAGGTTTGTGAGAACTAATTGCAAGGCAAAAGCCAGGATCACACCCGAGACTAAAGCGAAAAAAAAGTGTGGTCCAAATCCAAAAGAGACATTTGGCTGGTTAGTAACTGGCGCTTGTGCCACCCAAAACAGTGACTTATACGGTGCCAGCATAATGTGTGTACTTTGAAACATCCTAATTCCTTCCTCTATAGCTCAAGTCGGTGGGGATTATAAAGTTACATGAGAATAAATTTTCTATCTGTCACAATACCCAACTCTTGAGCTATACAATCGTGGAATCATAGTGCTTTCAGCATCTCTCCAAAGTTTGAAAATCTTCTACTGCATGGTATGAAGTTTTTTTACCTAATTCAATCACTAACAAAAACAAGAGTGTAATGAAGGCAAAAATCCGAATTACTCTGTTGTGAAGTAAAAATGTGAAGTAAAAAATCGGGGACTTTATCCCTTGCTCTTTTTTTATCCTTCTTTGTTTGTTCTACATTCGATTCCTTACAAAAATTGATAAATCTCCAAGAGACTATAACTTACTAACTCACAAGCAAAGCTTACAGAGGCAGGCTTTTAAGCGTTAAGTCCAAGCCATGCGAATTGAGTTTGTCTAGGTGTGCCTTGAGTCATCGGGTACTGACTATCGCAATAAATGTTTTCTTTTTTATTATTTTCTGCCATACCAACAGGAATTGATCAAATAAAACTTAGCTTTTCGTTACTCTTGTTACATTTATTTACAAATACATTTTTTTGCACTCTCCCTAGGTGGATTTATCCAAGAAAATATTGTTCAGATAATCGTCCACAAGAGGTGCTGATAGTTTGTACCTATTGACAGAAAGCAGCCAAGTTATAAATAGCTACAGTAAAGTCAAGAAACAAATTGAACTTGAACCAGGAAAAAAAAATGCAAACTCGTGAAACTCGTCCTGCTACTGATTTACCACCCGTAGCTACAGAATATAACGGCGTAGATCGCAATGCTTTTCTATTTGGCTGGAATCCTCAAGCTGAACTGTGGAACGGTCGCTTGGCAATGATTGGTTTTCTAGCTTACTTGCTTTGGGATTTAGCAGGCTACAGCGTCCTACGTGACGTGCTGCACTTGATTGGTTACTAGTCATTAGTCGTTTGTAAAGAACAAAAGACTAATAAAAATGTAATTTTGGAGAAAAAAAATGCAAACTCGCCCTACCACTGATTTACCACCCGTAGCTACAGAATATAACGGCGTAGATCGCAATGCTTTTCTATTTGGCTGGAATCCTCAAGCTGAACTGTGGAACGGTCGCTTGGCAATGATTGGTTTTCTAGCTTACTTGCTTTGGGATTTAGCAGGCTACAGCGTCCTACGTGACGTGCTGCACTTGATTGGTTACTAGTCATTAGTCGTTTGTAAAGAACAAAAGACTAATAAAAATGTAATTTTGGAGAAAAAAAATGCAAACTCGCCCTACCACTGATTTACCACCCGTAGCTACAGAATATAACGGCGTAGACCGTAACGCCTTTCTGTTTGGCTGGAATCCTCAAGCTGAACTATGGAACGGTCGCTTAGCAATGATTGGTTTTCTTGCTTACCTGCTTTGGGATTTGGCTGGCTACAGCGTTCTACGTGACGTTCTGCACTTGGTTGGTTACTAATCATTAGTCGTTTGTAAAGAACAAAAGACTCAGAAAAATTTAATTTTGGAGAAAAAAATGCAAACTCGCCCTACCACTGATTTACCACCCGTAGCTACAGAATATAACGGTGTAGACCGTAACGCCTTTCTGTTTGGCTGGAATCCTCAAGCTGAACTATGGAACGGTCGCTTGGCAATGATTGGTTTTCTTGCCTACTTGCTTTGGGATTTGGCTGGCTACAGCGTTCTACGTGACGTTCTGCACTTGGTTGGTTACTAAAAATTAAACTCCTAAAAACTAACTTGATATTGGAGGAAAAAACAATGCAAAGTCGTGAAACTCGTCCCGCTACTGATTTACCACCCGTTGCTACAGAATATAACGGCGTAGACCGCAATGCTTTTCTGTTTGGCTGGAATCCCCAAGCTGAACTGTGGAATGGTCGCTTGGCAATGATTGGTTTTCTTGCCTACCTGCTTTGGGATTTGGCTGGCTTCAGCGTATTACGTGATGTTCTACACTTTATTGGATACTAGTGATCAGTTAGAGTTGAGTAGGACCCCTCTTGGGGTGCTACTCATTCATTTCGTCTTGGTTTTGGCAGCCGGAACCAAAATCGGGAACCACCTTCTGGACGAGGTGAATAACCAATCTTCCCTCCCCAACGTTCAACTGTAATGCGGCAAGAATAAAGCCCTAGCCCAACTCTACCTGATTTACCTTTTCCTTGAGAGAACTTTTGAAATAAACTCTCTAGATTTTCCGGAGGGACACCGGAACCTTCATCATCCACACTGACTAAAATATAATCTCCATCCTGTTCTAAACCAATTGTCACAGTAGACTCTAGAGGACTGTGACGAAAAGCGTTTTCTACCAAATTTGCAATCACCCTATTTAAACGCGATTCATCACCGATAACTCTCCAATCTGCTGTCACATCAATATTGGCAGCTAGGCGTAACTGCATTTTGTTAAGTGCAAAAGAAGGAGATAAAAGTTGGATAATGTCCTGTGCAGATATCAGGGCACTCGGTGCCTTATCAAGATCGACTGCAAATGTCTCCAAGGATTTGACTTCAGCAGAAAATCCATCCAATATTTCCCGTATGAGCATCTCTTGCCTGTGGCATTGTATTTTACCGATTTCTAAAATGTCTCTGACTTGTTGTGTGAAATTTTCAAACTGTAAGAGACTAAGACAGCCATGAATAGCACTTAATTGTCCTGCCATATCATGTATAATACAGTGAATTAAAACTTCTTTTTTCTGGTTTTCTTTCACAATATACTGATAATTTAATTCATTTTCTCGTGCTTTTTGAATAATATATTGCTTCTCGTTATAAGTTTCATCAAGCGATTCTATTAATAAATATTTTTTGCTATCTACATAAACGGCTATAGCTTCAAAATGATATTCTTTACCAGACAAATCAAGCTGATACCATATACCAGATTTTAATTTTTTTTCTCCTCTTAAGAGCCAAAATTCTTCAGCATCAATTAAAAAGTTTTCTAAAAATGGAAAGACTTCTTTCAGTATAAGTTTCCCTGTTTCCAATACAACCTTTTGAGGACAAAAGTCAGTTAACCAATCTGGTACGGTTCCAGTGATGCTGAATGAATCAACATCTAGCCGTTCCAATACTAAAATATTCAATGCTGCTAAAAGGTCTGCTGTCATAGAACCCTTGATGACTTAGACAAGGCGAAACCAAATTTTTTCAACCAATATCCACTGATTCTCTATTATAGAGATTTTTTTCTACAGCAGTCTGGAAGAGTTTACTTGTTGTTGTATCATGCCTACATGAATCTCATCCCAGGTAGCATCTAACAGCAACACCCAATCTCCTTCCTGTGAAGAGAAAATATGGAGATCTGCACAAATGCTGTATTCCGTTTTTATACAAGGCAAAAATAAAGGAAAATCATCTAGTGGTAAAAGACCTTCCAGAAAAAAAACTTGCTGTCCTACTTTCTTCCCTTCTTGTAAATTTGTAAGTCCGTATACTGATAGTTTACCGCCCCAAGCTGACAAACAGCCATCTTTATTAACTAAAAGATAGGCAAGAGAACGTTGATCTACGATGAAATTGAGAAGATAAGCAATAACCGGGACAGGAAAATCCAACATTATTTATCCCTCCAATATTCTAGAAGCAAGAGTTTGGAAAGTTTTTTCTACACCCAAACCACTTTTTGCACTAGTTTTAATAACCGTCCAACCTTTCTGCCTCAGCTCGTCGATTTCGGAGTTACTTATTTCCCATTCATCAGCTAAATCCGATTTGTTTATTACCAAAATAAAGGGAACTTGACCAATTGTTTCTTCTACTCTGTTTTGTAAATTCAAGGCTTTTTCCAAAGTATTGTGTCGAGTTGCATCCACAACTAATAAATAACCTGAAGACCCTCGCAAGTAGGACATGCGCACTTTCTGAAATTCGTCTTCTCCATACAGATCCCAAAGAATAAGATTTAACTCTTTATCTCCAAGATTAACTGTTTTTTTGTCAATTTTTACCCCGACAGTAGTCTGGTACTTATCAGAAAAAATGCTATTAACAAAACGTGATACTAAACTAGTTTTCCCCGTGGCAAATGCACCCACCATACAAATTTTCTTTTGGAGCATATACGGATAATCCTTATTTAGCTTGGTCAGACAGTAAGATTTTAAAAGATACTCTGCGGCTCAATTTCTTATCTTCTACCAATCCCGACTGTAAAGGTTGGGTGTTAGGCACACCTATAGTAGTGAAATTGCTCGTATTGATTCCTTGGGAAACTAAATAAGAAAGGATTTTATTGGCACGGGCTTGACTGAGTGCGATGTTTCTTGTTTCTGTTCCAGTTAGATCAGTGTGTCCCACTATTTGAATACCTACATTTTTATCAACGTATTTGGCAGCATCCAAAAGTTTTTGTATTTGCAGTACAAGATTCTTAAGTTTCTTATCTTCCCCTGGGAAAAACTCTGTTGTTCCTTCAGAAAAAAATAGCAATTCTTGTTCAATCTGATTTTTATATGACTCAAGATGCTTTAGTTCTATGTCAATAAGATTCTTATCCTGAAATTGAGTAATTCCAGGAATAAAACGCCATAATTTCCTCGCTTCTAGAATCCACTGACGAGGTGCAGAACCACTGAGATAAAGAATACCTTTTTCATCTACTTTCACGGCTACAGTTTTTGGAGGTTGAAGTAATTCCTCAGCTCTTTTGCTGATAATTGCTGGTTCAAACGACAGGAAAGGCGTCCAATGGCTGATAACTCTTTTGGGATTGAGATTTGCTTGTTTTATCAGCATCTTGGGGTCTACTGCTAATGGATCGCGCATTGCATAAATAAAATATTTTCCACCTCGCTTGTCAGCTTTAATCACGACAATTCCAGGCTGAGAGTTCAGTTTTTCTAAATAGGCGTTCCAACGCAGATGATCTCGAATAGCAAAAAAGCTCCAAATTCCCAAACCAATAGCTACTGTGCCTAATAAAATCCGGGCAGAGATATAATTTTTTTTTGTTGGAGCTTGATACCGAGCCTCCAAACAAGCTTCTATCTCAGGTCTACCGGCTACAAATGGCTCTGTTTCTCCTTCAAAAAAAATAAGTTCTCTGTTTAGCTTCAGATGAATTTTTTCTATTGCTTCTTGAAAAACTAATCTTAATTCTTGGGGAGCAGTTCCCCGAATTATACCTGCCAGTACTGCCTGTGGTCCTTCTTCAATCCAAATGGTGAGTTCTCCAAAGTGCAAACTTTGAAGCCCATCATTTTTTTGTGTATTGAAAGAGTCTTTGACAAAATCTTGAATAGCCGTCAACATGGCTGAAACCAAATCCGGATCTTGAGCGCTGACTTTTGGCGCTACTGTATGTTGCAGCATTAATCCGGTTTTTTTATGAATCAGGAATACCTGTTCCACCCGATAAATGAGCGTGCGAAGCAGCACAACTTCGGCAAATGTTTTACCCGTCTGTCGCGCTTCTAATCTCCACTTGAGGCTTTGTGGAGAAAAGCTTTGCTCTAAAGAAGCATCTAAAGATTGAACCATTGCTTCGAGAGCTGCGGTAATAGCCTTGCGAATGGCTGGTCCCATTATGGGAAAAATCGCAGTTGACAAAATATTTAAATCTTGTTTAACAGAGGATTGAATGGCGTGTTCAACAGTAGGCACTATTGCTTCGCCCAGTTGTTTATCTTGCATTGTTCGCAAAATAATCGCCTCTGGAAGCAATCGGCTGATATCTTCTGCTTTTATCTGTGGGTTATCTAATCGCTCGTATAATTTGTTTAGTTTAGCTGGTTCAATACCAAGAAGCAAACTACGGACTTCACTCAGTTCATCATTAGGCTCTACATGAGTGTTATTTGAGTAGTCATTAGTCATTAGTCATTAGTCATTAGTTATTAGTTATTAGTTATTAGTTATTAGTTATTAGTTGTCATTAAGTACGATTAACTACTAACTAATAAGCCTTATAGTTGTTGAGAATTCAAGCGGATAGCTAGTTCTGAGAAAAGAGCAGCGAGCGAGGAACGGTCTGTTTTCGCAATACGAAGTTCTTGAGATTCTTGTTGCACTAAAGCCACAATTTCTTCGTATTTTTGCCGGATATCATCCTGTAGGCTTTTAGATTGGTTAAGAATTTGCTCACGAACTTCTCGTTGGCTGTTCGCAGTTTCTTCTTCAAATTGGGCAATTCTTTTTTCTAAAGACACTGTTATATTTTTGTTTTCTTCAGCAACTACTTTCACTGCTTTACCGCGTTCTACTTGCTCGTTTTTTAGCCGATCTGCTATGGACTCAACCTCTTTCTTAATGTACGTTTCTAAGGAATCTAAACGTTTTCTTGTTTCATCCCGTAAATCAGCAGATTCTTTAACCAGACGCTCTTCTAAGCGGGTAAACCTTCTTTCCACCTCCCGCATCTGATTACCAAAAAGAATATCTCTGACTTTTGCTAAACTGTGGCTTTCTCCCATATCTGTACTACTATCTGTACTATTAAAGAGAGGAATATTTGTATTTTGGTTGGATCCTGCTTGAGGTGGTTCTACCATACTATGATTGCTATGTTCTCCTTCGGGTGGGTTCATGTTATTAATCCTTTCGGGATTGCAATGAATTGTGCATTTGCTTGTTTTCTGACATCTTATGTGATGTGTTTGTATTTCCCTAGAAATAGTTCTGGGGTATACTCCGTAGGGTAGCATCTTTGAATCATAAAGCAAGTCGTCTCCTCGGGAGAGTTCAAATGGTTATTGAAACAATTTCAAAACTTCAAATCTTTCGAGGAGTTAAAATTTTATTGAGAAAAGTTAAATTTTTTAAAAAATATTTAATTTGTTTTACAAATACTTTAAATAACAAGCATCGCCACAGAATGTATTCAGCATACAGTTAATCCACTAAGAATCACGCGTAGCGTGTGCCTATGGTACATAGCGGGTTCCCCTAGACGCCCTTTGGGGGTGCATCGGTTGGGTAGGGTAGTATCTCCCAAGATTCTTCGCTTTGCTCAGAATGACATATTATAACGCAACTTGTATTGGTAGAAATTACACCCAGATTTTTTGCAGATTAGCAAAAAAAATACCACATAATATATGTATGTGGTATTTTGTACTCTGAATAGATAGGGATAATCATCCTATTGGTAAGGGGTTTAAGAAACCGGGCTTCTATACTTAGGTGTCTCTCCACAACATTCGCAACTATGTCCGCTAAGCGCGTTTCTCATTGACAAAATTGGGTATACCTAGTACTGAACAGGGGAACTTAGAACCGAGCTGTTGCACTATCGGATGATTGACAGAGTTACAGCCAAGTAATAGTAAATCTGCACCTTCTGATACAACCACTTTCCTAAGTTCCCTGCCAATGCAACCAAACCGAAGATGAGCTTTAAAAGAACTTTTCCATTCCGCAGCTAGACAACTTGCTTGCCGCAAAATACCTTCTGCTTGTGCAAATCTATCTACTAATCTTTCTTGTGAGTAGGCTGTGTTAGCCTGCATTTTTGTTTGAGTTGTCACACCTGTGTCAAACTCATTTAAGGGGAAGCTTGTTGAACAGTGTGAAGGATTTTGTTCGGTTGCTCGCTGAGTTGCAAATTCCTCTTTTTGTAAGACATCTGCAGCATTACTACTTTGATTTTCCTCGATCACATAAACCACTTGAACTGTGACTTGCGCCTTTGTAGCTAAAAGTGTTTGATGAGCCATTAACAAGGCAATATCTAACGCAGTATGACTGTTGGGAGAACTATTATAACCAACGATTAAGTTAACTGATTTTTCAGGTTGCCCCTGTTTCCATACAGGTGTCTCTGGTGTCGAGATTAACACCATTTGCTCAATTAAATCATCTCTTCCGATAGCGTTTTGCAGACGCACCAATATGGGTTTGAGATTCATAGTTTTATCTCTGATTAAAGAAAAATTTACAAAAACAATGACGAATTTGTAATTCATAATCCGTAATTGACTTGAACATTAGAAATTACGAATTATGAATTAAGAAGTTTTTCGATTACTCGTCTTGAGTGAAATAGCGATCTAGGAAATTTAGGGCGTAGTTGCGGAGATCATAGTACTCTTTTGAGTTTCTCATCGCAGCGCGATCGCGTGGATGAGGAAACGGTACTTCTAGTATCTCCCCAATATTAGCCGCAGGTCCATTGGTCATCATAATAATGCGATCCGACATATAAATCGCTTCATCCACATCATGGGTAACCATCATGACCGCCTGTCGGTGATTTTCCCAGATATCCAACACTTGCCGCTGCAATTTTCCCCGAGTTAGGGCATCTAACGCCCCAAAAGGTTCGTCCATCAGGAGCATTTTCGGGCGAATTGCTAATGCTCTAGCAATACCCACCCGCTGCTTCATCCCGCCAGAAATTTCCTCAGGATACTTATCAGCGGCTGCTGTTAAATTTACCATTGCCAGGTGTTCGTTCACAATGCTAATTTTTTCAGCCCGATTGGCATCTTTTAGCACTTCATCTACCGCAAGTCGGATATTTTCCCGCACAGTTAACCAAGGTAACAGCGAATAGTGTTGAAACACCATCATCCGCTCAGCCCCTGGTTTACGAATTTCTTTGCCATCTAACCGCACTAATCCAGAAGTCGCTTTTTCTAAGCCAGCGACAATCTTTAAAAGTGTCGATTTACCGCAACCCGAGTGACCAATAACAGAAATATATTCATCTTCGCCCACTGTTAAGTTGACATTATCTAAAACGACAAATTCACCCCCATCAGGTTTTGTATATGACTTGAATAAATTTTCAATTTCTAAAAATCCTGTGCGAGGTGAAGCCCTATCATAGGCATCTGTTGAGAAAGAGGTAGACTTCATTTGACACTCCTGCAATTAGTCATTAGTCATTAGTCATTAGTCATTAGTCATTAGTTATCAGTCATCTATATAAGACAAAAAACAAATGACAAAGGACAGTCAATACAATATGATTAACTCTGCCGAGTCCGTTAGGACATAAAGAAAGATTTAGGAGCGTTTGCCCTGATCTCAAAACTCTTGAGATACCCGACTGGATCGCTGGGATCAAAAGCTTTCTTGTCGATAAATAGTTCAGCTTGTTCTATCTTGTAATCTTCTTTTGGAGATTCAATTCCCATTTCAGCAGCAATTTCTCGGTACAAGTCAGTGCGCCAAGCTTGACGTGCCAATTCTTCAGCATTTTTGGGAATTTCTTTAATTTGTCCCCAACGAGCTGACTGAGTCATTAACCAAATACTCTGAGATTGCCACAAAAATGTTGAATGGTCATTTGGCTGTTTGACAAGATTAGCTGGTTTCTCAAAAAAGATTGTTGTATCAGTTGATTTCACAAGCCGTTTTTGACCATCGAAACCGCCGTAATTGTATTCGCCAACAATTGCTGGTTTTGTTAATTTGAGTTTTGCTCCTGTAAATGACTTATTCGTGATAATCTTAGCCACTTCCTCCCGGTTTTTTGGATCACCACAATATCGGCAAGCTTCTATCATTGCCTTAACCAAGGAGCGATAGGTTTTGGGATTTTCTTTGATGAAAGACTCCATGACACCTAACAGTCTGTCTGGGTGTCCTTCCCAGATTTCCCTACCCTGAGCGAAAGTAAAGCCAATTCCATCATTGCCAGTAATTGCTCGTGTATTCCAAGGTTCTGCCACCATATAACCTTGCATTGCCCCAATTCTCATGTTCACTACCATCTGTGGCGGTGGGACAATAATGATGCGAAATTCTTTGTCAGGAGCAACTCCAGCAGCAGCAGATAAGTAGCGGATAAAGTATTCATAAATTGCCGAACTGAGCACCACTGCCCAAACCCGTTGCTCGGCTGGTAATTTTTCAAAGTAATTGCGGAAATCTCGCCCAAACTCTTCCAAATTGCCGTTATAGTCTCGCCAAGGACGCAACCCAGACTGCCACATTGCCTTATTCATCGTCATGGCGTTACCGTGACGGTGAATGGTCATTGCCGCACACAAAGGTGCATGACGTGCGCCTTCTGCACCTGTTCTCGCATTCATCACCGCGCCACTTACAACAGGCGAAGCATCGAGGCGACCAAAAATGATGCCATCACGAGACGTACCCCAGCTAGCTTCACGGCTGAGGGTGACATTTAAACCATACTTGCGGAAAAACCCTTTCTCCCAAGCTACAGCAAAGGGAGCGCAGTCATTTACCGGCACATACCCCACTGTAATGTTAGGTTTTTCCAGTGTCTTGGGGTCTACCACTGGTTCTACCGCCAACGCCGCTTGCGATATTCCTTTAGGGGCACGGTTAGCATTAATCGCACAAGAAGAAAGTCCAGTAGCAAATGCCGTTGCTCCCAGTCCTTGAATAAAGTCTCGTCGCTTCCAGTTATTTGTGTTATTGTCACTCATAAAAAACCTCCTGCGGCGGCGAAATCACTGCAAAAATTAACCACGAAGGCGCAAAAGTTATGTGTTTAAGCTGTCACACATTTGATTTATGTACGGTTTTATGCAGGTAGGCTGCTAACTAAAAAGTGAGTTTTTTATTGCGTGAATTGCTTATCCCCCCCGCCCTGTGTTATTCGCTCTTTATTCCAAAAGGTCAGATTTCACCACATGAAACGGCTGTTTGAACCGTAAGGCACCCTTACTAAAAGTGGCGACACGCCAATGCGTTAACGCAATGTAACGGAACTTATACCTGTTTTGACCGTTGACAAATAGCTAATTTGTTGCCGGGCGACGAGTGACAAAAGCTTGTATTCTACCGATCGCGTAATCTAGGAATAGCCCTGTTAAGCCAATCACCAGCACGGCAAGAAAAACAGAATTCAAGTTTAGGCGACTCCATTCATCCCAAACAAAAAAGCCGATTCCAATACCGCCTGTGAGCATTTCTACAGCGACGATCACTAGCCAAGCAATTCCTAAACTAATCCGCAAACCTGTAAAAATGTAAGGCAAACTTGCGGGCCAGATGATTTTTGTAATTCTTCGCCAACGGGGCATTTCCAGAACTCGTGCCACATCTATATAATCTTTGGGAACACTGGAAACTCCCAACGCTGTGTTAATGATTGTGGGCCACAAAGAAGTGATGAAAATCACAAATATTGCCGATGGATCTGCCAAATTAAAGATTGCCAAGGCAATAGGAAGCCATGCTAGGGGCGATACTGGCTTGAAGATTTGAATGACGGGATTAAGAACCATCAGTGCTGTTTTGGACATCCCAATCAGAAAACCAACAGGAATCGCAACAAGAGCGCCTAGCCCAAAGCCTATTAATACCCGTCGGATACTTGCTATTAATAGCCAGCCAATACCCAAATTACCTGGTCCTCTTTGGAAAAATGGGTTGAGGATGTAATCTAAATTTGCTGCCAGCGCCTCAGGAGGGGTGGGCATCAATTCATGGTTGGCAAGGGCAATAATCCACCATATAACAATCACGCCCAAAAAACCAACCAGAGGCAGCAAAAAAGCGTCCCGTACGACTACAGGTTTAGCACGTTTCCAAGCTGTTTGACCAGCAACCGCCAGAATGGCAGCTACATTCAGTTGAAATATCATTTATGACCTCAACAGACTCAAGCTCAGGTACAAGGAATCCGAGCAGTACCAGCCAAGGATACTGATGAGATCAGAACATTATAGTAATGCCGTCCCTTCAGTCTCCTCTCATTGCCTACGAAGTTAGCTGACGGGCTAGGGCTGAGAGATGCCCCTCTCTTAGAAGAAGGAAGAAACAAAAAGAAAAATACAATCATTATTTGTTCTTGTATTTGCTCTTGACTATATTTGTTCTTCACTCTTTTTCTTCTATGAGATGCGCCCCATACTTTGGTTCCTCCGCTCCAACTTACGCTTCGGCGATTCGTTGGATTAGGCTGACTTACTCTTATTATTAAAGTAAAGGTAACATTGGTACACAGTATCGTCAAGCCACCTTAGGATATACTTTTTTAGGCTCAAAAACAAGTATCCTTCTTGAGCAAAGTCATCTATATTAAGATATATAAAGATTGACTAAAAATTATGTATTTTTATGTTGGAACATGAAATGCTTTTAAGAAACAAATGTAACACCTCTCTATCATATATAAATAATAAAATATTTTTCTCTGCTCGTATTATTATCCACCCATAAGTGATGAAAGATTTTAGTCAATTGCTGCGCGATAAAACTCAGACCATTTTAGAGCAGTGGGTGGAAGCTGTTCGTCAGGATAAAAAGATTTCCAGTACCAATAATCTATCCCGCACAGCTATTGAAAATCATCTTAGCCATGTCCTCTCGGCGCTGGCGAGTGTGCTTTCTCAATATCAAGAAGATCAAATTCAACCCTTGGTTCAGGCAAGTTTGCATCATGGTACTCTCAGGGCTGAGCAAGGTTTCGATGCAGCAGAAATTGCCCGAGAGTATCGTCTGTTGCGTGATGTCATCTTTGTTACTTTAGAGCCGGACTTAGTGCAAGCATCAGCACTAGAAGTAATGCGAGCTGTGCGTTTGATTGACATGGTGTTGGATGAGGCGATCGCCTGCTGTTTCCAAACCTACACCAAACAGCGATTAACAGAACTAGAGCAGTTGCAAAATCAGTTGAGCCTCAACAACCAGGAACTGACTCGTTTAGTGCGGGCAAATCAAGACAATTTATCGATTCTCGCACACGAACTCAAAAGCCCTTTAACTTCGATTATTGGTTATTCTGATTTGTTTTTGCGCCTCCAACGCCAACAATCCAACGAGAAAGACAGTATAACTCATTTAGAACACGTTGAACGTGTGCTACGCTCTGGAAGGCTATTACTCCACCTGATTAACGATGCACTCGAGATTTCCCGCTACGATGCAGGGCAGATGAAACTGCAGGCAGAACCAATCAATGTGCATGAATTAATCACAAATGTCTATGAAATGTTGCAGCCTTTAGCTGATAATAAAAATTTACAAATGGGAGTTGATTGCGATCGCGCTCCTGAAGAAGTTGTCACAGACCCGTTACGATTGCAGCAAATTGTCACAAATCTTGTTAGCAATGCGATTCGCTACACAGAGTCGGGAACTGTAAAAATTAAGTGTGAAACATTGGGCATTGACAAGTGGAGTATTGTAGTTTACGACACTGGAATTGGGATTGAGCCAGAAGACCAAGCCCAGATATTTGAACCCTACTTTCGCATTGCTTCTGGTAGTAAGTCGTTCCTTCCTGATAGTACTGGCTTGGGCTTGGCAATAGTTTCACGGCTCGTGAAATTATTGCAAGGTGAAATTAGTTTAGTCTCCGAGATGGGAGTGGGTTCTACTTTCACAGTGAGTTTGCCGTTGAAAGTAGAAATCTGAAATTTGAAGTATGTATCCAAATTTTAAAAAATAAACAGTAAAAAAGTATCCTTACTCAGATGCTAGCCCTGATTTTTCTAGCCTAGCCAGCGCATCTTCAGCCGCCGCTTTTGCAGCATCTTTTTTACTGCGCCCCTTGCCTTCACCGTACTGTTTGTCTCCCACAAATACTTTAGAAATGAATTCTGGAGCGTGAGAAGAACCACCTACTTGAACTGTGTCATATTTGGGAGGTGTTTGGGTAATGTTGCGTTGCACCCATTCCTGAAACCGATTTCTAGAGTCCACATTTGAGCGAAACTCCACAATACTTTCAGGTACAGAATCAAATAGCGGTTCCACAACAGCACGCACTGCTTCGATATCATAATTGTTGTCTAGATAGTAAGCAGCAATGACTGCTTCAAAGGTGCTGCTGAGCAAATTGGGATTTTGGAAACCTCCTTCTAAAGTTGCTCCTTTACCCAACCGCATCCTGAAGTTTAAACCCACCTCGATTGCAAACTTTGCCAGTTGCTTTTCATCTACAAGTGCAGAACGCCGACGGGTTAATTGATCTTCTTCTTTTTCCGGGTGACGACGATAGAGGTATTCGCCACTTAGAAAAGTCAGTAAAGCATCACCGAGAAACTCTAGGCGCTCGTTGTGTTCTCCTTCTTGGGGATTTTCGTGGACATAGGAACGATGCGTCAGGGCACGGCGTAAAAGAGAACTATCCTGAAAGCTTTGTTGTTTGATGATTTCAGCCAATTTATCTCTTGTGGGGGCTTTTTCAGTTTGCTTGGGACTGAGGATTGCTAGGACTTCTTGCTTTTGCTGTTGTGCAACATTCACCTCTGGCGCAGAGATAGCCTTGAGAAGTCGAGCGATCGTGTCGATCGCGCGATAGGTGTCCTCTGTTAAAAAGCGAGATTGATGCGCCCAAGTCTTGCTGGTTTCTATGAGTTCAGCGACTAAAGCACGTTCGGTATAACCTAGCTTTTTGCTGAATACCTGATCCCATTGCTTAATTATTAGTGTTAATAAAACAGGAATATTATTACCTAGAATGTCTTCCGCCTCTGGCTTGAAGGTTTCGTCATCAGACATATATGAAGTGGCGATTGTTAGCCAACCCTCACCATAGACTTTTTGCATCTCCCTTTTTATATAAGGGTATAAACCCTGATTTAAAAGAGTTAAACCCCTGCCAATTCGTTCGTGGTTGCTAACAGCCATCGTAGTATTGAAAGTAACATTTTTCTAAGTAATCATTTAAGGCACTTTATTAAGATGCCAGAAATTGGTACTGTCAAAGCTTGAGCCGGACAGATTTACTATTTTAACCATTGCTAATTTCATGACAAGCTTGGTTAGGGAAGTTTGGTAGATAAGAAGATTAAGCAGGAATTTTCTAAATTTAACTTGACCTATGCCTAACATCTCACCCTTTCAGCAGGTTCAAAAACGGGAATTAAGATGTTGTTAGCTGGTCAACTGGAGTTTGTCTTACTCTTGCTGACCTATTTTAGCTAGCTCCGACAGAAGCCCGACACCTCACTCCTTTTGGGGAATGATAGATGCAACGCCCTTTCTCTCGCGGACGCTACACCCGGAAAAAGTACGTTCGCCTTCGGGTACGCGAACAGAGCGGCGCTTTCTTACAATCGTATTCTTCTACGTTCACATCAACCACTAAGTGTAGAAAACCCACAGTCATAAACAAGACACAGGCTTGTGTGTGTAAGCTGTATACTAGTGATAGTCGTTTTTTTTATGTCTAATTTCAGAAACTGCTATTTTGTAAAAATAAGTTATACCAATTTTTCAAATAAATTTTAATGTTGAGATTATCTCGATGGTTATTATTAGTAATTATATTTTTCTGTATAACTTTTCATAGACCAGCATATGCAGAGCAATTTATGAATCAAGAAGATATTCGTGTATTGATTGAAAAAGCTAGAGATGCTTGGGTAGCTCAAGATGCTAATGCTCTTGCCCAGTTGTTTACGCCCGACGGTGAACTTATAGTGCCTGGCAAACGTTGGCAGGGGCAAGAGAAAATAAGGGAAGAAGTTACCCAATTTGCTCAGCAATCTTCAAATGTGAAAATCGATATCCAGCGGATTATTATTGAGGGAAGCCAGGCGGTAGTGGAATGGTATTACGAAGATACTGAAAAAGCATCAGGTCACCGCAACAAAGCAGACGATGTTATAGTTGTTGATTTCAAAGAAGGTCGAATTAGCCGTTGGCGTGAATATATTGACACAAAAACACCAGTTAGCATCTAGCAGTATCAAAATAGAACAGACAGAATTCTCACTTTAGTGTGACATTGAACTCCAACTGTGGAATGACTTGTTAAAAGCTTCTGGTTTGCTAATCTAATAATTGAAAATAAGTACCACTGGATGGGGGTTATATCGCTGTGACCCATTGTTGCACATAGAAGGAGAGCGGCGTCAGATGTGCGAACAGTGCAAATAGTTGACATTGACGATGTGGAGTTTTTGTCGCTTCCTCTACTTTGTTATTACCAAGGGAAGGCTAAACCCTTCTTCAGAGCGGTCTAAGGTGATAATCGTCAGATGTTGATTGCATAGTAAGTTTGTATAACATATACAGCGCCTCAGATCAAAATTGATCTGAGGCGACTTAATTCTGAAGTAATAAACAAAACAATCCCTAGCTGTACTAGGGAAGGTATAAAATAAATCTACAATTGATGATAATTCGTAACTAAGTTGCTAGTTACAAATTACGAATTACCTTTTCTTTCTGATGGTATTGATAACTGCACCTGTTGCTGCACCTTCAGCTGCACTGCCAAGGGTATCTCTACCACCGTTGATAATACCATCGGTTACTGCGCCCGTGGCGGCACCTACTCCAACATCTTGAATGATGTTGCGATTTTGTCTTTCTCTACGAGTGCCTCTAAGACCATTAGCACCATTAACAGCAGCACCAGCACCAGCACCCTTAATAGCACCCCTTATCACATTACGTCCTCTAATGACGCCTGAGACAGCACCAACACCTGCTCCAATACCTACATCCTCAAGGATCTTATCATCAGCAGAGGCAGGTTGAGCTGGAAACAAGCTCACACCAGCTAAAGAAGCAGCCAAGAGGCTGGGCATAAATGCGCGTTTCAAAATTTTGTTCATAGTTTTACCTTCTCAAGACATTAAACGACTAGAGAAAAGTTGAAGTTGTTCCACTTTTTTTACCTTTTCTCTAGTCTAGACAACAGGAAAGTTTTTGTGGATGAAAACGTTTTCATGATTACCGTACCTTTTATTTAGAATGCCTGAATCCATTCTTTGATAGAGTATTCGGTCCAGATGCCATTTTGCCAGTAGGGATCAGCTTCAACTAACTGCCGCACAGTAGCTTCGTCTTCGGCTTCGTAAATACCAAAAACTTTAGTGACATCTTTGGTAGGACCAATAGTAATCAGCACACCGGATTCTTTCTGTTTTGCGAGTCCGTCTAGATGCGCTTGGCGGTAAGGGGCGCGTTTTTCCAGAACGTCTTCGCAGTAAGTTCCCCACAATACGTATTTAGGCATGGTTCTATGCAATTTAAAGTTCAAAAATCAAACAAAAGGAATAAGACATAAGAGAGAAGAAAGAGCAAAAAATTTCTTCATTTTTCTCTCTTCACTCTTGTGTCTTAACTCCTTAGGCTAACACCAAATTTCTCCACTAGGGCTTCGCGGACTTTATTGTGTACTGGTTCAACTTCGGTGTCGGTAAGGGTGCGATCGCTCGCCCGATAAATCAAACGGAATGCTAAACTCCGCTGTCCTTGGGGCACGTTCTCACCGCGATATTCATCAAACAATTCCACAGACTCTAGCAAATCTTTGCCTGCTTTGGTAATTGCTTTTTCAATTTCAGCAACGGTCACTTTCACAGGTGCGAAGAAAGCAAGATCTCGATCTGCCGCTGGATAAGTGGAGTAAGGCAAGAATTGCGGTACTAAAATTTCATCTTCGTCCAGATAATTCAAAAGCACATCTAGATCCAACTGGAACACGTAGACTGAATCTGGTAAGCCTTTTTCTCGTCGCAGTTGCGGGTGTAGTTGCCCAAAGATACCAAGGCTGTTACCCCGTACCCACAACGAAGCGGTACGTCCTGGGTGCAAGCGAGAATCTCTGCGATCGCTTTGGTATTCCACTTGCAAGCCGAGTTGTTGAAAGACACTTTCTAGAATACCTTTCGCTTCAAACCAAGTCATAGGTTGCTCGCGATCGCCTCTTGTCCACTTGCTGTTGGAAGTATCGCCTCCCATAATCCCAGCAATAGCTTCTGCTTCTTGCAAACCTTCTTCATGCCAGAAAATTTGCCCAATCTCAAAGCCGTTCAGCGAACCATTGCCTTGTTCTAAATTGTATTGAAACGCATCAATCAACCCTGAGATCAAATCGGTTCGCAAAGCAGAATATTCAACAAACAATGGGTTTGCCAGCACGATTTGTCTGTCTTCCCCTGGTTTTACCAAGGAATAGTGTATTAATTCTGTCAATCCTTCCGCCCGTAGCGATGCTCGTAATTTGCGTATCAGTTCTTGCTCAAGGGGCAAATAACCTGCTTCTGACTTCTCTGGTAGGGTGTCGTAAAATTTATCGTAGCCGTAGAGACGGGCAATTTCTTCAATTAAGTCTATTTCCCGTTCTAAGTCGCGGTAACGATACGGAGGTACAGAAACCGTCCACGTACGATCATCTATGGGAGTCACCTGACATCCCAGTGCTGTCAGGATGCGTTCAACATCTTCGCCTTGGATTTCACCTGTTTGCTCTCCCAAATCGATTGGTCCGAGAACCTGATTCACTCGGTCTAAACGCAGTTCAATCGAATGTGTCCAAGTCGAACGATCAGGACGGGAGTCGGCAATTTCCTGTGTGGCTATAGTTCCAAAAGCCAGTTCGCTGATCAGTGATAAAGCGCGGCGTGTGGCGACTTCCAACTCAGCGCGGTTCACTCCCCGTTCGTATCTCCCAGACGCCTCGCTTCTTAAGCCTACGCTACGGGAAGAACGGCGAATTGCCACAGAATCAAACAGCGCAGCTTCTAATACCAAGTTTTGAGTACCATCATGCACTTCGGTTTCTTCGCCACCCATGACTCCCGCCAGCGCCACAGGTTTATTATTGGCGGTGATTAACAAATTTTGGGTAGATAGAGTGCGAGTTTGTCCATCGAGGGTTTTGAGAGTTTCCCCAGCATTGGCGAAGCGGACACCGATTGTCAGACGGTCACTACCAGCAACCGATTGTAGGCGATCGCGGTCAAAAGCGTGCAGCGGCTGTCCCCATTCCAACAAAACGTAGTTCGTGATATCCACGACATTATTTATCGGTCGCACTCCAGCAGCACGCAGGCGCTGTTGCAGCCACTCAGGTGATGGTGCAATTTTTACTTGGTCAATTGCTGTGCCAATGTATGCTGGGCAAGCTTGCGTATCAGAGATTTTTAAAGCTAAAGGAAACGTTTCTAGAGACGTACCATGCGTCTGTTCACTTGGTTCGGGAAGCGTCAGCTTTGCCCCTGTCAGGGCTGCGACTTCCCGCGCTATGCCAACCATACTCAAGGCGTCAGCACGGTTAGCAGTCGCAGTCACGTCTAAAATGACATCATCTAAACCCAACAGTGGACGGACATCGCTACCAACTTGCAAGTTCTCTTGCGTAAAAATATGAATTCCGTCAACATCGCTAGGTAAACCCAGTTCCTTAAGCGAACAAATCATCCCCTGAGACGGAACACCTCGTAGTTTCGCAGGTTTGATTTTTAAATCAATGTTTGGTAAGTAAGTACCTACGGTTGCTACTGGAACATAGAGATCTGCCCGGACATTGGAAGCACCACAGACAATATTTAAAGTTTCACCCGTGGCGATATCGACTTGGCAAACACTCAACTTGTCAGCGTTGGGGTGGGGTTGGCGTTCAAGCACTTTCCCCACAACAACGCCCGCAGCCCAAGTGCGGCGATCTTCAATATCTTCCACCTCAAACCCAGCTAATGTCAGTGTTTCTGCTAGTTCTTCTGGGCTAAGTTTCAACTCCACTAGTTCTTGCAACCATTTCAGTGAAATACGCATGTCAAGTGTTGCCTTGTCTGAAATCTAAGCGAAATAATAATGCACAGACTATTCTAGAACTATTCCATCAAATTCCTCACGCATTGGCACAAGGTCTTTATTTGCAGACACCAAGCTTGCGACGGTACTTAAGCAAAAATTCAGAACTATGGGTACCAAGGCAACAGCCACTTCTTTTAGGCACTCAAAATCCAACAATCGTAAAGGGAGGGGCTGGTGGTAAAGTTATTCTGTATAAGTAACAGCAAATGCTTGTCCCCTGTAGGTTTTTATAGTTCACTTGAAATCATGCACACAAAAGCGGCTTTACCTATTACTCTTTTAGACGGCAAGCAAACTTTGCCTATTATTGAAGCTTATTTTGAGTTTAATCATCTTAAGCATCTGTATCGTCAAGGTTGGTTAAAGCACGGTATTGAGCCAAAGTATTGTGAAAGTGTTGCCGAACACTCGTTTTGTGTTGCGCTATTAGCTTTATTTTTAGCTGATGAATATTACCTTGAGTTAGACAGAACCAAGGTTATTCGTATGGCTTTAATACACGATTTGGGAGAAATATATGCAGGGGATTTTACTCCAAAAGATGCAATTGAACCAAATCAAAAATATCAACTAGAAAAGCAGTCTATTGTTCAAGTACTAAGTAAACTTCCTCATGGATTAGAGTGGATCTATTTATGGGAAGAATACGAAAAGGGGCAATCTGCTGAATCACAGTTTGTTCGCCAACTAGACCGATTAGAAATGGCTTTACAAGCAAGTGTATACGAACACCTTGGGCTAGGCAATTTATCAGTATTTTTTGAAAGTGCTAATCAGGCTTTGTCAGCACAACAACTCAAATCTATATCCAGAGGGCTAGAAGACTTAAGAGATTAAACTCAAGTCAGCCTGCCAAACTAGGAGAAATGTAGGCTGCTGGGTTAGTGACAAGATATTCACTCGCATAAACTTTGATAAAGATATTGATGGTGAATGGCACGGTTGTTAACGTGAAACCCTTTCATATTAAGCTTTTTCTCGTTACAAGGATCTGTTGTAACGCAATTCCTAGAGGTTCTGCCTCCAATATTTTAACAGGAGGCAGAGCCTCCCAAAATGGGTTAAGAGCCCGGAGGCTCTTAACGAGTCGGCACAAGAGTTTGCTCTTAACAAGCGTGCCATTCGGCTATAAGTAATTGAAATATAAAAATTAAATTGGAAATTACAAAATAGAATATGTTGACGCAATAATATTAGGATAGGAAGCGTTTCCTTAGATCCTAATTCCAGTTTTTTTTAACGATTGACTATTAACTAATAACTCAATCATCAAGCCAAATGCATAAACACCATTTTCAGTAAATCTGCGCGAGAAAAAGGCTTAGTTAAATATCCAGATGCCCCGACAAATCTTGCTTTTACTCTGTCAATAAATCCCTTGTTTCCCGTTACCATGATTATGGGAGTTTTTTTGAACATTGAATTATTTCGGACAATCCGGCATAATTCATAACCATCTATGCCTTCCATATTCAAATCTAGTAAAATTAGGTCTGGCTTATGCCGAATAATCGACATAACTGCTTTCAGTGGGTCGTTGATCGTCACTACAGAAAAATTTTCATCTTCTAAAAAGCGGCTAATTTCTTTAAGGATGGTGGGGCTATCATCTACAGAAACAACTGTATAGATTTTTCTATGACTTGAATGAGCAGGAATTTCTGTATCATGTCCCGAGTTTCCATTATTATTAAATTTAGATGTTGCTAATTCTTGAACTTCTTCTTTTTGAGGAGAAATCGGCGTTGGTCGCTGATGAGTAACTCTGTTCTCTGTAGAGATAGGATTATCCTTGGAGATAGTGGTACTTGATGCTACTGCAGAATCAACTAATTTAGTATTAGCTGATTGGGCGACATAAGTAGAAGCTTGTTCTAAATCTGGAAATGTCTTTGGTAATTTATCAAAGGGAGGGTCTGGTTCATGCAATAATATTGTGCCATTTAAAATATGAGGGTATAATATTCTAGCCAGTTGGACTTCGTCTTGATTCATAATCACTGACAGATGCCGCAGACTAAAACCCTTCATCCACTCAGTTAACTGAGGGTCTATTCCTGATAAATTCTTTGGACTGTTTGTAGTTTTAATTAACAAATATGGACGCTGATAAGGAGAAGAAATTTGGGGACCTAATGACTGCCAATTCTGCAACTTTTGTTGGCAGCGTTCCACAATTTTTTCTACATCCAGCTTGCAAATGGTTGGAACTCGATAATGAGAATCTTTTAATGTAAAAGTTCCATGCTTAATTAAAAGATATGGCTCAAGCACTTCTTTGACCAATTCTTGGATCAGCACAGCTGCTTGTGTAGAATGTAGGTATCGTTCACTAACTAACCAGCAAATAGCTTGGTACTCAGGAGGGAGTGGAGGGGGAATTGACTGTTCTCTGGTATGATTTTTATGTTCAACTGACTGACTTTTTGCGTCTGGTTCAAACATCAAACGTAATTGAACACGAACTTCAGGGATGATGTTAGGAACATGATGGCTCAGGCGACGCAAATGACGTTCAAGTCGATCAAAGGGTTCGACTGAATGGGTTGCATAAGTTATTCTCCCCTGTTCTAAATAAATTGACCAGGAAACGGAGTTGCTAAGGACTTGTAAACAAGTATTCTCAGAACAATTAGATAGGTGTCTCAATAAACTGAGGGGACGTAGTTTGGTGAATGTGCCAAAATTATTCATTTCTTTAGAGATTTACTGGAAAATAAGACCGATTGTTTGAATTTTCTTTCTTATCGGTAAATAAGGTATTTCGTTTACCTCGATATTTCCCTATAAAGAAATATTCTTAGAATCTGATATTGTATACATATATTACAAGCTGTAGAGGTAACATTATAGCTAGTATGTTATATTTTCCCGTAACATAGCTAACGAAAGATTGTTTCAAGTTATTTCAATTTTAATTAATCAAGCAACGTAACAAAGGTCTAGCTATCGTACTGATTTTATGAACTCTAGTTAATTGCTTTTATCTAAAATCCTACCTTTCTACATCGAATCTTTAAAATTTTGTGTCAACTGACGTACTAATTTATTGTATTCTATACGTGTTATGTATAAAATTTGCTTGTATTTTGCGGTAGCCAATGCCGACTCCTAGTTGGTTCAGTTTTACAGGGATATGTCTCTGGTAAGATTTCAGAAATTTGTAAAAAAATTAGCAGCAAAATTTTGTTTAACAAATAGTAAACTATCTAGGATTAAACAACTTACATATAGTTTCGTTGGTGCTATAAACTATATACTTTGAGGAAAAGGAAAGCTTGGCTTTGGACTATAACATAACACGAAAAGTTATGCCTGATACATTAAAACTTGATGAAGTAGTGGAGTTTGCGGAAAACCCAGAACCGCGTTGTCCTTGTGTACTTCTCCTAGATACATCTGGCTCAATGCAAGGTATGCCAATAGATTCATTGAATCAGGGGTTGCAGACTTTCAAGGAAGAATTAACGAAAAATTCCTTGGCGGCAAGGAGGGTTGAAGTAGCAATAGTTACTTTTGATAGTCATGTAAATGTAGTACAGGATTTTATAACGGCTGACCAATTCAGTCCGCCGATACTGACAGCACAAGGACTGACTACGATGGGTGCTGGAATTCATAAAGCTTTGGATCTGCTCCAAGACCGCAAAGCTCAGTATCGCACTAACGGCATTGCTTACTATCGTCCTTGGGTGTTCATGATTACTGATGGTGAGCCGCAAGGCGAGTTTGAAGATGTTGTAGAGCAAGCAGCGCGGCGTTTGCACGCAGACGAAGCGAGTAAGCGTGTGGCATTTTTTACTGTAGGAGTAGACAATGCGAACATGACACGCTTAAGTCAAATAGCTGTACGTACGCCTTTGAGACTCGAAGGGCTGAATTTTGTTGAAATGTTTGTTTGGCTGTCAGCTAGTATGTCAGCTGTTTCTCATTCCAAGGTAGAGGAACAGGTGGCGCTACCGCCAATTGGTTGGGGTTCTGTTTAGTAATGATATGGCGCAATGCTCATGGAAAGAGCAGCAACGGAAGACTATCATATGAACACTTCTAGACAGATACCTCATTGGCGGGTAGTAGCCGCATCGGTCTGTGGTACGAGCCACTTAAAGAACAAGCAGTTGTGTCAGGATGCTCACCACTGGCAGATTTTGCCAGATAATATTTTGGTTGTTGCTGCGGCAGATGGAGCTGGATCTGCAAGCATGGGTAAGCTGGGAGCAATGGTTGCTGTGGAAACAGCGATAGAAAACATATCAATCAAAGAAATCTCAGGGCGAACCCTAGTCGATGATGATGCTGTGCGATCGCTTTTGCTTGAGGCAATAATCGCTGCCAAAAAAGCTGTTGAGGAAGAAGCTGTTGCTTGTGAAAAGCAGCCATTGGATTTAGCAAGCACTTTGATTATTGCAGTCGCGACCCCAGAAGTTGTAGCAGTGGCACAAATAGGGGATGGTGTGGCGGTAGCGAGGGATGCTCAGGGAAACCTAATTGCACTGACTATGCCTGATAGTGGAGAATATATTAATGAGACAGTTTTTTTGACCTCGCCGACAGCCTTAGATGCTGCTCAACTCAGGGTATGGCGTCAAGCGATAGTCAACGTTGGTGTCCTCACTGATGGACTACAAATGCTTGCGATGAATATGGCTGTGGGTGCGCCTCATAAACCGTTCTTCGTTCCTCTGTTCGACTTTACAGCGAATGCTGATGATAAGACAGTGGCAAAGGAACAGTTGGTGAAGTTTCTGCGTTCGGATCGGATTACCCAACGTACAGATGATGACCTCACATTAATCATTGCTGCTTTAAGCAATTGATTGGAGAATCCGTCTGTGCAAAAGTGTATACATTTATAACGTATCCATAAATTATATCATGCAGGTACTACGTTGTCTTTCCAACCAAAAAATTAATAATATCAACCTTACCGTAAGTTTGGGACGAGGCGGTGAAGCGTGTATATACACAGTGCCAACAGATGCTGGTTTAGTGGCAAAAGTTTATCACAAGCCAACACCTGCCCAAGCTCGCAAATTGCAGGTGATGCTTGCCCACCCGCCGGAAAACCCAACCGCCAGCTTGGGGCATATTTCAATAGCATGGCCCATTGAGTTGTTGCACTCAACGGATGCAAGCGCTCAAGTGATAGGGTTTTTGATGCCACGCATTCAGGGAATGCGTCCAATCATCGACTTTTATAATCCTAGAACTCGCCGCCAGCACTGCCCTTTGTTCAACTATCAGTACTTAATCCGCACAGCTCGCAATCTAGCTTCGGCTTTTGCGGCGTTGCACGCCAGTGGGTACTGTGTTGGCGATGTGAATGAGTCAAATATCCTTGTCAGTGACACGGCATTGGTGACAATAGTAGACACCGATTCATTCCAGGTACAAGATCCAAATAGTGGAGTGATTTACCGGTGTCATGTAGGGAAACCAGAATTTACCCCACCAGAACTTCAAAACAAAACCTTTGCTCAGTGCGATCGCAATTTTACCCACGACGTGTTTGGGTTAGCAGTGCTCATATTTCAACTGTTGATGGAAGGCACACACCCATTTTCAGGCATTTATCAAGGAGCTGGTGAACCTCCAGCATACGAAGCACGCATTGCAGCAGGACATTTTACCTACAGTCTCAAGCGGCGCGTACCATACATTCCCACGCCGATTGCACCTCCTTGGGATATTCTTCCTCTAAGCTTGCAGGAACTTTTTGTACGTTGTTTTGAGGAGAGTCACAACGATCCGCAGCTACGCCCCAGCGCTCAAACTTGGCTAACGGCGCTTGCTGATGCCGAAAATTCCTTAATCACCTGTACTGTTAACCCGCAGCATCGCTATAGCAACCACTTGGACAAATGTCCTTGGTGCGAACGTACTTTGCGATTAGGTGGACGTGATCCATTCCCATCTATAAAGGCAATAGCAAATAGAGAACATTTACAACCGCGAGTACAACCCAAAAAACGCCAAGTTCAAGTTCCTCGCACACCGCAACCAGCGATTCCATTTACCCGCACGAATTATCGCCCTCCAGTTGTTCCGCAAAATATTTCTTACTATAAACCTCCTAAAAAGCGGAAATTATACCCTATTGTTTTTTGCTTGGTTGGTCTATTTGGTGCTTTAGGGTATTTGGATTTAATGGTTAAATTTACAAATCGCCCCTTTATTGCCGAAAGTCCTTACGCTCAGCAAAATTTGATTTCTTTGGCAAAAGACAAGATTAAGAAGAAGAAAAATTTTGCTGATTACTACAAGCAGGGTCATGCTTCATACAAAATCAAAGATTACGAAAAAGCCATTGAAAATTTCACTGAAGCAATACAAAAAGAGCCAAAACATCCAAAAGCTTATGTCAACCGTGGCAATGCTCACTACAACCTAAAAGAGTATGAAGCAGCACTTGCTGATTACAATCAAGCAATTGGCATCAGTCCTAATGAAGTGAAAGCTTATGTCAATCGGGGTAATGCCCGCTATATGCTTGCCGAATATAGCAGCGATCCAGATAGAGAATATAACCTAGCAATTGCAGACTATAACAATGCCCTGCGTCTCAATGCAAATGAAGTAGAAGCATACATCAGACGGGGTATTGTTCGCTCCCAAATTGCTAAATATAGTGGCGATTCTCAACAGGAATATAAAAAAGCAATTGATGACTTCAACCTGGCACTGAACCTCAATTCTTCAAGGGCAGAAGCATACTTTCAGCGAGGTTTGGTGCGTTATCAAGTTGCCCAATATAGCAGCGATTTTGAGCAAGAATACAAACAAGCAATTCAGGACTTTAACCAAGCATTGAATATCAATTCAAAACTGGCAAAAGTCTATTTAAAACGAGGCGTTGTCCGTTACGAACTTGCACAATATGGAGGTGGCAAATCTAGCCAGTACCATAAGCAAGCAGTTGATGATTTACAGACAGCTGCCAAAATATCTCTTGAACAAGAGGATATGGATAATTATCAACAAGCATTAAGCAGCATCTGTGTTGTCGTTGAAAATAAATGTGATACTTTTTTGCAAACCACAAATGTATCGCAACAAAGCAACTAATATCAATTCTCTCTAAAAAAAGCACTTAATACTTACTCTTTGTCTCAGCCGCGTACTTGGCGTCTATGTCCTGGGGACACGCTAAGCGCAAAGCGCTCCCTTCGGGTACGCTAAGGCGGTTTATTTAATAAATATTAAGTGGATCTTCATGGAGAATTGGTACAACTACAGTTTTTCCTAAATCTGTAGCGTTATAGCTCATAATTAGGCTTTAAGGGAGAGTAGCCTTATTCTTTTGTATCTACCACACTCTTTGATAAAACTTTTTAAACAAACTTGTGCAATTCTGTACTAAGAACAAGTTAATTGCAGAGAAAATTAAGCTGTTCCACCACGAGGCTTAACAATTTTGCTGTTTATTATATTTTGTATTTTGAATGACAAAGCTTCTCCGTAGGGTGGTATTGCCTATAAAAAATTACTCACGGAATTTTTGAAGTATTGGTGAGCAATGCCCACCTTAGAATTTGTAGTCTAATCATTTAAAAACCCTATCTATAGCAGGTTATTTCTTGTCATTTTGAAATAGTAAGAGTCGGTTATTTTGTATTTTTTAGAAACTGCCTAAATACTGTTATCTCTAAGTTCCAGGTACTTACAAAGCTTCTTCATTTTTTCACACTTAAGATAGATTTATTTATCTGATCTTCATACTTAAGTGCTAATTTGCAGTTAGATTATATACTGAGAAAATTGAGAAATCAATTTTTCTCTCCTCAGTCCTAAGATAGTTGATTACTCATCTACCTGAAAACCTAGAGATAATCCCATGAAAGCAGTGATTTTAGCTGGAGGGCTTGGTACACGCTTAAGTGAAGAAACTAGCGTTAGACCCAAGCCTATGGTGGAGATTGGCGGTAAGCCAATACTATGGCACATAATGAAGGTTTACTCCACCTACGGCATTAATGACTTTATTATATGCTGTGGTTACAAAGGTTACGTCATTAAGGAGTATTTTGCGAACTACTTCTTACATATGTCAGATGTTACCTTTGATATGCGATTTAACCAGATGAATGTGCTTTCGGGTTACGCAGAACCTTGGCGTGTCACCCTAGTAGATACGGGTGATAATACAATGACTGGCGGACGTTTGAAGCGAGTCAGAGAGCATATTGGCAATGAAACTTTTTGCTTCACCTACGGCGATGGTGTAAGCAATATCAATGTTGCAGAACTGATTAATTTTCATAAAGAACAAAAGAGTTTAGCAACAATGACAGCAGTCCAACCACCAGGACGCTTTGGTGCTCTTGTCTTAGGACACGAACAAACAAAAATCACAAGCTTTCGGGAAAAACCAGAAGGGGATGGAGCTTGGATTAATGGTGGTTATTTTGTGCTAGAGCCTGAAGTCATCAATTTAATCGCTGATGATTCCACTGTTTGGGAGCAGACACCATTAGAAAAGCTTGCCGAAATGGAAAAGCTATCTGCTTACAAGCATAATGGCTTCTGGCAGCCAATGGATACTTTACGAGATAAAAATTACCTCGAGGATCTGTGGAAGAATGGTAAGGCTCCTTGGAAAGTATGGTGAGAAAAAAAGAAGAAGATAGAAGATAGAACATACAAGATATAAAAATCACTTCATTCTTCACTCTTGTTTTTTCTCTCAGCATTTTTGATTTTTCACTCTTCATTCTTTACTCTTCACACTTCGTATTCCCAGGAGCTACAGTACTCATGTATGATTTTGCGATTATAGGTGGAGGAATCGTTGGTCTTTCCACCGGGATGGCTTTAGGTAAACGCTATCCCAATGCTCGCATTCTGGTTTTAGAAAAAGAAAGCAATTGGGCTTTTCACCAAACCGGCAACAATAGTGGCGTGATTCATTCTGGCATTTACTATAAGCCGGGAAGTTTCAAAGCTAAATTTTGTCGTGACGGTTGTCTGTCAATGGTGGAATTTTGCCAAGAACATGGAATTGACCATGAAGTTTGCGGCAAAGTGATAGTTGCTACTGATGAAAAAGAGTTGCCTCGTCTAGAAAATCTTTACAAGCGAGGTTTTGAAAATGGCATAGATGTTAAGAGAATTTCTCCTGAGGAAGTCAAAGAAATTGAACCTCATGTCACTTGCGTTGGGGGAATATTCGTTTCTTCAACTGGTATTGTAAACTACAAGCAAGTTTGCCTCAAGTATGCTGAAATTATTAAACAGCAGGGAGGAGAACTGCGTCTCAATACAAAGGTTGAAAAAATAGTTACCAGTGGTAACCATCAGGTATTAGAAACTAACACTGGTACTTTTGAAACTCGCTTTGTGATCAATTGTGCTGGGTTGCATAGCGATCGCGTTGCCAAAATGGGTAAAGCCGATCCGAAAGCAAAAATTGTTCCTTTCCGGGGAGAATATTACGAACTCACACCAGAAAAACGCTATCTGGTCAAAGGTTTAATATACCCAGTTCCCAATCCTGATTTTCCCTTCTTGGGTGTCCACTTTACGCGTATGATTGATAGCAGCGTACATGCTGGACCAAATGCAGTTCTGAGCCTCAAGCGTGAAGGCTACAACAAAACCGACTTTGACTTGCGCGATTTTGCAGAAGTTATGACTTATCCTGGTTTTTGGAAACTCGCAGCTAAACATGCTGACGAAGGAATCCAGGAAATCATTCGTTCCTTTAGTAAAGCAGCCTTCACCAAAAGTTTGCAAAAACTCATTCCCGAAGTCCAACAAGAAGATTTAGTTCCCACCCACGCTGGTGTCCGCGCACAAGCGCTGATGAACGATGGCAAACTAGTGGACGACTTTTTGATTGTTCAAGGTCAAAACTCCGTCCATGTTTGCAATGCTCCTTCTCCAGCAGCAACATCTTCCATCGAAATTGGCAAAGCAATTGTCGGCCAAATTCCTGAACAATCGCATCTCAAAGCTGTAGTTAGTCAACTCTAAATATTGCGTTTGCCTGTGCTTTTTTGCAACAAGATTTCTTATTTTATTTCATCTAGCACAGGCATTGTTTCATGTGAGAATACCTAAAAACGAGAATAGGTATAACGAACTCCTTAACAGTTGCGGCGTTATTCACTTCACAAATTCTCCCAAAGCCTGGTATGCAGGATTGCCAAAAGAATCTAAATACCCTAAAAAAAGATTTGTTCTTCCAATATCTCGACATGACAGACTGGTCAGGATGGCGAGATACCATTTAGAGATGGTTTTGGAGAAAATTTATGAAAGTAACATCGTTGACAAGCTCAAAACTTTAAAAATGGTGTGTTACGGTGCATAACAGATGTATACAAGGTGAGTGGAGGCGATAATTTATGCTGCCATCAATACATCATAACTAGATCGCCTAAACAACCCTAACCAGAGTGACGCACCGTACCTCACTAGGGTAATTCATTTACAACATGAAATCGAACTTCAATAGGAATTGAAAACAATGAAAATTCTAGTCACTGGTACTGAAGGTTATCTTGGTAGCTTATTACCTCCCTTGTTAATCGAACGGGGACATGAAGTTATCGGAGTAGACACCGGTTTTTATAAAGTGGGTTGGTTGTACAATGGTACTCAGGTCACAGCCAAAACTCTCACTAAAGATATTCGCCATATCACCGTAGAGGATTTGCAAGGTGTTGATGCCATAGTCCACATGGCTGAACTGTCGAATGACCCCACTGGACAGCTTGCACCGCACATCACTTACGAAATTAACCATAAAGGTTCAGTTCGTCTTGCCGAATTGGCAAAACAAGCAGGTGTGCGTCGTTTTGTGTATATGTCTTCGTGCAGTGTCTATGGCGTTGCTACCGAGGGTGATGTCACAGAAGAATCCCCTGTTAATCCCCAAACCGCCTACGCAGAATGTAAGACTTTAGTCGAGCGAGATGTCAAGCCACTAGCTGATGATGACTTCTCTCCCACTTTCATGCGGAATGCTACTGCCTTTGGTGCTTCCCCCAGAATGCGCTTTGATATTGTTTTAAACAATTTAGCAGGTTTGGCATGGACGACCAAAGAAATCAAGATGATCAGTGACGGTACACCTTGGCGTCCACTCGTCCACGCGCTGGATATTTGCAAAGCAATTGTTTGCACGGTGGAAGCTCCTCGTGATATCGTACACAACCAAATCTTCAACGTGGGAGATACAGCAAATAATTATCGAGTCAAACAAATTGCCGAAATTATTGCCGGAGTTTTCCCAGGTTGCAAATTGAGCTTTGGCGACCAAGGTGCAGACAATCGCAGTTACCGCGTATCTTTCGAGAAAATTAACACCGTTCTACCTGGCTTTAAGTGTGATTGGAATGCACAGCGGGGGGCGCAGCAGTTGTATGATTTGTTCTTGCAAATCGATATGACTGAAGAGGTTTTCTTATCTAGAGGCTTCACTCGCTTGAAGCAGCTAGAGTATCTGATTCGTACTCAGCAAATTAATCAAGATTTCTTCTGGAGTAAGTAAACTGTCAGAATTGCTGAAAAGCACTCAGGGAGATTGTGTGATGGGAATGTTCATCACAAAAACAAGTTTATAGCTCATACAGCAGCTTCAAAATTCATTCTTGAAATAAGTTCTACGCAGAGTGGATAATTTGAATGTTCAACAGTCGATTGGATTATAAACCCAGGTGAACATTCCCAACAATCAAACTGTTTTAACCAAGTCAGTAGACTTAATCTACAACCACTGTTTCAATTGTCAAGTTTTTGTCACCACTGATTCTATCAGAATTATCTAAATCTACCACATTTTTTAAACAGGGCTGCAATTTATGACAACTATAAAGTACAGAAACACTATATCCCGTTGCTTCTTTGGTTGTGATGGTAGTCAAAATTTTCGCCGGGGTGCTCGTATGATGCTCTTTGCTTATTGTCTAACTGCAAAATCTCAAGAAATCAAATCTGACATCATAGGAGTTAAATGGAAATATGAAAACATTGCTTACAATTGCCATCCCCACTTACAATCGCGCTCATTTACTTGATCAACAGCTAGCATGGCTGGCTAGAGCGATCCAAGGGTTTGAATCTGAATGTGAAGTCATAGTTTCTGATAATTCTTCTACAGATAATACATCTGAAATTATTAAAAAGTGGCTGCCTTATTTTAGTAAAAGTAAATTTATTGTAAATAGAAATGGCGAAAATTTAGGCGTAATGAAAAATATTGCATACTGTCTAAATTCCGCCACTAGTAAATATGTATGGACAATTGGTGATGATGATCCAATTCAGGACAGAACTCTTAGCTATGTAGTGGAAAATCTCAAAAAATATCCAGAACTAACATTATTAATTCTCAACTTTTCCTGCCGTTATGAGCCAACTGGTGAATTACTTTATCAACGCTGCTTTGATATTAAAGATGAAGAGGTGTGTGCTGAGGGGAAAGCGGTATTTGAATTTTGTTTGGAGCAAAATCACTCTGGCGTAGGGTTTATGACTGCTCAAGTTTATCGAACAGAAGTGGTGCAGTCTGCTGTCAAAAAATGGTCATCTGGCTTGAATAATATGGAGGCGCAAGTATACTGGACTGCATTTTGTGCGGCCAATGGCAGTGTCAAAGTGACAAAAGATACCTACTTAGAAAGCGCTTTCGGGGATAGTCATTGGATGCGCGAACCAAAAGTATTGCTTAAAATGCAATATATTGATTTGCCTAAACTTTATATAAAATTGATGGAAATAGGATATTGTATTAAATTTTGCAGAAAATTAGTTTTGAAACATTTTCTCAAAAATAACTGGAGGGTTTTCTTTGGGGCTTTGAGAAGATGGCCAATTCTAGCAATAACCACAATAATTCCCTACCTAGCTTTGGTAGGGAAATCTGCAAAAGGAATTCTTTTGTCGCCCAAGGAGATATCAACAAGTCCGTAATCTGATATTCTTAGCACAACTTCACAAACTTATACTCACACCTGTTCTGTAGTAGCATTTAATGTGCTCAGGTTAAAAACAACCAAATAAGCACAAGATGATTACTAAATCTAGAAACCAAGAATTAGTAAAAATACCGTTTCATGTAGCATCTACAGTTGACCATGAATAAATTACTCACTATCGCCATTCCTACTTACAATCGTGCCGAACTACTTGATAAGCAACTGGCATGGCTTGCTCAAGCAATCATTGGCTTTGAATCTGATTGTGAAATTTTTGTTTCAGATAATTGTTCAAGTGACGAGACTCAAGAGGTTATTAAGAAGTGGCAAACCAATCTCAGTGATATCACATTTAAATTCAGCAGAAATTCTGAAAATATTGGTGTGATGCGGAATATCATTCATTGCTTAAAGTCTGCAACAACCAAATATGTGTGGACAATTGGTGATGATGACCCCATTCAAGATAGAGCAGTTGCTTATGTTATTAGCCAACTCAAACAACATGAGGATTTGTCATTATTGTTCCTGAACTTCTCTGGTCGTAACCAAATCACAGGTGAACCAGTACACCCACCGACAATAGTGGGTAACCGTTGGTTTGATGTTGATAGTGAAGATGGAACTGGTGACGGGAAAGCTATATTTGAACACTGTTTTGCAAAAAGTGTTGGCGCAGTCATTTTTCTCACTGCTTCGGTATACCGCACTGATTTGGTACAACGCGCTCTTCAAATCTGGCAAGAAGCTGAGGATAACTGGATATCTTTAGCATACTTAGCTGGGTATTGCGCTGCAAATGGTAGGACAATTGTTACTAAAGATACCTACCTAGAATGTATTGTAGGTGTGAGTTATTGGCAAAAAGAGCCAAAATCAGCACTATTAATGCAGTACAAACACCTGTCAGACGTTTTAATAAAACTGGAGGAAAACGGATACTCTAAGCAATTTTGCCGTAGGATGATTTTGAAAAATTTCAAAGAAGCTAACTTGAAAGTTTTTTTAGGTGCTTTGAGAAGATGGCCTGTGTTCGCTATCCAGACAATAGTTCCCTTTTTGGCTTTAGTAGGTATGTCTGTTTTTGACGTAGTAGCTACTAAAGAATTGAAAATGGCAGAAACAACGGACCCGGCTGCTCCAAACTTACGAAAATATGAAGGATAAGCAGCCAATCAATACTGAGAAAAAACCAAATTTACCAGAAGGTGTTATTCCATGCTTAACACTATTATAAACAAAATATCTGAACTGAAATCTGAGTTAGGTTATAGATCTGCGCTTTTGAATCATGCAGGAAAATTGCCTGCTCTGGAAGAAGGCGATCGCGTCATTGTCGATGCTCTCAAACGCGATGGAGTTTACGTGACAACTCTGGAAAAGTTGGGGTTAGGTTCTACATCTGATCTTCTCCAAGCATCTCAGACTCAATTATCTAGAATGAAGGATGGAAATAACACCAACCTAACCCAAAGACTGCCACAAATTTACACAGTGACAGACTTACCAGAATTTTCCTACTGGGGTCGGGAACAAAAACTGCTTAACATCATCGAAAATTACATTGGTCTTCCTATTGCCTTTCAAGGGGTACATTTACGCAAAGACTTTCCCAACGAAAATCAGTTTGGCACACTGCTATGGCATAAAGACTCAGAAGACCGCCGGATGGTCAAAATAATTATTTATTTGACCGACGTAGAAGAAAAACACGGTCCTTTTGAATATGTTCCCTTATCTTTGACCTCCTTGTCCACCCTAAATTATTACCGGATTTACTACAAGCTTTGGCGCTCAGGCTACATAGGTATCACCGATGAACAGCTTAAGGAAGTTATCCCACAACACAAATGGAAATCATGTCCCGGACCTGCGGGTACAGTCATTTTTACAGATCCAAAAACTGCTTTACACCACGGAACCCTAAGGACAGAAGACAGATCAGCGCTCTTTTTTGTTTACACTGCAAACCCACCGAAACGACCAGAGCTTTGCACCCAGTACTGGGATGATACTTTTGCCAAACCAGAGTTATTTCAAGAACCTGATTCAGTAACAGTTTTGAGATAGTGTGCTTGTCCCGCCCTTAGAATTTCTTCGTGTTGTTTGCGCCTACCAACAGGTAGGCGCAAACAACACGAAGGTAAATCAGGAATTACCTAGTGCCACTGTGTAGTCATAATTCAAAGAGAGTTTCCCCATGATTTTTACTGAAATCGAACTTAAAGGCGCGTACATCATTGACCTAGAAGAGAAGCACGACCATCGTGGTTTCTTTGCCCGTACCTTCTGCGCTCAAGAATTTGAGGCGCATGGTTTAAAGCCAACAGTTGCCCAATGCAATCTGTCTTTTAACCACAAAAAAGGAACCTTGCGGGGAATGCATTATCAAATTCCGCCAGCAGCAGAAACGAAATTAATTCGCTGTACCCAAGGCGCTATCTATGACGTGATTATTGATATGCGTCCTGAATCTCCTACTTATCTTCAACATGTCGGTGTGGAATTAACCGCAGAAAACCATCGCGCCTTCTATGTTCCAGAGATGTTCGCTCACGGCTATCAAGCACTCACAGATGGGGCAGAGGTCGTGTATCAGGTTGGTGAGTTTTACACACCCGGATATGAGCGGGGATTGCGCTATAATGACCCATTTTTCAATATTCAATGGCCTGTGGAAGTGACTGAAATTTCTGAGAAAGATCAGAATTGGCCTTTGATGAGAATGATGAGCGTTGGAGGAAATGTTTAGTCCTTAGTGATCAGTGGGCAAACTACTAATAATTCACGACTAATAATTCACGACTAACAACTAACAAGCAAATATCAACACAGGAGTTTCACCAAATGATTATTGTAGATCGCGCCTTACAAGCCCGCGCCGAAGCAGGTAACCCCATCAAAGTTGGAATGATTGGTGCTGGCTTTATGGGACGGGGAATTGCCAATCAAATTAAAAATTCCGTGCCTGGTATGGAGTTAGTTGCTATCTCCAACCGAAGTGTTGATGCAGCCAAGCGAGCATATTCGGAAGCAGGGATTGAAGATTACAAAGTCGTTTCTACCGTCGCTGAATTAGAAGACGCGATCGCCCACAATCAGTACGCAGTCACGGAAGATGCAATGTTACTGTGCCGTGCCGAGGGTATCGATGCACTGATTGAAGTCACAGGTGCGGTAGAATTTGGCGCTCATGTCGTGCTTGAGGCGATCGCTCATCACAAGCATGTCATTATGATGAACGCGGAACTCGATGGCACCATCGGTCCGATTCTCAAAGTTTACGCCGACAAAGCAGGAGTCATCCTGACCGCTTGCGATGGCGATCAGCCAGGAGTGCAATTGAACCTTTATCGTTTTGTAAAAAGTATAGGGCTAACTCCGCTGTTGTGTGGTAACATCAAAGGCTTACAAGACCCTTATCGCAATCCCACCACACAGGAAGCATTTGCCAAACGTTGGGGTCAAAAGGCTCACATGGTCACCAGCTTTGCCGATGGCACAAAAATCTCCTTTGAGCAGGCGATCGTTGCCAACGCCACAGGTATGACAGTTGCCAAGCGGGGAATGCTGGGATACGACTTTAACGGTCATGTCGATGAAATGACCAAAATGTATGATGTCGAACAACTCAAAGAACTGGGCGGCATCGTTGATTACGTGGTTGGCGCAAAACCAGGTCCAGGGGTATTTGTATTTGGAACTCACGACGATCCCAAGCAACAACACTACCTCAACCTGTACAAGTTAGGTGAAGGACCGCTCTACAGCTTTTATACTCCTTACCACCTCTGTCACTTTGAGGTGCCATTGTCTGTTGCTCGCGCTGTCCTCTTCCAAGATTACGTCTTAAGTCCTTTAGGAGGTCCCTTAGTAGATGTTGTCACCACTGCCAAAATCGACTTAAAAGTTGGAGAAACCCTAGATGGCATCGGCTATTACATGACTTACGGACAATGCGAAAAGTCCAACATTGTCCAAGAGCAAAACCTCTTGCCCATTGGTTTAGCGGAAGGATGTCGCCTCAAGCGAGATATTCCAAAAGACCAAGTCCTCACCTATGACGACGTAGAACTGCCTGAAGGTAGACTGTGCGACAAACTGCGAGCTGAGCAGAACGCTTATTTCGCTCAAGCAAAAACCTTGGCAGCAGTTTAGGTAACTAGGTTAACCGAAGTCAACCCATACTTGATGTTATGGTGTTGACTTTGGTAGCAAAAAAGCCATAGGTTGAGTAGTAAAGAATCTCTTGTTAGACGCAAAAGTTATGCAAAGGTTATGAGATTCTGATTTCGACAAGTTGATGGCATCCCAAGCATTAACAATGGTTCACTACTCTTCCAACTCACTAGACTTATGGCAACTAAATTAGCTCAGCGTACAGTCAATATCGTTAATCGCCTAACACACAAAATTAAAGTCCGTCAACAAATCCGCCGCAAGGTTTCACTCCAGCCAGATAAGCCAGCCATTGGTAACGTACTGATCTCATACGTTGTTGAACCTTTTCTCTTAAAACCTGGCGAACCTATCGCGAATTCCCACACCCATTTTTGGGAATGTTACCAAATGGCACAAACTTTCTTGGACATAGGCTACTGTGTTGATGTTATCCAATATAACAATGATATATTTTTACCTCAAAAAGAATATGCATTCTTTATAGAAACTCGTTCCAACCTGCAAAGGTGTGCACCATTCCTCAATAAAGATTGTGTAAAAATATTCCATGCTGACACCGCTCATCTTTTATTCCATAATGCAGCAGAAGCCAACAGACTGTTAGCACTACAGCAAAGGCGAGGCATAACTCTGAGTCCTCGGAGATTTGAACCACCTAATCAAGCTCTAGAACACGCCGATTGTGCCACAGTTCTGGGGAATGAGTTTACCATGAATACCCTGAAATATGCAAAAAAACCCCTTTACCGCGTTCCCATTTCTACACAAGTCGTTTATTCATGGTCAGAAGAAAAAGATTTTGACACTTGCCGCAAGAATTTTATCTGGTTTGGTAGTGGCGGTCTAGTTCACAAGGGATTAGACTTGGTATTGGAAGCCTTTGCTCAAATGCCTGATTGCCATTTAACCATTTGCGGACCAATAAGTAAAGAACAAGATTTTGTAGAAGCTTTTTATAAAGAACTTTATCAAACCGCTAATATTCACACTGTAGGATGGATTGATATAAACAGTCAGAAATTTAGAGATATCCTTAACAACTGCGTTGGCATTGTCTATCCTTCCTGTTCTGAAGGTGGTGGTGGTAGCGTGATTAATTGTATGCATGCAGGGTTAATACCAATTGTCAGCTATGAAGCTAGTGTAGATGTGGAAAAAGATTACGGTGTCATCCTAAAAGACAGTTCAATACAAGAAATCAAGCAAGAAGTCCAAAAAATTTCCACTCAGTCTAAAGAACAGTTAAAACAGATGGCAAGAAGAGCTTGGGAAGTTGCCAGAGAAAATCATACCAAAGAAAAGTTTGCAGAAAATTATAAAAATACTATCGAAAAAATTATGAAAAATCATTCTCAGAAAAACGAGGTCTTGATTCATGTCTAAGATTCCATTATTAGAAAAACTTAGCTTACGTGTCAACTTTCAAGTTCGAGAACTCAATAGTAGAGTTTGTTACTGGGTTTTCCGAGTAAAAAGCAAACCAATCAGAGTCAGCCAAAAACCAGCTAGTATCCTTACGAAATATTTATGAAAAATTAATATTATAAAAATAACCTTTTAGTATCTTGGAAACAAATAGGAGCATGAATCAGATTTGTAAAATAATCTGTTAACTGTAGGTGCAGTGTTCACCAACCTATGATTTGTAGATAATTGTATAAAGTAAATCCACAAAAAATATATGAAAATTGCCTTAGTGCATGATTATTTAACCCAAAAAGGAGGGGCAGAGCGCGTTTTTGAATTGCTCTGCAAACGCTACCCTGAAGCAGACGTTTTTACTTCCTTATACGATCCCGAAGAAACCATTGATTTAGGTGAGCGTATTGTCAACACAACTTTTCTGCAAAATATTCCCAGAGCAGCAAAGTATTTCCGGTTGATGGCTCCTTTCTATTTTCCAGCCTTTCGCGCCTTAGATTTGCAAGAATACGACCTCATTATCAGCAGTAGCACCAGCTTTGCCAAAGCAGTGCGAAAGAACCGAGACGCGCGCCACATCTGCTTTTGCCATAATGTTACCCGTTTTTTGTGGGATACAGAAACTTATTTACGGGAGTATGGAGACTATCGATATTTTGCTCCATTAATCGAACAAGTCTTTCAAGTTATGAGAAAGGTAGACCTTGCCTGTGCACAGGAACCTGACCTTTACATTGCTAACTCCAGCATTGTCGCTCGTCGTATTAGAAATACCTACGGTAAAAAAGCCATTGTTATTAACTATCCGATAGACACGAGTAAATTTGTTTTTTCAGATACAAAAGAAGACTTTTATCTTGCCTCAGCTCGGATGATCAGCTACAAGCGTCTTGATATAATAGTCGAAGCTTTTAACTGGCTGGGATGGCGGTTACTGATATCAGGAAGTGGTCCAGAAAAAGAGAGATTAAAGTCCAAAGCATTAGGCAATATTGAGTTTTTAGGACACGTAACTGATACACAACGCACTCAGTTGTTTTCTAAAGCCAACTCTGTTATAGTTGCTGCCCTAGAAGATTATGGATTAGTTCCTGTAGAGGCAAATGCCAGTGGAACACCTGTCATTGCTTTTGGAGCGGGTGGGGTGTTAGATACTCAGATACCTGGTAAAACAGGAGTCTTTTTTAAGAGGCAAACACCCGAATCACTGCAAGCTGCACTACTAGAAGCCAGGGAAATCTATTGGGATTACGAAAACATTCGTAATCATGCTGTAGCCAACTTTTCAGAAGAGGCTTTCTTTAATAAGGTCGAGCAAGTTATTGAACAAGCTTGTACCGTAAATACATTATTCAATTAATTTGTTAGCTGAGGGATAGTAAAGGTGGTTCAGAGCAGCCTAAGTCCATATGTAAATCCAGTTACTGAGTCAGAACAGGGTTACGGACAACTGTTTGCGGTTTTAATACGCAGATTTCCTTGGTTTTTAGCAGCATTTGTGGCTTGTATTGCAGTTGCAGGTGTGATGACAAAAAGGACACCTGCTACCTACAGAAGCTCAATGCAGCTGTTGGTAGAACCTAACTATCAAGGAAGGAAAGAAGGTGGTAGTGGTGTAGACAGTCAGTTTACCGACCCTACTGTTCAAGTAGACGCTGCAACCCAACTGAGCTTAATGCAAAGTTCTGGTCTGCTTCAAAAAGCAGTTAATCAACTTAAGCCCCAGTATCCAGACATGACCGTAGGTCAGTTGAAAGGCGCTTTAGTTTTAAGTCAAATCAAAAATAAGGAAGATAATGTTGCTACTAAAATATTTCAGGTGCAATATACCGATAAAGATCCAATTAAAACACATGAAGTTTTGGATGCAATTCAAAAAGTTTATCTAGAGTACAACATCGAACAGCAGGACAAGCGCTTAAAAGATGGTCTGAAAGTTATCAGCGCTCAGTTAAAGAAAGTAGGCGATGAAGTGAGAAAGGCTGAGACTAACTTGCAAAGGTTTCGCACATCTCAGAAATTAATAGATCCAGAGACACAGGCGAAAGCCAAACAGGACGAATTGACCAGGATTGAGCAAGAGCGCGGCACAACTCGTTCTCTGTATCAAGAAGCATCTGCTTCATATAAAAAGTTACAAGAACAACTTCAAAGTACTCCACAGAATGCCCTCGTTGAAGCTCGTCTGAGCCAGTCTACTCGCTACCAAGCATTACTGAATGAATACCAAAAAACAGAACTATCTTTAGCACAAGAACGCTTGCGCTTTACAGATCAAGCTCCGAACGTGCAGAAGTTGGTAGATCAACTTCAAAGCCAAAAGGCATTATTGCAGCAAGAGCAAAAACGAACCTTAGGGGCAGAGTCTGCTCAAGTTAGTAGCCAAGCACCGTCTCTCTTACAACAAGGACAGAAGAGCGCAATTGACCTCAACCTCGCTGCGAAATTGGTGGACACACAAACCACAATAGTGTCTTTAAGCGCTAAAGACCAAGTTCTGGCGAAGAAAGAGCAACAACTACGTGAGGAACTCACAAAATTTCCCGCGATTTTAGCTCGCTATGGTAGCTTACAGCCGCAAATACAACTTAGCCGCGAAAGATACCAGGAACTTTTGAAAGCAGAACAGCAATTGCGACAAGAAATTGCCAAGGGAGGATTTAACTGGGAAGTTGTGGAACAACCCCAACCCGGTGAACAGTTAGGTCCAAACCTGCAGCAGAACCTGATGCTGGGTGCAGTGGTTGGGTTGATGTTGGGAGGTATTGCTGCCTTTGTCCGTGAAGCGGCTGATGATTCAGTTCACACCACAGCTGAGTTGGAGAAGCAGGTTGCCCTACCGATATTGGGAACAACTCCTAAGTTGCCACCTGCTAAAAATAGAGAATCAGTTATTAAGTTACCTTTAGGGAAGCCACAAGTCCCAGCTCCTTGGACAATTCAGGTATTGCAATCTCCACCACGTTGGGAATCGCTAGATCTGATTTATAAAAACATTGAACTTTTGAACTCTGTTTCTTCGTTCAAATCTTTGATGATTACCTCAGCTTTATCCGATGAGGGTAAGTCAGCTCTGGCATTGGGTCTAGCAATGAGTGCTGCTCGTTTACATAAACGGGTACTGCTGATTGATGCCAACTTACGCGATCCCAGTTTACACAAACAACTGAATCTTCCCAACGAACAGGGGCTTTCTACTTTACTAACAAGTGACGTCTCTATACCCAACCAAATTAGTATCCAGTCCTCAGGCTCATCTTACATCGATATTTTAACCGCTGGACCAACACCTGCTGACCCAGCGAATCTGTTGAGTTCCCCTCGGATGCAGCAACTCATGGCAACATTTGAGGAGAACTATGACTTGATACTTATAGATGCCACTCCAGTTCTTGGCTTAGTGGATGCTATGCTTACGGCATCATCGTGTCGTGGCGTGGTTATGGTAGCCAGCATTGGTAGGGTGACTAGAACCCAACTTACGCAAGCGACAGCGATGCTGAGCAGGTTAAACTTACTAGGAGTTGTGGCAAACGGGGTATCAAACTCTACTAGTACATATGTTCCATACGCACAGCAACACCGCTTTGCACTGCAACAAGCTATGGAGAAATAAAGGGTACAAAGGTATAGGGACAGGGCAAACGTATCTAAATTTGGTGTATAGGTAATAGACGAAAAGTCTGATTGATAAAATTAGATTTATTGACAAGATGCGTTTGCCCTGGGTATAGGGAGGAGGTGTTTGCAATGACGCAGAATGCTCTGTAAGACCAAAGGTAGCTAATGGTTTTCCTCAGCCCAAGAATCCCATCACCTTTCAGGCGTGGGAGTGTCAATAAACAACAAAAATGCAATCCTCAATGCGGTATATGCCCTTCAGTGTTGGCATAAGCCGTATTTTTTTATAGGGGCAAGAGTGTCAGCATAATTCGTAATTGATATCATCTCCATCAGTGAAGCAAGACAAGGAGGACAACGAGGACAAGGAAGAATTTGCTTCCTTGTCTCCCCCATCTCCCAAGTCTTGGCTTGTCTGATAAACCATTGCAAAAGATCTAAGAATGAAAGGGCACTAGGGAAGCTAGCTGCCCCTTGATGAAATCTAGGTAAAACTGTGGAAATCTATCAGAAAACCTACCATAAAGCGCCCAGGTTTTGGCAATTTAGGCGCTTTCTTGCAAATAAAGAGTACAAAAGCGATAGTCGCACCCAAGCCGAAATTGCGACGGTGATCCACTTTGATTCAGGCTTTTCATAAAGCACTGTCTAACGATTGAGTCATGGTTTATAACAAAAGATAGTCACAATTACGATTGCCTTTCACTAGTGTAGTGACTTAGCGTACCATAAATAACATAATTATTTCTTTCTAGATATCATCTTTTATTATATAGGTAAAAATAGATACACACGGCTGTTATTTTAGCTTTTAGCCATCCTATATAGCAGGTAAATGACAGTGAGGCATAGAAGAAACATACTGAATCAAACGTTAGAAATTTCGTCTTATCTCAACAAGAATTCTCTTGATTGTGAAAATTATCTAAACTGAAATTGAGATAATTGTATAAAGTTTTTGCCACAAAAATTACTGATTTTCTGTGATTTGATGATTTTTGATAATTAAGCTTTTTTTAATTGCAATCATCTGATTGTGTTAAAATCACATGGAATGAGCAGCAAAAGGGTTATTACGTAGTTAGACAAGCGATGTTATTCATAATAGCTTAATAATTCCCGGAAAAAGGCACGAAATGTTTAAAGAGTAAATAAAGAATCTATTTACGTAACCGTTATTCCTACAGCGTCTTATATCCTAGATATTAAATACCCCTTAAACAATACAAGAGAGAAGTTTCTTAGATTTATCTAAAGGCTACTATTTTTGTATCTTGTACATCTTTTATAAAGATAAATTCTCCGAAGATGTGCAATATCTATGAGGGATAGCTGTACTATCATTTTTCCCACTCACTGACCTCCAGGTTTGGAGTGAAGACTAAGATACAGGTCGGACTATTTGGCTTTAATAGGCTTCGATATCAGGTTGGGATCTACTGTACTATGAGTGTAAATACATATGACAACCTCAATAAAAGCAACATTACAAAATTCCTATACTGTGAAGCAGCAACAACAAGATAATCCGTCACAGTACTGCACACTTCAATGGCGACGGGATCAGTTGCTGGTTATGCCTTCTATAGTAGTGAAACAGCCCTATATGCCTCCACTGGATAAAAAGGGATTGTTAGTGGAGTGTTTAAAGCGTTCTCCAGTAAATTTGGTACGCATAGATCCAAAACTCGGTGAAGCAAGGTTGAGATTTTGGGCAGATGCGTGCCTTGCAGCCAACAAGCCTATATTCCTACGCATACCTTCTAGCGATAAACAGCCGAAACCAGTTGGCTCAGTATTATCGTGGTTAAAGCGGCTCACTGAGTGGCTCACAGCGTTGGTTTTTCTGCTTGCTGTCAGTCCAATCATGCTGGGATTAGTTTTGTTAATGCGCGTTTCCTCCCCAGAACCAGGATCACTTTTTTCTTGCCAATGGCATATTGGAGAACGGGGTAAACTTTTTAAGGTTTTTAAGTTTCGCACAACGACACTCACCCAGAAAGCAAGTGTGGATGCGGCGCGCAGCACAATGCCTTCGGCAATCGCATATCAAAGCGGTTTATGCGATGAGGAAGATGAGCAGAATCTGACAACTCTAGGACTTTGGATGCGTAAGTACGGACTGGATAATCTGCCGCAGTTGTTGAATGTGCTGCGTGGTGAAATGACTTTGACAGGACCTCGTTGCTGGACTTTGGAAGATGCAGTACGGCTGAGTCCAGAAGCACAACGAAATCTCAATAAATTACCAGGAATCATGGGATCATGGCAAGTTGAGGCAGAGTCAAACTTATTACATCTGGATAGTCCAACTTTGTGATTTGTTCGTTACCTGATGGCTTGAACGCCGCATCCTTACCATATGCTAGTGATAGCAAATACAGGTTCAAGCCTTGCAAAGTGACTCTTCCTCGCCTTGATTCTGACAAAATAGCAACTAGTGCTTTGTACAGTAGTGAGTTCATTTGCCGCACGTAAACGCGTTGCGGCTTTTCGTAAGACATAGTACTTGGAGCGCTCTATCTTCCCAGGAAAACTATAGTTCAATATTGACCATGCAGCTAAAAATTTCCAAACCAGTCCAAAATCTGCTTAAGAATTTAGTAAAGACTACTAAGTTCTGGCAGAACAACTACCTGATACTGCGAGAATTTAAACACTTTCCGCGAATTACCGTTATGGCATTGATGTTTTCATTGCTGGCGGCAATTTTTGAGGGATTTAATGTTAGTCTTTTGCTTTCTCTTCTGCAAAGCTTAACTGGTGATGCCAACAGCCAACAACAATTTCATACCGGAATTCAGTGGGTTGATACTGTGTTTTTGGGAGTGGGAGCAGATGCGTCCACTCGGCTGTATCGCGTCTCGTTATTGATTTTAATTACCACTTGGATGCGTTCAGGCTTAAATTATGTAGCACAGCTTTACACCGAAATAACTCAGCTTACTTTAATTGATAGGCTGCGCAAACAAATATTTGAAAAACTACAATCTGTAAAAATTAGTTATTTTAGCAATACTAAATCTGGCGAACTGATAAATACTTTAACAACGGAAATAGAAAGGCTGAAACAAGCTTTTGGGGATGCAGCTTTCTTATTTTCAAGAACAATAAACGCTGTAGTTTACCTATTGTCAATGTTCTTGATATCTTGGCAGCTATCTGTCATTTCATTGATGCTTTTCACTTTGTTAGCCGTGGGGTTATCTACATTAAATGGTCGCGTGCGTGAGGCGAGTTTTGACGTAACGAAAGCCAGCAATAGATTTACTTCAATAGCGGTAGAATTCATCAATGGAATTCGTACAGTTCACGCATTTTCCACTGAAGATTTTGAACGTCAACGTTATTATAATGCCAGCTTGAATCTGGTCAGTGCTTCCAAGAAAATTGCCTTGGTATGGATGGTTGTCAAGCCATTTGCCGAGGCGTTAGCGACCACAATACTCGTGGGAATGATTGTTCTGGCATATACGGGTTTGGTAACTAACGGAGCACTACAAGTAGCTTCTCTATTAACGTTTTTCTTCGTTCTCTTTCGTTTCGTGCCAATTATTCAAGATATTAATGGTGTCGCGACGCATATCAGTACAATGTACGGCTCCTCGGAAGTTGTTAAAAAACTTTTGGATATTGATGAGAAACAGTATTTCCGCAATGGGCATATCGAATTTCCTGGCTTAAAACGTTCAATCGACTTTGTGTCTGTTGATTTTGGCTACGACAGCGAAAATTTAGTACTTAGTAACATCACGCTGATGATTGAACGAGGCAGAATGACAGCACTGGTGGGTGCTTCAGGGGCTGGTAAAACAACATTGGCGGATTTGATTCCGCGATTTCACGATCCAACACAAGGTCATGTTTTTATTGATGGCGTTGATTTGCGGGATATTGAAATCCACTCGCTGCGCCGGAAGATTGCCGTGGTCAGCCAAGATACCTTTATTTTCAACACTTCTGTCCGTAATAATATTGCCTATGGATCGCAAGGAGCAACAGATGAGGAAGTTTACGCAGCAGCTCGACTCGCAAATGCTTTGGAATTTGTCCAAGAAATGCCCGAAGGTTTCGATACTCAACTTGGAGATAGAGGTGTGAGACTTTCTGGCGGTCAGCGTCAGCGAATTGCAATTGCTCGGGCTTTACTGCGGGATCCGGAAATTCTGATTTTGGATGAAGCAACAAGTGCTCTTGATACTGTGTCAGAACGACTCATTCAAGAGTCTATAGAAAAGCTTTCTGTAGGACGAACGGTGGTTGTGATCGCCCACCGCCTATCAACAATAGTCCGAGCAGATAAAGTTGTCGTACTCGAACAGGGACAGATTGTAGAACAGGGCGGGTATCAAGAGTTGCTTGAGCTAAAGGGCAAGCTTTGGAAATATCACCAGATGCAGCATCAGCTCAATTAAGGATTGATAACGATGACCGCACCTGGAACCGTGTAAAAAATTTGCGTCAAACCTGAGAATCTTTGGTGTTGATAAACCTGCCACAACACTTATCTTGTGATCTAATTGTGGTGGATAATACGGACAGTGATCACAGAGCTAAAGCGCTCCTTTGCAGTGCCCTAAAGGACAATCGCTTGCTCTACTGCCTCAAAAGCTATAAAAACCGCATCTAGAACAAAGATGCACTAGTCCAGTCTTAGCAAATTGAGAACTTGTTTGCTCAAGAAAAATCTACTCATGAACATTGCAACATAAGGTGGAGGAGCCATGCCAAACTTAATAACTAATGCAGAGGTAAGAGCGGAAAACTTGCAGCAGCCCGAGTTTGATCATAACTTAATGTATCACTGCTCTAGCTTTAGAGTAAATGGGAACGGAGGAGCGGAAACTTATCTCACTTCTTTGATTCAATCTCGGCAACCTGGAGTGAGTGACTTTGTTATTAAATCTCTCAAAGAAGTTGACCAGAGCCGATTTAAATTGCTACACATTCACAGCCCAGACTTACTATTGCAAGTTACAGGAGAATGTCCCACTGTCTTCACCGTTCACAATCACTCACTTTATTGTCCTAGTGGCACAAAATATTTACCAGGACAGGGCGTCATTTGCGATCGCAATCTCTCTTATTTCGGATGTCTCTGGGGCAAAATAATAGATGGCTGTGGGAGCCGTAAACCCAAAAGAGTGATGAAAGAATTACAAGGCACTCATCGGCTACTCAATGTCACACAAAGCTATCCAGTAACTTTTATTGCTAATAGTGACTACGTACAGCGACAGTTGATTAAAAACGGAGTACCGCCTCAAAAAACTGTAACGCTACGCTGTGGTATTTCCGCACCGCAAATGGTGAGTGCACCTTTGAGTTTAGAAACACACAAAAATCATCGAATTTTATTTGTTGGGCGAATAGTTCCTGATAAAGGGCTGGAATGGCTGCTCAAAACCTTAGTACATACAGATCCGCAAATTCAACTTGATATTGCAGGTGAGGGTTGGGATCAACCCCGATTGGAACAATTAGCTCACAAGCTAGGGATAAACAACCGTATCACTTGGCATGGCTGGTGTAATAGCGACAAATTAAATCAACTTTACGAACAGTGTTTTACTGTTATCTTCCCCAGTATCTGGCCTGAACCTGCTGGTCTTGTCACTCTGGAAGCTTATACTCACTATCGACCTGTCATTGCTGCCGCAGTCGGAGGCATTCCAGAATATTTACGAGATGGGGAAACGGGTATTCTTGTGCCAGCCAATGATATTAAGATGCTGGCTGAAGCGATTACTGATTTGTCTAGTGATTATGAAAAATGCCGACGCATGGGCGAACAAGGGTATGCTTTGTTTCTGGAAGAATTCACAATGGATATCCACGTCAAACATTTACAAAAAATTTATGAAAACACAATATCTAAATTTTCCTTTTAAAACATTTAGTTAGATAATATTATCAAGCCAATTAGGCTGTTTCTGTGTCAAACCATAGATAGGGCACTATTTGTATTAGAAAAGAAAAGGATTATTAAAATATGTTACACAGTAATAGGTCACAAGAGCCTTTAGTGAGCGTTATTATCCCAACTTATAATAGACCAGACTATCTCAAGCAAGCAATTACTAGTGCTGTTAAACAAACTTATCGAAATATTGAAATTATTGTTTCAGATAATTGCAGTCTAGAAAGTCCCCTAGAGGTAGTTGAATCTTTTGGTGATTCACGTATCCGATTTTTTAGACATGCAGAAAATGTTGGGATGTTTCCCAATCAGATGAACGCCTTTAAGATGGCACAGGGCAAATACGTTGCCAGTCTGCATGATGATGATATGTGGAACGAGGATTTTTTAGAAAAACTTGTTCCCCCTTTGGAAGAAAACCCAGATGTTATTTTAGCTTTTTGTGACCAATACGTTATAGATCGACAAGGTAAAATAAATTATTCATCTTCAGAAGAATATACAAAGGCTTACAAACGTAACTGCCTAAACAAAGGAGTTCATCAACCTTTTTATGAAATTGCCGTAGTACATAAGTCTGTACCCACCGCTGCAGCTTGTGTCATTCGCAACGAGTTTGTTGATTGGGATAGTATTCCACCAGAAGTAGGTGGTATGTGGGATTTATATTTAGCATACCTATGTTCTCGTTTCGGTCATGGAGCTTACTATCATCCAGAAAGATTGACACGGTATCGCGCCCATGAGCAAACAGATACAAATCTCAGTGGTGGTGGAGATGCTCAGGCAAAAATCCGCAAAGGGGAAGCGGAAATATTTTGCTACGAAAAGTTTATGGCAGATGAAAACCTTAAGAACTATAAGCCGTTTTTCAAGCAGAAATGGTTAGAGGCTCATACAACTTTAGCTCTAGGTTTCCTGCGTTCTCAAGAAACAATTCAAGCTCAAGCACGTCCTTATCTTTGGCGAGCGCTTTGTGAACAAAAGTTTAATTTAAGAACTATAGCAGCATTGACTTTGAGTTTCACCCCACGACCGCTAGTCAATAAATTGCTAAAAGTATGAATGAAATAATGGCGTAGAAAGCGCAACAAAGAACATAACATTTAAGTGATCAATAAACTCAAAAGAAAAGGAAGGTGGTGCGTGAAACTATGTATTGTTACCCATAAGGTAAAAAAGGGTGATGGACAGGGACGAGTGAATTATGAGGTTGCCAAAGAAGCAATTCGCCGAGGTCATCATCTTACCTTATTGGCAAGTGAAATAGCACCAGAATTGCAACAAAGTAGCCAAGTGGACTGGGTTTCTATTTCAGTCAACAACTTACCAACCGAATTTTTGCGGAATTTCATATTTTCGCAAAAAAGTGCAGATTGGTTGCGTAAATATCGCTCCCAAGTTGATGTAGTCAAAGTTAACGGAGCAATTACAAAAGCAGTATCTGATGTGAATGCTGTACATTTTGTCCACAGTTCTTGGCTGCGATCGCCCGCCCACATTTCTCGCATCCGCCGAGATTTGTATGGTTTTTATCAGTGGCTGTATACAGCCGTGAATGCCTTTTGGGAAAAACGAGCCTTCCAAAAAGCGCAAGTTATTGTCGCCGTCTCCCAGAAAGTCGCCCAAGAATTGGAAAACATTGGCGTAGGACGATCTCAAATTCAGGTGATTGTCAATGGAGTCGATTTAGAAGAGTTTTCTCCAGGTGTCGCTTGTCGCCAAACACTCGGTTTACCTGAGAATGTGACTTTGGCGCTGTTTGCAGGAGACATCCGCACCTCCAGAAAAAACTTAGATACCGTACTGCGTGCCTTGGTAAAAGTGCCTTCTTTACATCTAGCGGTTGTGGGAAGTACTGAAGCTAGCCCCTTTCCAGCGATGGCAGAATCCTTAGGATTGAATCAGCGAGTGCATTTTTTGGGATATCGGCGTGATATAGCCCAGCTGATGCGGGCGGTGGATTTATTTGTGTTTCCCTCCCGTTATGAGGCTTGTACTCTGGTGCTGTTGGAAGCCCTGGCCTCGGGACTTCCCGTAATTACTGCAACAGCAACAGGAGGTGCAGAATTGGTAACACCAGAATGCGGAGTTGTCTTACCAGACTCAGACGACAGCGATGCCTTGGCAGATGCACTATCATCAATGATGAGCAATCCCATCCGAATGCAGCAGATGGGAAAAGCTGCTCGTGCTGTTGCCGAGCAGCATAGCTGGAATATCATGGCACAAACCTATGTGGATTTATTTGAGGAGTTAAGCAAGAATGAGGAACACCGTTCTCATACCAACTTATCGCCGTCCTCAAGACCTATTACGCTGCCTTCTGGCGCTACAAGCGCAAACTAAACCACCATATCAGGTGATAGTGACAGTAAGGGATACGGACACCGAAACTTGGCAATTCCTCGAAGAATTCAAAGACTGTAAACTGCCACTACAGACTGTAAAAGTCACCGTTGGGGGGGTAGTTGCAGCTATGAACGCTGGATTGGAAGTGGTTGAAGGCGATACAGTTTCAATTACTGACGATGATGCCGCACCCTACCCAAATTGGTTAGAACGCATTAGTGGATATTTTCTATCAGATGACAGCATTGGCGGAGTTGGGGGACGTGATTGGGTTCACCAGGGAAACCAATTACTCGATGACTCCCGGGAGATCGTCGGTCAATTGCAGTGGTTTGGGCGAGTGATTGGCAACCATCACCTAGGAGTGGGACAACCGCGTGAAGTGGATGTTCTTAAGGGCGTAAATATGAGTTTTCGTACCAGTGCGATCGCAGGATTGCGCTTTGATGAACGGATGCAAGGCACTGGGGCGCAGGTACACTTTGAATTAGCATTCTGTCTCACCTTAAAACGGGCTGGATGGAAGCTTATTTATGACCCAGAGGTAGCAGTCAATCACTATCCAGCACAGCGTTTCGACGAAGACCAACGCCAGAAATTTAATAATATCGCGTTTACCAATGCAGTCCACAACGAAACTTTAGCTTTGCTGGAACACTTTTCCTTTTTACAAAAGCTTGTATTTGCATTTTGGGGAATATTCGTCGGGACACGAGAGGCGTTAGGTTTGCTACAGTGGTGGCGGTTGCACAAAAGTGAAGGAACTTTAGCCAGACAAAAGTGGTTGGCTTCGATGCAAGGACGTTGGCAAGGCTTCCGTACTTGGAACAAAACTCATCATCAAGCATCAAAAATGGGTAGTAGAGTCCTTTCTACACCTGACAACTGCTTCCAGATGGACAAGCCTTCATAGCCTTGATAGATAATTTCAAAAAACCACGACTGTTAGACAGGGAGAGGTTGAGTGACCTACAGGCAATTTCATCAAGTTCCGACGCCAGAAGAATCAGAAAAAGAACAACCAACAACTCTAGCTTGGCTAGCGATCGGTGCGCTCATACTGTTTACTCTCGCCTGCTATGTGGCAGGTGCTGGAGCTATACTGCGTCTAGCATTTCCAGCAGGGTCTTTTTTGGTAGGGGTGTTCCTCTATGTGCGATATCCGGTGCTTTACATTGGTTACACCTGGTGGATATGGTTTCTGATTGCGCTGATCCGCCGTCTTATAGATTTTAGGAGCGGTTGGGTAGAGCCAAGTCCAATCTTACTCGCGCCGTTCTTAGTAACACTGATTACTGCTGCTACATTCTTGCGCTACCTACCCAAAGCATCGCGCATGGGCGGCTTACCGTTTGTCATGGCGATTTTTGCTGTATTGTACGGCTTTTTGATAGGGAGCGTTAACTACCAACCAGTTGTTGTCTTCCGTACAATGCTGGACTGGATTTCTCCCCTATTTTTTGGGTTCCACATACTTGTTAACTGGCGATACTATCCACAATATCGCAAAAACATGGAGACTGTATTTGTTTGGTCTGTCCTCTTAACAGGTGTTTATGGGGTAGTGCAATACCTCATAGCACCGGAGTGGGATAGGTATTGGTTAACCCAAACAAAATTGACAAGCTTTGGAGAACCTGCACCAATGCAGATTCGGGTGTGGAGTACGATGCACTCGCCCGGACCATTTGCAGTGACTATGATGGCGGGGCTATTGTTGTTATTTAGTAGCAAAAATCCATTCCGTATCCCTGCTTCTGTAGCAGGCTACTTAGCATTCTTACTAAGTATGGCACGCGGAGCTTGGGGAGGCTGGGTGGTGGGATTGCTCAGCTTGCTCACGAACCTCAAACCAAAGCTACAGATGCGCTTAATATTGACCATACTGATCATGGCAGTATGTGTTGTGCCACTCGCGACCATTGAGCCATTCGGCAGTATGCTCAGCGAGCGTTTTGGAAGTATCTCAAATTTAGAGAATGACCAAAGCTATCAAGACCGTTCAGCAAATTACGATAGAAACATGGGTATCGCACTTTCTAATGTTTTAGGCAACGGGATCGGCGGTACGTGGATTATCGATAAAGACGGCAAACTTATACAAATTGTTCTTGACAGCGGCATCCTAGATACGTTTTTCGCTCTCGGTTGGTTTGGAGCTCTGCCTTATTTGGGAGGATTATTGCTGCTGTTGTATGACGTATACCAAACTTCTGAAGCTCGCAGCGATCCCTTTGCCAATGCTGCTCGTTCGATTAGTCTTGCGATCGTCTTCCAGTTAGTTTTTAGTAGCTTGATGATTTCGCTTGGTGGTATCGTTATGTGGGGCTTCCTTGGTGTGGCTATGGCAGCCAAAAAGTATTATCAACATCAACGTCTTTCTGCTGGAATCATCAACGGCTACCCCCTTCCTACCCAAAGACTACCTCTGACTTAGAGCTAGGACTGATAACTGAAGACTGCTAATTTGCTTTGCTGTGCGCTGCTAACTGTTTTGTAGGTTCAACTAAGTTGGTAGTTAACTCTCGATACACCAAGAGGGTTTGCTCATGGACACGCATAACACTCAATCGGTCTAAGTTTTGTTGTGCTAAGTACTGCCACTGGTGCATCAGCTTGCGGCTACTTAGCAATTGCCTGAGAGCGTCTGCTAAGGCTTGGCTATTTGCGGGGGGTACCAGGATACCCGCCTGTCCACCATCTAAAGCTTCTGGTATGCCATCGACATTGCAAGCTATGATCGCGCAGCCAGCTTCACGGGCTTCTGGAATCACAAGCGGAGAAGGATCACGGTGTGAAGCCAGCACAAATATGTCACACCCCAGCATATAAGATTGTGGCTCTTTTTGAAAGCCCAGAAAATGAATCCTGTCAGCAAAGAGTGTAGTTTGCGCCTGCTGTTCAAACAAAGTTCGGTCAGGACCGTCTCCCACTAAGTAGAGATGCGCGTTTGGAAAATCAGCACCAATTTGTGCGAAAGCATCGATTAACTCCCCAATACCCTTGCGCTTGTACATTCCGGCTACAGTAGCAATTGCCGGTCTTTGCAGTTCCATCGCTACGTACTCTTGAAGCTTTCGCATACGAACGCTCCCCAGAGTCCCGTTAGATACCACCCTTAACTTGTTTTGTGCAATACCACGCCGTGCCATAGACTCAGCAACCGCATGGCTGACTGCTATAACGCGATCGCCTAAACCCATCAGCACTGCACTGCGCTGGAATTCGTTGTGTACTGTGGAAACGAGACCATATGTAGAGAAAGCCTTCCAAATCTTTGCCAGCACAATCCCAGTCATCATATGGGCATGGACGATATCTGGTTGAAACTCTTCGATGATTTTCCAATAACGCCAAGCAGCTTTAATGATGTTAATTGGTGTTCTTGTTTGATCCAAATTGAAGTGCTTTACATTGTATGTCGTAAGTAATGCCTCATATTGTCCACCAGCAGATGCTACGCTCACATTATGACCATTTTGAGCTTGGAGACAAGCTAAATCCACGGCTACATTGACAATACCATTCCCAACTTCTTGGACGTGGTTCAAAATATGTAGAATTCGCATCTAGCTTTAATTTTCTACTAATTTATCTTATAGATAATCAATCAAAAAATAATTCCACCAATCCGGATATTTTTTGCCAATTTGGCAAAGGTATTTGCTCAGATAATAGAATGAATTTTTACGAATTTATGCAAATTGTAAGAATTGAATTTGGTCTAGGCAAATACAGACAAGCATTGATTTTTTGGTTGAACAGATATGCCGCAGCTACAAAAAAAACCTGCACGACCAGGCTTTTTTTCCCAAGAATTGGTGCCTGTAGGCGACTAGGTGCAAGTCTTGAAATTTTAATAAAATATTAAAATTCAGCCTCTCCCATCAACGCAAGCAATCCATTGCTCTTCATGGATCAAGTGAGGATCGATATGGTGCATACCAGCACCGTTCCAACCAACACCAGTGGGTTGGAGCACTAAGTTTTGGTCAATTTCTCGTTCTTGATAACTTGTCGTTGTCAACTCAGTAATTTCAAATGCTCTTAACTGTGTGCCGTAGTCTGGCTGACAGTCTTGAGTGTAGCGAATAATCTTATCATTCATCACTAAAACTCTACCGCCTGGTCTGGCAATATGTGCATTACCACTAATAATTGGACTTTTTGGGTGTTCTACCCAAGAACCAAGCAACTCATCAGCATAATAGAGACGGAGAGTGTCAAAGTTATGCTGAGGATTTGTTTCCGTAAATAACCACCATTTATCAGCGTGACGGAAGATAGAAGCATCTAAAAATGACGCACCGCTTTTGATATTTCCAACAAAACTCCATTCTGTAGGAAACTTGGATGCTTTGTACAATCGAATCGAGTTTGCTTGATGGCTCTCCGGAATCATGTAATATTCATTCATCCACTCAAAAACGTAGGGATAAGATAAGTGAAATGGTTCAGCAAGTACAATTTGTTCGTACTTCCAATTCACTGTATCTTCACTCGTTGCTAGCCCAATTTCTCCTCTACGTGTCTGTTGATTCAACACCTCAAAGAACATGAACCAGGTGCTATCAACTTTAATCATAAAAGGGTCTGCAACAAACCCAGCCCTGACATCTGATACATTCCGGCGTGTCAAGACAGGATTTTTTATCTCTTTAGGAGCATCGAAATCAACAGGGGATTTGCCAGTATAAATTCCAATAGACCATCTTTCCTTTTTTGTCAGCGCACCTAATGGTAGCTTATTAGCTATAGGAACTGGAAAACTATTCACTAGAGAAAAGTGTAGTTCCTTTATAATTTTTTTGAGGAAATTCATCATAATCAATTGTAAACTTTATAGGGAAAATACTATTAGCTAAGCGCTTGGCAATATTCTACTAAAACTTTTAAACCAGATTCTACGGACCACTGAGGTACAAAATTTAGAACTGATGATGCTTTGGATATATCCGCTTGCGAGTCTTGAATGTCTCCAGGGCGAGAAGGTGCAAAGCTAGGTTCTAATTCCCATTTGGGGAAATAAGTTCTCATAATATTTACAAGCTGAAGAATTGAAGTTGATTTACTTGTGCCAATGTTACAACTTAATGCTGAACCAGCAGGTAGTGGAGTCGTTAAAGCTTTAGCAAAGGCAGTCGCTACATCTTTCACAAACACAAAATCTCTTGTCTGACTACCATCGCCATAAATGTTGATGGGTAAACCTTTGAGCATTGCATCAACAAATATGGAAATCACTCCAGAATATTGAGAACCAGGTACTTGTCGAGGTCCAAATACATTGAATAAGCGTAAGCCAATAAATGAAAAGTTACATTGTTTGGTAAAAAGGGCAGCATATTGCTCGCTTACCAATTTTTGCAAACCATAAGGAGAGATGGGATCGGGAGGATGTTGTTCTGAAATTGATAGAGGTGTTTTGTTACCATATACAGCAGCAGAGCTAGCAAAGACTAGCTTGGGAATCTTTAAAGCGTCACACAGTTTAATCACGGCTAGAGTTGCAGACAGATTATTATCGTGCGCTTCCAGCGGCTTGATCCATGATTCAGTAACCGATGGGGTAGCTGCTAAATGAGCAATACCATCAATCTGTGTAGAAAAATCTTCTGGGTGACAGTCTAATATATTTTTGTGCAGAAATTTTAACCCAGAATGTTCAGGTAAGTTTTGTAAGTTACCAGTCGTCAAATTGTCAATCACAGTCACAGAGTGACCTTCTGATAACAACTGCTCAGTTAGATGAGAACCAATAAAGCCTGCTCCGCCAGTGACAATAAAATGCATAAATTTAATTTGGGGAAAAATAGTTGGGGAAAAATAGTGTGATTTTCATTCGTAATTCGTAATTGACACCTACAGCAGCAATATTCGCGTCAGAAGTCAGTCGTCAGGAGTAAAACAGCCTTCATATCTGGCGCGTGAAGTCTAGGTTGTGTACCTCATTTACTTGCAAACTGCTGTATGATTGTCAATTACGAATTACGGGTTATCAAGAATAAATTAATCTCTAGCTCAATTTGTTAATTATGAATTAGCTTGGCTTTAGCATATTCATAATTATTGAGTGTATTATCTGGTACTAACTCTCTATAGACAGCTAGTGTTTCTTTATGAACACGAGAAGCACTAAGCCTTTCTAGGTTCTGAGATGCTTGAGTCCTCCACCATTGCAGGCGATCGCGATCGCTCAACAACTGCTTTAAATTTACGGCTAAGGTATGGCTGTCTTTTGCTGGTACGAGAATGCCTGCTTTCCCAGCGTCCAAGGCTTCAGGTATACCATCTACGTTTGAGCCAATGATCGCGCAACCAGCTTCTCGTGCTTCTGGAATCACAAGGGGTGAGGAATCTTTGTGAGAAACAAGTACGAAGATATCAGTAGCTAGTAGATATCTCTTTGGTTCTGGTTGGAAACCCTCAAAATGAATGCGCGAAGCTGCTTGAGTGTTTCGCGCTTGTTCTTCCAATGACTCGCGATCAGGTCCGTTACCTACCAAGTACAAATGGGCATCGGGAAAATCGCCGGCAATTTCAACAAAAGCATCTATTAATTCCCCGATTCCCTTACGCCGATACATCCCCGATACTGTTGCAATCGCAGGGTGGTGTAGAGGGAGCGGTTGGTATTCTTTAATGCTGCGCTGGCGCGGACTTCCTAACGTGCCGTTGGATACAACCCGCATTTTTTGTTTTGGGATACCACGCCGTGCCATAGATTCTCCCACCGCTTGACTGACGACAATCACTCGCTCACCCAAGCCCATCAGTACCGCACTAGGCTGGAATTCGTTGTGCACTGTCGCAATTAAACTATATTTATAGCCAAACCTGAGAACTGCTGCTAGCACTGCTCCCGTCATCATATGCACGTGGACAATATCCGGTTTAAACTCATCCACAATTTTCCGATATCGCCATACCGCTTTAATAATATTTAGCGGTGTTCTTGACTGGTCTAGATCAAAGTGTCTGATTCCATAAGATTCTAGTAATGCCTCATATTCTCCTCCAGAGGAGGCTACAGCGACATCGTGACCATCTTTTGCTTGCATACAGGCGAGGTCTACCGCCACATTAACGATACCGTTACCAATCTCTTGTACGTGGTTTGTCAGATGTAGTATACGCATTTATATGATCTCCACAGTGGTCGCTTGTTGCAAATGGTTGATATTGATTCGGTATTGATAGAAGCAACCCCTGATAAATGCAGGATCTTAAACTACAGGTAGTTATTAGGATTCTGCTTTAAAAAGGATTTCATAACACCCCAAAAATGACTTGACAAAGCTACGGAGCAGGCTTTCAAGTTGAGAATACTAAAAGGCTATAGGCGTTGCCGCGTCCTTCGGACGAGCGCTCTGTTTTTTTGTCTTGAACCGATTGAATTAAGACTCGGTAAGCACCCACAAAATTCTGCATCTTCAGAATAGACAGCGGTTTTGTTGTTTGGAAAAATTGGAAGAGTTGTTTTGTATTCATATTTTTTTCATTGACTTATAAAAATATAAATAAACCTTCTATAACTCGATTCACTCATCATAGCCGTGACGATCTGAAAATGAGATTTTGACCATTTATTTGCAACTAGCGAATAGTTGAAACAACCTAAGTTACATTCCTTAATTAGTGTTCTAGTACCGCAGGGCGGAAGTCATGCATTCAAAAGTCATGCATTCAAAAGACTTATACCGTAACTCTTTTGCTGGTTTGTAATGGTAGCTTTATTTCCGCCGTCATGTACTAGTGTCATTATGTCTTATGTTTTACAGGTTCTTATTTAAGAGATGTTGATCTTTAGTTTAAGAAATATAATTTTATTGCAAACAGTGTTGTAAATGTTACAATTTTCTATACTTTTCCCTCAATAAAATAAGAAATTAAAGCCAGAAAAATCTCGCAATACAACTATTGTGTCATGACACAAAATCATGACCTAACTGAAAAGTGAGATAATTTTTTCAAATCACATCTTGCAGCCCTCCCCTCGCTCTGCCAAAGTTTAGATCTGCGGAAGCTACGGCAAACAGCCGGGAGAAAATAAGGGTTTTAAAGCGGGCGTGCATTCCGCTGAATAAACCAACTTGAGGCTGCTTAGACACACAAAATTGCTCAGTTAAGCATTGACGTCTTTATAAGAACGCTCCTGAGTTATGAATGAACCAGCTGGTTTTTGTTCATCTCACGGTCAAATGATTTATGCTCATTTAAACGCAATTTGTTGGGTAAAATTTAACGAAATTTAGTTCAAAGATAAATAAAATATTTTAACCAAATTATTTTTGATATTTTGTTAGTTTACTGAATTTACAATATCATTAGTTAGAAATTCTTTTTTCCACTAATTTCCTTTCTTCAAAATATCTTTATTTACCTTTTTCATGAATATCTACAAGTTCAGTGGTGATTGCAAAACGATATTACACTGTATAGAAATTTATAACAACTGTCAGTGTATATTTTTTACGATAACTTTAAAATTGACGTATTTTGACGTATTTTTGGATTTATGCGCTGAGCAATCTAGAGACGTTGTATGCCTTAGTTTTCACTCTTATCTGGAGAACCTCGCTTCCATTCCTCTCTCCACGTCTGGCTAACCCTCCCGTAAAAGACTATCCATTACCCGGATCTTTCTCAACATTTGCCAGAGTAATAACTCAGGTTTTTTCTAACCCTGATTCGTTCGTCATTAATTCTCAATAAAAACGTAGTTTTGGCGAGAAGAAGAAGCGTCATTTTGTCAAGTCTTGTTAAAATTCCAGTGTTCAAGACGCATACCAGACAAAAATTTCAAGATTGTAAAGAAAAATGTGACTAATGGATAGCCCTAAAAGGGGAGGGAAGAGGAGCAGCTTTTATTACTGACAGAGGCTTTTACCTTAGTCCCTTCCCTACTACAGCGCTTATTCTTATGATTAGACCACAAATCTTCGGGTGTTTCTTGCCCCTAAAAGCTTGCGTAATGGATATTTGAGATATTGGTGAGCAGTCTGTTGCGGTGAAGCGGTACTATGCAGTCCTTGTTTCCCGACCCAAGCGACGGGTGTAAGCGCAAAGCGCAAGGCAGGCATACCCGGAGGGTGAGGAATGCCCACCTTACACGAAAGCGCTGTAGGGTTGGGGGCTGGGGGGTTAGGTTCCTTTGTTGGTTTTTCCACACCACGTGAAAAGTCAGTGCATCTGAAAGTTCTACAGGTGTGGAATCTATGGCACATTCCGGACACGCTGCGCTTACGCTATCATCAACAATCTTTAACTGAACCGTATTGATATATGCGCTTATCTGGGTAACCGATACACAATCACCTTTCCTTTCCAATCTTCCTCAACAAATACTAGGTACTCTCCATTTGAGCGGCGAAAAGCACGGATACCGTAGGGTATATCAATCCACCCACTTTCACCAGCCACTTCTGGACCAGGTTTTAACTTTTGTACTTGCTTTCCTGTTGCGGCGTTATAAACAGAGACCTCTGACTGTTTCACTGTTACAGAGAATACATAATCTCCCGCCACACTCATCGCTACTGTAACCACTTCGCGCTTTCCAGTCGTGTCATGAGGAACTACAGTGCGCCAACGGGGAGTGCGATTTCCTTTACTCCAGTTGTCAAAACGTACAATTTCAGACCCCACAGCCCCAGCATCATCGTCAGGCGCAGGATGGTCTTTGGTAAAGCCTGATAAATACATGGTGTCTGTTTCGGGGAAATACTCAATCCGTCGCACATCCGTAAATAGGCTAGGAGTTTTATCCTTTTTCATGGAACTGTAGGAGTAAATGGGGTTGCCCTTAGCATCTAGTCCCTGTAAAGGAAAATGCCGGATACCTTCTTGAGTTCGCAAAGTTTTCCATAAATCGCCTTTGCTATCTACCCACCATCCCCCAAGATACGGATAATCATCTGTATCCCTGATGTTATACTCACCCTTATCAAAGGCACCGTTACCGTTGCTATCCCGCCAAATCCAATCTTTTTGTTCCTGCGGTTGATTTGGCGGCCAACTTCCAACTTTATCATCCTTGAGCACTGTGCCAAAAAACATTGCAGAGGGTATAGCAACTTTACCGTCCGTGGTTGGATTGAAACGATAAATTTGCATAAAGCTTTGATACATGTCTATGAGATACATGAAGGGTTTCCCCTGGATGCGCCGGAAGAAGACTGAAGTCGGCGATGTATGCAAGCGTGGATCTTGAGGGTATTTAAAAGGATTTAGAGTGTACGCCTTGTAATTCCATTGCTTACCAGGTGCTTTTTTGTAATCCATGTCGAAGTATTCGTGCTTAGTGTATACGTCCACCCCATCACTTTGAGGATCTGTATCAGCGTTATCCACAAAATGCAAACCCAGTAAGCGCCACTGCAGCTTTCCTGATGGCAAAAACTTTCTTAAGTCGGTTCCTGCATTATGAAAACCATTACTATTCACATAGATATTACCTGCTGCATCTGTACCCACGCCGCTTATGCCGTAAAATTTCAAATCTCCAACTTCACCAGGAACACCTGCAAAAATGCCACGCTCAATACCGAATGTTCCCACTTGTTTCGGTTTGCCTGCAATGTTGTAAATCAGTACTTGCTGACGAGGTCCATTTTCTGCTACCAAAAGTCTGCCTTGATTATCGATCGCGATCGCACTCGGGTCAACAACATCTGCAATCACCTTAGGCAGGCGCTTACCTTCTGCTGAATAATGCAAAATCTGAGCAGGAGTACTGCCATTTTTGCCTTGTATTATCCATAGATTTCCCTGTTTATCAATTGTTATCTGTCCTGGGCTGGAAACAGAAAAATTGCGTACTTCCCCCATTGTGTCAGTGTTGTAGACCGAGATGCGATTTGCCTTAGCAATACTCACATACAACTGATTTCCTACAGTTGCTAATCCCGTAACTGGGTTTTTCGTGCTGACAATCAACATACTTTTGTCATAGCCACGTCCTCCAGCAAAACCCGCAGCCTTTCCAGACAAGTTATAGCGTCTTACACAGTACCAAGATGTTCCTTCTGGTGGGTAATCCTCGTTTATCTTGCCCATTGATCCCTGGAACATAGCAAGATAAATGTACTTACTATTTGCTGTTATGGCTTTGCCACCCACACGGCTCCAGCCATGAAGCTCAAAGTCAGGACCAACAACATCACCGTCTTTATATATTCCTGCTTCTCTTCCTGCTTCATCCCAAGTGCTGTTGGTGTAGACCGTACCATCAGGACCAACATACATTCCCTCTACATAATTCTGCACCCATTTGCTACCACCACCATAAGTATTACCTATCCAAGATGTTGTGTAGGCGTTTGTGGCAGGTGCAGATCTCATCGCAAAGTACAATGCAATAGTTATTACAGCAATTACAACGAGGACAAATTTTGCAGTTTTTCCTCGTCGTAAATGACCATTATTTCGTTGTTTTTCGTAGAACTTAACCAACTTGGAAATTAATCTATTTTTCATAAAGTGACAAAATTGTTAATTGCTTCTCCAACCTCATTTTTAACTGGTGAGGCCACGGAGTCCCCCACCATACGTACAAAGTTGGTGGGGGAGGAATGCCGCTCCCTGTCTCGTGATTGGGGACTAGCGACTGGGAAAATGCCCCAAAATATGTTTAGGTCTTTATTGCCCCGGACATAATTTTTCGTTTGATATACCACTACCCCAATCCCTAATCCCCAATCCCTAGTCCCTTTTAAACATCCTCTAAGACAGCAGAGTATAGCTATAGAAAAAATAGTACTTTTGCACTATTTGGTGGAAATTCTAGATAGAAATAATTAAAATTCCCACTTATGGTTCATAATAATCATTGAAAACTTTTACAGTAACATGGAAAAATCAAATTATATCTTATCTCTATGTTAATGTCAGTCTTCAATGTTTGCTTTCATCAAAAAGCAACTTTTTCAAATAATTCTGATTAATTCTACTCAACTCATGTGTTTTACTTCAAGCTATGTTAAAAGATTTTTTATATGTTGAAAGATCATACACAAGCTAAAATTTCCGAGTTTCATCTATATTTTTACAAAAACTTTATCAGAAAAACACTAAATTTTTACTTTTACACAGTTACTTTTGGTAACACATATTCTAGATTATATTTGCAACCTCTATTTTAAATAAAAAGTAAAAATTCATACGGAATAACCTTTGTCCAACTATTTTTTTATTTCATCAGTATTCCTAAACTACGGAAGATTGATCGTTGATAGTTGAAGCAAATTATAGCTAATAGTCACACTTAACAGTCAGCGGTGTCGAGGAGTCTTTCATTAGACTTCTTGCACTCATTCGTTTTCTTTGTGTTCTTCTTTGCGACGCCCTATGCCTGCGGCACGCGGCTTGGGCGTTCGCGAAGCGTGTGCATGATTGCACTCAGCTCCTCTGGAGCGCGAAGCTCTCCCGAAGGGAGCAAGAGGCACGGGTATCTCCTCCAAAGAGCGCCTTCTTTGCTTACGCCAGTTCCCAGGGCGCGGGAAACCCGCCTATGGCACTTGCCTGAGGCACGGGCTAACGCCCTACGTGCCACGCTAACGCTAACAGGACTGGACTCACCAGTCGCCTAGGCGCGGGAAAGCCCTAGTGGGAACGGCCACGCCTTACCTCACATCTTGCACCTAACCGTATAAGCCCGTACAAACCAAAAACATGTGCGATAAAGCTACATTATTTTTCTTGGCTTTTCTCGCTAAATAAGGGACTTTTGCTTTCATACTGAGTGACGAAGTACTATCAATTTTTCTTGGTGCAAGATGTGAGTTACGGCTATCGGGTATCTCCTGCGGAGAGCGCCTTCTTTGCTTACGCCAGTCGCCTAGGCGCAAGAAACAAGGACTGCAGCGCGCTTACTCACCGTCATTCGCACCGCAGTTTCTCCCTCCGGGAAACCAACGCCAGTCGCCTGACGCCACTTTCCAAGAGCGGGGGGAACCCCCGCACGGAAGTGGCACATGAGGGAAACAAGGACTGCTGCGCTGGCTCACCACGGCGCTGCCTCGCCTCTGGGCGAGACAAAATAATATTTATGCAAGAGGTGTATTCCAAGGTAAATAGCAGGGGTTTTCCCGACGCCATTTAAAAAAACCTTTACAAAACCTTTCTGTACAACAGCGTTCTTAGCAGCAAAGTACTTTTTCGGTGATAGCTTCTGAGTGTAAAAAATATTTTTGCGTATTTACAACTTTATACTGACCTTACAAATTGCCCTTCAAATATTTTGTTTAAAAAATGTATAATTAAGGATTTTCTAAAAATACCAAACTTATATCTTTATATGATAATTTGTTTACCTTTAGATAGAAGATGATAATAAACATCTATCTATAGTTGTAGGAAAAAGTTCTGATTAGATATTCATTAACAGAATATATCTATTGTCGGCATCAATAAATAATCGTGCTGAAATCAAAAAAAGGCGTTAAAAAGTAAATGACAACGAGATACACAGACAAGCATTACTTGGAGAAACATAAGTGGAAGAGAACACAAAAAACGCTGCTTCAAAATCTGCGTCTATTCTCTGTTTGGGACTAGGCTGGTTTCCTAAAACGCCTGGAGGATTGGAACGGTATATTTATGAATTGACCCAGAAATTGGCAGCAAATCAAGACCAAGTTGAATTATGTGGAGTTGGTTTACCAGAAGCGGAACCAAATTTGCCGATAAAACTGACTAACTTGGCATCGGCAGATTCTCCTATTTGGAAACGGTTGTGGAGCATCCGCACTAACTTTCAAAAAACAAGAGGTGCGAAACCTGATGCCATTAATTTACATTTTGCATTATACAGCTTTCCAATTTTGGATCTTTTGCCAAAAGGAGTGCCTATTACCTTTAACTTTCATGGTCCTTGGGCATATGAAAGTCAAGAGGAAGTCGTTGAGAGGAAACTAAGTCTTTGGCTCAAAGCTAAGCTGATAGAAGAAAGAACATATAACCGCTGCGATCGCTTGATTGTTCTGAGCAAAGCATTCGGTAATGTATTGCATGAACAATATCAGGTTCCTTGGAACAAAATTCACATAATTCCAGGTGGAGTTGATATTACTCAGTTTCAACCTAATCTATCACTTCACGAGGCTCGCGCAAAGCTAGATTGGCCCCAAGACCGCCCAATTTTATTCACGGCGCGCCGTTTGGTGAATCGAGTGGGACTTGACAAATTGTTGTCAGCTTTGGCTATCATTAAACCGAGGATTCCGGATGTTTTGCTCTTGATCGCAGGACGTGGACCACAACAAGCTACACTACAACAGCAGGCAACTGAGTTAGGACTCAGTAATCATGTTAAATTTTTAGGGTTCCTACCAGACCATTTGTTACCTGTTGCTTACCAAGCGGCTGACTTAAGTGTGATGCCGAGTCAGTCTTTTGAAGGATTTGGATTGGCAATAGTAGAATCCTTAGCTTGCGGTACTCCTGTTGTGTGTACTCCCGTTGGAGGAATGCCAGAAATTTTAGAACCATTCTCACCGGGTTTAATTACCTCCTCTATAGAAGTCCCAGCCATTGCAGAAAGATTAGAACAGGTGCTCCTAGGTAAAATTCCAGTACCTACACAACAAGCCTGTCGTCAGTATGCTGTCGCAAACTTCGATTGGAACAAAATAGCGCAGGATGTACGGAGTGTTTTATTTGCCTAACTATAATATTGTTGTAATGCTGGTTTAGCAGCCATGAAGTTAAGTGTGATTGTTCCCTCTTTTAATGCAGCCGATACAATCTCCAAGCAACTGGAAGCACTGGCAAATCAGCAGTGGAACCAGCCTTGGGAGGTGATTGTTGCCGACAATGGTTCTAGTGATGAAACAGTGGCGATACGCAAAGCGTCAAGCCTCCGGCTTATCGCCCAAACTTATAGTACAAAAATACCATCAGTTCGCGTAATTGATGCGTCTGATAAGAAAGGAGCAGCTCACGCCCGTAATGTTGGTGCAAGTGTTGCCAAAGGTGAAGCCTTGGCTTTTTGCGACGCCGACGACGAAGTTGCACCTGGTTGGGTAGCAGCAATGGGCGAGGCGCTGTCCAAGTATGACTTTGTTGCTGGTCGCAATCAACACTGGAAACTCAATGAACCTTGGTTAGTCAAAAGCTACAGAGTTGAAAACGGTGATGGAATTGCTTTCGATCACCCATATTTGCCAGTGGTAGGTGGTAATAACATCGGCATCAAACGTTCACTGCATGAAGCCGTAGGTGGCTTTGATGAAACCTTTCTGGCGATTGAAGACATTGATTACTGCTGGAGGGTTCAACAAACAGGAGCAAAGCTGCATGAAGTCCCTGACGCAATCCTTAATTACCGATTTCGCACAAGCATAATGGGCGGATGCAGCCGCTCGTGGAGTGTTGGTTTTTACGAACCATTACTGTATCAAAAGCATCAATCATTGGGTTTACCTAAACTCATGTCATGGAAGATCTGGGTGAAAACAGCTTTAAACTTGTGTTTGGATGTTTTGCGTTTGAAAATCCGTGACAAAGCAAGCTTAGCTGGAAGCTTAAGATATCTGGCATGGCATATCGGTCAAATCCAGGGTTGTATTAAATACAGATATTTCCCTGTCTAATTCCTGTTTCGTAATTCGTAATTGAAATTTTCATTCCGAATTACGAATTCTTGTAGCACTTAAACTGAGTATTAATTATTATCCGATCTTAAGCCCTTATGAAAATTTTCTTCCTAGATCAAAGCGGTAAACCAGGCGGGGCTGAACTATGTTTAATAGATATCGCCAAACCCTATAAAGATAGGTGTTTAGTGGGATTATTTGCTGAAGGTTCTTTTAGAAATTTACTACAGCAGAACCATATTCCAGTTCAAGTTCTCACCACTCAAGCAATAGAAGTTCGCAAAGAAAGCAGCTTAGCACAAGGATTAGGCAGTTTAGGTCAACTTATACCTTTAATTGCTAAAGTTGTGCAACAAGCAAGAGAATTCGATTTAATTTACGCCAACACGCAAAAAGCATTAGTTGTTGGCGCACTGGCGAGTTTTTTTAGCCGTCGTCCTTTGGTCTATCATTTGCATGATATTCTTTCCCCAGAACACTTTAGCAAAACCAACCGTTCGATTGCCGTAACTTGCGCCAATCGCTTTGCATCATTAGTCATTGCCAATTCCCAAGCAAGCCAAGCAGCCTTTTTAGCAGCGGGAGGACGCCCAGACATCACGAAAGTGGTTTACAACGGCTTTGATACGAAAAATTATCAAATTCAAGAGTCCGATGTCAGGCAAATCAGACAACAACTAGGGATAGACGGACAATTTGTTGTCGGACATTTTAGCCGTCTCGCACCTTGGAAAGGACAGCACATACTTATAGAAGCACTGGCAAAATCTCCTCTTGATGTCACAGCAATCTTAGTTGGTGATGCACTTTTTGGAGAACAAGAATACGTGCAGCAATTACATCAACAAGTGACAAGGCTGGGACTGGAAAATCGAGTCAAATTTTTAGGGTTTCGTTCAGATATTCCATTGCTGATGTCAGCTTGTGACTTAGTTGCACATACCTCAACTGCAGCAGAGCCGTTTGGTAGGGTAATTGTAGAGGGTATGCTTTGCGGAAGACCGGTGGTTGCTGCGAAAGCTGGCGGTGCGATCGAATTAGTAGAACATGGTGTCAATGGTTTTTTAGTGACACCAGCAAAGCCTGATGAATTGGCGCAAGTGATCACTACCTGTCTCCAAGAACCAGAAAAGACAGCAAATATAGCTGAGAATGCACAGGCGATCGCCCGCCAGCGTTTTGATGTCACAGCTATTAATCAGCAAATTGCTGAACTCTTAGACAAGCTATGACTTTGTTTGTAGTAAGGACTTTAGTCCTTGCTTTGGTGGAAGAGGACGCGCATTCCTCACTACGAAATATAAAATGTGTCTACTGAGATCTTGCAATTGCAACAGTGAGTCGTCAGAGGCTCCAAACCCTCGTTACCAGGTTGAACCTGGTAACGAGATATTAGAGCCTCTGGCTCTTGTTGGGTGCAAGATATGTGTCTACGCACTTAGCGCTGATTACAAACCTACTAATTCACGCGATTCAAAATCTGTGAGTTGTTGAGCTATTGCTAGTCTTGCTTGCAGCTTAGCCACACTAAACTGGTTACGCAGATATTCTACATGAGCAACAGCATTTGCCTTTTCGGTAGTTAATTGTATCAGGGTGTCCATCGCTTTTTGGTATTCTTGATTGACAAGTAACACTTCAAAGCGACGAGCTTTGCGTTGAGCATCATTTTTCAAATCGATATCAAAGGCGGCGCTGCGATCCGCATTGCCTTCAAATCGGTTAATCTGGTGCTGAACTGCCATTAACTGCGAGTCTATTTCGTTTACTCTTTGGGCAGCTTGAGCGATCGCAGCTGGATAATGATTGAGTTGCGTCATCAAAATAACTTATTCCTCTTAAATAAAATGACATATTCTAGTACGGGAGTGAGAGATGAGGAAGTCAAAATTCTCCCTTGTCCTCCATTTCCTCGTTGTTCTCTTGTCCTGTTCTAAGGGACTTCCAAATAAAAAAATATCCAACTTTTTCTTGTGGGATGGGCCGGACAGCCCGTCCTATAAACTGGGCGGGCGGGGACGCCCACCCCACAAGATGGATAATTTATTTCTTGGAAATCCCTAAGCTACTTCCCTCAGTTGAGTAGGTTGGATCGTCACCTCGCCAATATTTAAGGAAAGCTGTTCGGCTTGTGGTACCGCAGCTTCTTCCAACACTTGGACTTCAATATTTACACTGACTAAATAACTGCCTGTATCCGCACCAACCGCTTCGGCAACTAATTTGGCAATGTCTGGGCGTTTAGCGGTCAGTGGGTCACGTAGAATACACCGATCCCATTCATGCTTGGCAGTCGGATTGAGGCTGAGAATATAGTGCTTAATCATAGGACAAACCGTTAAACGCATCTCCGGAACGCTGTCACCCACCTGTTTTGCACTAACTTAGGCTTCGTGAACGCTATATCTATTATAGTACATATGTACCGCATTTGGGAGATGAGGAGTAGGGAGTACAGGCGCAGGGTACTGCTCAGAAATAACACTTATATATGATGTACCGTCACGGGTTACGGGTATCGGAGTTGATCAATATGAAGTGGGTTCATGTTGATTGGGACACGTCATATTCAGCACACGGTCAAGTACACCGAACTCCATAGGTGTCAACTTAAAGTGAAAACCAGTATAGAACAAGCTTTAAGAGATTGCCTCGTTCCCAGCCTCAGGCTGGGAATGCCTGTTAAGAGGCTCTGCCTGCCTTAACAGCGTTACTAGCCGCTTCAAGGGCATTTCCAGGTGGAACCTGGAAACGAGATTTTATAAGGGTTCTAGCTTAAGTTGACACCAATGACCGAACTCCCCCCGATCGCTTTGATGGGCTTTGGGATTAAAGGTTTTTTCGTAATCGACTTTACTTGGGTTGTATCTAACCCACAATAGCTTTACAAATTAGAGGTCATTTGTTGTGAGCCATCCCGATTCATCCTTGGTTAAGCTCCGCAACCCTTATTTTCTTTCAGTTGTTATGGGGGCTACAGGTAGTTTTATTTCCTGTATGCTAGACTCTGTTAGTCTAGAGACTACAATGACTGCAGGTATCATCGGTGGTCTCAGCCTGAGTACTGCTGAACTTGTCAGTCTCCTAGGCAAGACTTGGTGGTTGAAACTACTACTGTGGGGAACAACGATGGGAGTTATTGTCAGTGCTCTCATTCGTTTGCTGCTACCATCAGTTGATTTCGATTCTATGCATATTTTCACTCCTTCTCTCACCTACGGTCTAATTAACAACCTAGTGTTATCCCGTGCCAAAAAGCGCTGATGCTTATCTAGAAAGAGTTGAAGCTATTTAAGATTATTTGGAACACGTTAATATTCAGCGCACGGTCAAATACACCGAACTCGCCCCCGATCGCTTTGATAGTCTTTGAAATTAGGCGATTGCACTTTTTTACTGATCAACTGCTTCATCGGTATCTATGGAGTTCATAGCTCAAGGAAGATTTTCAAAATTTTTACGGCAGGTAACTGTATAAGGATGGTTTACGCCTAACTGTCGCTCATAAATTTCCAAAGCTTGCTGATA